>NZ_CP114904.1:4855000-5229166 GCF_027497215.1 Micromonospora sp. WMMD812 | reverse complement strand
CGATCACCTCGGTGACGGCGGACCGGCCGGCCGCGGCCAGCGCGAACGGGGACTCCTCGTCGCCGCACGAGGCCGCCGTCGTGCCGGTGAGGACGACCACGGCGAGCAGGGCGGTGAGCAGGCGGGGCCGCGTGGCTGCGCGCAGCCGCGGCGGGTCGGTGCGGCGCACGGGGCCCATGCTACGACCGGTGTCGACGCGGGACGATACGGCGGCGGGCGCACCACGGGGTGCCCGTGGCGGCCAGCAGGGTGCTCGCGGCGGCCAGCAGGGTGGCCGCCGCGGCCGGCGGGTCCGACGGTCAGGGTGCCTCAGGAGGTCAGGGCGCGGACGTAGTCGACGCACTCGTCGTGCAGGGCGGGCCAGGGCTCACCGAGGACCTGCTCGGCGGCCCGGCCGATCGGGATGCGGTCGCGCACGACGGCCGCGAAGAAGGCGAGCACCCGCTCCTCGCCGAACCGGTCGACGAGGTGCCGGACGGCCAGGTACCCGAGCCCGTAGCTGCCCGCGACCTGGTCGGCCGGGGCGTCGTCGGCGGGAACGATCCCGTCCAACCGGCCGGTCCAGCCGCCCTGGACCAGCCGCCGCACCTCGGCCAGGCCGCCGTACCGGTCGACCGGCTGGCCGTCGGCCCCGGCGTACTCGGCCAACCCCTCCACGAGCCACCAGGTGGCCTTGCCCGGAGCGCCCCGGTCGGGCAGCGACGCGGCGTGGGTCAGCTCGTGCCGGAGGAGGTCGTCCTGTCCAGCGGGGGTCAGCCCGTCGGCGTTGAGCACCACCTCGTGGTGGCCGCCGCCGACGGTGACCGCGTAGCCGCCGGTCCACTTCGGCCGCCCGCCGCCGTACCAGCGCGCCCACTCCGCCCGTCCGGCGTAGAAGACCCGGTACCGGTCGGGGATCTCGCCGGCCGGCGCGTACCGGTCGGCAACCGTCGCCGCCGCCTCGGCGTCGGCCAGCAGCCCGGGGAGCCGGCCGCGCAGCGCCGGGGTGGTGGCCACGACGGTCCGGGCGCCGGTGGCGACCACCAGGTCGCTGACCTCCCACGGCCGGGTGCCGGTCTCGGCGGACGTGGACTCCTCGACGGCGAGCAGGCGAGGGCGGTCGGCCGTCGCCCGCCAGCGGGTGCCGATCAGCAGCGGGCTGGGCCGGCATCCGGGCACCACGAAGCAGTACTGGTACCGGACCAGCAGCCGCCACTCGCCGGCCCGGCCCGGGGCCGCGGTGGGCAGCTCGGTCACCTCGGCCCGCCAGGTGGTCACCTTCAGCGCGCGCAGCGCGGCGAACCGGCGGCGCAGGTCGGCGTGCGCGGCCGGCTCGGCGATCGCCAGGAAGCCGGCCCGGTCCCCGGCCAGCAGGGCGTCGGACTGCCGGTCCAGCTCGGCCGCCATCCGGTCGGCGAGGTCCCGTCCGGCGCGGGTCGCCGGGTCGTCGGCCGCCGCGTCGACCGGCGCCAGCGCCGCCCGGTCGCCGCGCTCCCGGAGCACCCCGAGCACCAGCACCGCCGGCAGCCCGCAGGTCAGCAGCAGCACGACCACCGCGAGCGCCGTCCACACCGGCCAGAGCCGGCGCGGTCGCGGCTCGTCCAGACCGTCGGTCACCGGCGAAGGGTACGGCCCTCCGCCCGCCTCGGCGCGGGCGGCACCGCCGATCGGCCGCGCCCGGTCACGCCGGGCGGCCGCCGAGGCGCAACAGGGTGACGGTGACCGCCCAGACCGCGACCAGCGCGACCCCGAGCAGCGGCCGGCCGAGCAGGGCGAGCATTCCGCCACCCAGCACGAACCAGGCGGCCTGGAACGCGTGCTTGGCGGGGGCGGGCAGGGGCACCCGGGCCTTCGGCGAGCCGAGGACACCCCAGAGCGCGGCGAGCAGCAGCGGCACGGCGACGGCGGCGAGCAGCCGGATCGGCACTCCGGCGTCCATCGCCCAGCCCCACCGCGCGCCGATCACCAGGACGGCGAGTTCGAGCAGGAAGACCAGGAGCAACCCGAACCCGCGGATCATCGCTGACCTCGCCCGGGCCAGGCCGCGATGGCGGTGTCCAACGCCTCGACCAGCTGGTCGTACGAGCGGTCTATGTCGCGGGGAAGGCCGAAGCCGCCCGACGCCTCCAGCGCGACGAACCCGTGCAACGCGCTGCGCAGTGCCCGGGTGGCGTCGACCGCGTCGTCGCCGCTGAGCCCGTAGCCACGCAGCACCGCGTAGATCGCGCCGACCGCCCGCTCCCCCGCGGCCACGTGCTCCGGATCGGCCGGGTCCGGCACCCGCTGTGTGGCCGGATAGCGGCCGGGGTGCCGGTGCGCGTACGCCCGGTAGGCGGTGGCGATGGCACGCAGCGCGTCCACGCCGGCCCGCCCGGTGGCGGCGGTGGTCAGCTCGGTGGCCAGCTCGGCGGTGGCCAGCGCGGAGAGCTTCTGGTCGAGCGCGTCCGCGCCCCGGACGTGCTTGTAGAGGCTGGGCAGCGCGACGCCGAGCCGGCCGGCCAGCGCCGCGAGGGTGAGCTGCGGGTAGCCGACCTCGTCGGCCAGCCGGGCCGCCTCGCGCACCACGGCCTGCTGGTTGAGGCCCGCCCTAGGCATCGCCGCACACCGCCAGGAACGCCGTCAACTGCTCGGCGGTGCGCTCGGGCTGGTCGGCGTGCGGGTAGTGACCCGAGTCGTCGATCATGCGGGCCTCGGCGGTGCCGAAGAGCCGCCGCGCGGCGCGCGCCTCGGCACCGGGGTCCTTGAAATCCGGGTCACGCGCGCCCATCAGCACCAGGACCGGCTGCCGGACCTCCCGGGCCCGGGTCGTCCAGTGCGGCTCGACCGGCTCGGCGACACCGCGCAGGGCCGCCATCCGACCGGGCTCCCGCAGCTTGGCCACCATCGCCCGGCGGAACGCCGCGTCGTCGGCCGGCCGGGTGACCGGAAACAGGGTCTTGTGGAACATCCCGAACAGCCGTGGGCTGCGCGTCACCGCGGCCACGACGAGCCGCATGACCGGGTTGAGCTTCGGCTGGCTGACGAACGCGCCGGTCTGCACGATGCCGGCGACCAGGTCGGGCGCGTCGGCCGCCGCGAAGACCACCGCCGCCGCGGCCGACGAGTTGCCGACGAGCACGGCCCGCTCCCCGCCCAGGTCGCGGACCACCGCCAGCAGGTCGGCGCCGACCTCCGCCGGGGCGTACGTCGGCCAGCCGACGCTCGAATCGCCGTGCCCCCGGACGTCCACCGCGGCCACCCGGTAACCGGCCTCGACCAGCAGCGGCATCAGGTGCCGGTAGGAGCCGCGGTTCTCCCCCATGCCGTGCGCGAGGACCACCAGCGGGCCAGCCCCGTGCACCTCGTACGCGATCCGTCCGCCGTCCCGAGCAACGTAGCTAACTGTCATAGCCATAAGGCTAATCCTATTAGCCAAGGTCGTCAAGGGGGCAGACGACGGACGGGCCGGCGGGACCTCGTCCCACCGGCCCGTCCGGGCGTCGGCGCGCGACTACTTCTTGGAGATCAGGGCGCGGCCGAAGAAGGCCAGGTTGGCCGGGCGCTCGGCGAGCCGGCGCATCAGGTAGCCGTACCACTGGTCGCCGTACGGGACGTAGGTGCGCACGGTGTACCCCTCGGCGACCAGCCGGGCCTGCTCCTCCGGGCGGATGCCGTAGAGCATCTGGAACTCGAACCGGTCCGGGCCCCGGTCGAACCAGCGGGCCCGGTCCTCGCCGATCGCGATCAGGCGCGGGTCGTGGGTCGCCAGCATCGGGTGGCCCTCGCCGGACATCAGGATGTTCAGGCACCGGACGTAGGACTTGTCCACCTCGCGGGCGGACTGGTAGGCCACCGACTCGGGCTCCTTGTAGGCCCCCTTGCAGAGCCGCACCCGGGACCCGGCCGTGGCCAGCTCCCGGCAGTCCGACTCGGTCCGCCGCAGGTACGCCTGGAGCACCGCGCCGGTCGACGGGTAGTCCTTGCGCAGCTTGGTGAGGATGTCGAGGGTCGAGTCGGTGGTGGTGTGGTCCTCCATGTCCAGGGTGACCGTGGTGCCCGCCGCGTCGGCCGCCGCGCAGATCGCGCGCGCGTTGTCGTACGCCAGCTGCTCGTCGAACATCTGCCCGAGGGCGGAGAGCTTCACGCTGACCTCGGCGGCCGGGGTGAGCCCCGCGCCGGCGAGCAGCCGCAGCAGCCTCAGGTACTCGTCCCGCGTGGCGTTGGCCTGCTCGGGGGTGACGGTGTCCTCGCCGAGGTGGTCGAGGGTGACCGCGAGACCGTCGTCGACGAGTGCGCGGGTCGCGCGCAACGCGTCGTCGGTCTTGGCGCCGGCCACGAACCGGCGGACGACGTCCCGGGTGAACGGGGCCGTCGCGACGAGCCGCTGGACCTGGGATGACCGGGAGGCGGCGAGGATGACGGAACGGAGCATGAGCCGAGCGTAACGCCCGTGCACCGGCCCGCGCCGAGGGGCGGCGGCCTTCCCGGAAGCCGGGGTCGGGGCACACGGACGTGGCACGAATCGGCTACAACGATGCCGTGGAACGACACCCCCGCCGCCGGCTGCGGTCGGCCTCCGTCCAGCTCGGGGCGCTCACCGTCCTGGCGCTCGCGCTCTCCGGCTGCAACCTGACCTCCGACGACGATGACGACGACGACTGCGCGCTCGGCCCGGGCGGCGGTGGCGACACGGTGGCGCTGGCGATGCGCGTCCCCGAGCCGTCCTCCGCCCGGAGCATCCCCGAGCCGGTGGCCACGGTCGTGCCCGAGCGGGGCGGGTTCGGCACCCATCTCGCCTCCTGCGGCGGCTGAGGTGCGCCGCGAGACCGCCACTCCCCGTCCCGACTGGGACGCGACGATCCGGTCGCAGGGCCTGGTGTACGTGGACACCGAGCTGCCCGACGGCGGGGTCATGTCGTACTGGGACGAGACCGCCACGTACGCGTTCGACCTGGACGAGGTGCTGCGGCTGGAGGAGGCCACCGAGGAGCTGCACCGGATGTCGGTGACCGCCGCGGAGCACGTCGTGGCGCGCGGGCGGTACGCCGAGTTCGGCATTCCCGCCTGGGCGGCCGAGGCGGTGGCCCGGTCGCTGCGGGAGGCGCCGCCGACCCTTTACGGCCGCTTCGACCTCTGGTACGACGGCAGCTGGCCGCCGAAGCTGCTGGAGTACAACGCCGACACGCCCACCGCGCTGGTCGAGGCGGCGATCGTGCAGTGGTACTGGCTGGAGCAGACCCGGCCCGAGCTGGACCAGTGGAACAGCCTGCACGAGCGGCTGGTCGGGGCCTGGGCCGCGGTCGGCGCGGGGCTGCACGACCCCCGGGTGCACGTGGTCTGGTCAAACGAGGAGGAGACGGGCGAGGACCACATGACGGCCGGCTACCTGGCCGAGACCGCCCGCCAGGCCGGACTGACCGTCGAGCTGCTGCCGATTCAGGAGATCGGCTGGGACGGGCGACGGTTCGTCGACGCCACCGACGCCCCGGTCACCACCTGCTTCAAGCTCTACCCCTGGGAGTGGATGCTGGCCGAGCCGTACGGGCGGCTGGCGTTGGAGCCGGGCACCCCGACCACCTGGATCGAGCCGGCCTGGAAGCTGCTGCTGTCCAACAAGGCGCTGCTCGCCGTGCTGTGGGAGCTCTACCCCGGCCACGAGTACCTGCTCCCGGCGTACCTCGACTCGCCGCGCGGGATGTCCGAATACGTGGCCAAGCCGCTGCTCGGCCGGGAGGGCGGGTCGGTGCGGATCGTCACTCCCGCCGAGGAGATCACCAACCCGGGCATCTACGGCGACGAGGGCTGGTGCTACCAGGAGTTCCGCCCCCTGCCCGAGTTCGCGGGCAACCGGACGGTGCTGGGCAGCTGGATCGTGGCCGGCGAATCCGCCGGCGCCGGGGTACGGGAGAGCGCCAGTCTCATCACCGACGGTTACGCGCGGTTCCTGCCGCACTACATCGACGCGCCGCGCCCCGCCTGAGTCGTCTACCGTTGTGGGGTGAACTTCGACGCGTACGCCCGGACCGGTGTTGACCTCGTCAACGCCCGCCTGGACGACCTCGACGACCTGCGGTCCCTCTTCCCCGACACCAGCGCGTGGATGCGCGACGAGGTCGCGGAACGGGACCTCGGGATCTTCCGGCGGGCGCAGAAGCGCCTGCGCGATGTCTTCGAGTACGGCACCTCCGGGCGGGACGCCCAGGCGGTGGCCGAGCTCAACACCCTGCTCGAGGCGTACCCGGTGCAGCCGCGCATCTCGGGTCACGACTCCAGTGACTGGCACATGCACGTGACCAGCCGGGGCGCCTCGGTGAGCGCCGAATACCTGGCCGGCGCGATCTGGGGCCTGTCGGTCTGGCTCTGCGAGTACGGCAGCGCCCGGTTCGGGGTCTGCGCCGACGAGCGCTGCCGCAACGTCTACCTGGACACCTCGTCCAACTGCTGCCGGCGGTTCTGCTCGGAGCGCTGCGCCACCCGCTCGCACGTCGCCGCCCACCGGGCGCGCAAGCGGGCGGCGGTCGGCGAGCAGGTCGCGGTCGCCGCCCAGGCGACGGCCACCGCCGAGTCGCTCACCCCGGTCAGCTGACGCGGGCGGCCCGGGCCGGACGGCCCGGGCCGGTCAGGCGTCGACCGGGGACGGGGTGCTCAGGTGCTGGCGGGCGAAGTCCAGCGCGGCGCGCAGGTCGTCCTCGCGCACCGCGCGGCTCTTCGCGCCCCGGGTCGACACCTCCACCGCGACCGAGCCGGTGAAGCCCCGCCCGGCCAGTGACCGCAGCAGCTCGGCGCAGGGCTGCGTGCCGCGGCCCGGGACCAGGTGCTCGTCGCGCCCCTCACCGGTGCCGTCGCCCAGGTGCACGTGCGCCAGTGCGGCGCCCATCTTGTCGGCCATCTCCAGCGAGTCGGTGTGCGACGCGGCACAGTGCGACAGGTCGAGCGTGTAGGCCGGATAGCCGGTCTCGGTCGGGTCCCAGCCGGGCACGTACGGGACGAACTGCCGGCCGGCCATCCGCACCGGGTACATGTTCTCCACGGCGAAGCGCAGCCCGGGGAACCGGCCGGCGATCGTGTCGAGGCCCTCGGCGAAGTTGCGCGCGTAGTCGCGCTGCCAGCTGAACGGCGGGTGCACGACCACCGTGGGCGCCTCGAGCGTCTCGGCCAGCTCGGCCGACCGGCGCAGCCGCTCCCACGGGTCCGGGCTCCACACCCGCTGGGTGACCAGCAGACACGGGGCGTGCACGGAGAGCACCGGCACCCCGTAGTGCTGGGAGAGGCCGCTCAGCGCTCCCGCGTCCTGGCTGACCGCGTCGGTCCAGACCATCACTTCGACGCCGTCGTAGCCGAGCGCCGCGGCCAGCTGGAACGCCGCCGCGGTCCGCTCGGGGAAGACCGACGAGCTGGACAGGAGCACCGGGACGCGGGAAGTCACACCTGTCAGGGTAGCCCGGTCTCGCCCGGACATCGTGACGAGCAGTCGCAAAGCGGCCGGAACCGGCGCGCGGCTCAGCCTGGCCCGAGCTGGTCGAGTCGGCGCAGGATGACCCCTTCACGCAGGGCCCACGGGCAGATGTGCAGCGAGTCCACGTCCAGCTGGCGCATCACCGCCTCGGCCACGATCGCGCCGGCCAGCAGCTGGTGGGCCCGGCCCGCGCTGACGCCCTCCAACTCCGGCAGCTGGGCGGGCGGAATGTGCCGGATGAAGCCGAGCACCTGACGCAGTCCGGTGCGGGTGAGGCGGCGCCGGGCCCAGAGCCCGGCCGTGGAGGGCGCGGCCCCCGCCAGCCGGGCCAGGGTGCGGAACGTCTTCGAGGTGGCGACGGCCCGTTCCCAGCCCACCTCGGTCATCTCCTTGACGACCGGGTCGAGCACACCGTCGACGTACTCCCGCAGCTCCTCGACGGCCAGGGCAGACGGCGGCGCGAGGTCGCCCGGCGTCACCCGCAGTCGCTCCCGGGTCAACCGCCCGGCACCGAGCGGCAGCGAGATCGCGACACCCGGGTCCTCGTCGATCCCGGCGGCGATCTCCAGCGAGCCACCCCCGATGTCCAGCACCAGGAGCCGCCCGGCCGACCAGCCGAACCAGCGCCGCACGGCGAGGAACGTCATCCGGGCCTCGTCCGCGCCGGAGAGCACCTCGAGGCGTACGCCGGTCTCCTCCCGGACCCGGGTCAGCACCTCGGCCGCGTTGGTGGCCTCGCGCACCGCCGAGGTGGCGAACGCGATCAGGTCGTCGGTGCCCAGGCCGGCCGCCGCCGCCTTCGCCATGCTCACCGCCTTGACCAGCCCGTCGGCGCCGGTCGGGGTGAGCGCGCCGTCCGGGCCGATCTGCTCAGCCAGCCGCAGCACCACCTTCTCCGAGTGCGCCGGCCACGGGTGGGCGCCGTGATGCGCGTCCACCACCAGCAGGTGCACCGTGTTGGAGCCGACGTCGAGGACACCCAATCGCATGCCTCGACCCTAGGGGCAACACGTTTCGTCGGCTCGGCGGCCCGCGCGGTCGGTCGCGCGTACGCTGGGCCGGGTGACGATGGAGCTCCGCGTACTGGTGGACGATCCCGGCGACCCCCGCAGCCGCGAGGTGCCGCTGGACTTCCCTCGGGAGTGGATCGAGTTCGCCGACCCGGCGGACGAAAGCCACCTGATCCGGGCCGACCTGACCTGGCTGCTCTCCCGCTGGACCTGCATCTTCGGCCAGGGCTGCCACGGCATCATCGCCGGCCGGGGCGCCGACGGCTGCTGCTCGCACGGCGCCTTCTTCACCGACTCCGACGACGAGAAGCGGGTGCGCGGCGCGGTCAAGCGGCTCACCCCGGAGACCTGGCAGCACTTCCGGCGCGGGTTCAAGAACTGGACCGACAACGACACGGTCGACGGCAAGAACCCGGCCCGGCGCACGGCCACCCGCGACGCGGAGGGCCCCTGCGTCTTCCTCAACGATGCCGATTTCCCTGGTGGCGGGGGCTGCGCGCTACACGGCCAGGCGCTGCGCGACGGGGTGCACCCGTTGGAGTACAAGCCGGACGTGTGCTGGCAACTGCCGATCCGCCGGGACCAGGAATGGGTCAAGCGGCCGGACAACTCGAAGGTGCTGGTCTCCTCGTTGTCGGAGTTCGACCGTCGGGGCTGGGGCGCCGGTGGGCACGACCTGGACTGGTGGTGCACCTCCTCGACGGACGCGCACGTCGGCGCCGAGCCGATGTACATCTCGTACGGTCCCGAGCTGACCGCGCTGATCGGCGCCCCCGCGTACGCGAAGCTGGCCGAACTCTGCGCGGTCCGCGTCCGCCAGGGTCTGGTGGCCCCCCACCCCGCCGACGCCGACGCTCCCTGACCCCGCCGTTCCCTGACCCGCCCGCTCTCTGACCCGCCACTCATCCCGGACGGTCGGCGGCGGACCGGGCCGCCCGCGCGGGGGTTGGCGGCGGTTCTACCCCCGGGCGCACTCGCCGACGGCTACTCAGGGCTACGCTCGCCCCCGGCAGGCAGGAACCTCACTCGCGCCCTTTGCTCTGCCGCCCTATACGCGACAGTCACGCTGCGCGTCCGACGCCGACGCTGCGGCTCTGGCGCGGCCCTAGCGAAGCCGCAGCTCAGCGCGGTGGTGCGTGTCGGCAAGCAGAGCAAAGGCGCGTGAGGGCATGGCAGAGCCGGACCCGAGCCCATTGCGCTGCGTAACTACCGCAGCCGAGCCAGCCCCACTACGGACCGTCACAACCAAAGTCGTCAGCGGGTGGCGCCACGGCAGCCCCTCCCGGCCAGGGGCCCGGAGGCGCGCCAGGGACGGGATGCTGGGGCGAGCACCCCGCCGGAGCGCGCGGTCGCGCGGGCCCCGGCGGGGGTGTGTCGATCAGGGCTCGAACTTGTAGCCGAGGCCCCGGACGGTGACGATGAACCGCGGCGCGGACGGCTCCGGCTCGATCTTGGAACGGAGTCGCTTGACGTGCACGTCCAGGGTTTTGGTGTCGCCGACGTAGTCGGCGCCCCAGACCCGGTCGATGAGCTGGCCCCGGGTCAGCACCCGCCCGGCGTTGCGCAGCAGCAGCTCCAGCAGCTCGAACTCCTTGAGCGGCAACTGCACGGTCGCGCCGTCGACGGTCACGACGTGCCGCTCGATGTCCATCCGGACCGGGCCGGCGGCCAGGGTCGGCGCACCGGACTCGGCCACCTCGGGGCTCTGCCGGCGCAGCACCGCACGGATCCGAGCCACCAGCTCCCGCGGGGAGTACGGCTTGGTCACGTAGTCGTCGGCCCCGATCTCCAGGCCGACCACCTTGTCGATCTCACTGTCCCGCGCGGTGACCATGATGATCGGCACGTGCGAGCGCTGCCGGAGCTGCCGGCACACCTCGGTCCCCGACATCTCGGGCAGCATGAGGTCGAGCAGCACGATGTCGGCGCCGGTCCGGTCGAACTCGGTGAGGGCCGAAGGGCCCGTCGCGGCGACCGAAACCTCGAAGCCCTCCTTGCGGAGCATGTACGACAGGGCGTCGGAGAACGACTCCTCGTCCTCGACCACCAGAACGCGGCTCAACGGAGATTTCCTTTCCATTGCTGTCAGGCCTGCCGAAGCTCGGCCGGACCGGGCTCGATCCCAACCGCCGGCAGTGTCGCCAGGAGGTCGTCCGGGGGACGGGCAGGCAGCCGGATGGTGAATGTCGATCCACCACCAAGAGTGCTCGACACCTCGACCCGTCCGCCATGGTTGCTCGCGATGTGTTTGACGATGGCCAGCCCCAGCCCGGTGCCGCCGGTCGCCCGCGACCGCGCCTGGTCGGCTCGGTAGAACCGTTCGAAGATCCGGTCCACGTCGGTCGGGGCGATACCGATGCCCTGGTCCGTGACGGCGATCTTCACGTGTTCCTCGTCGCCGGTGGCGGTGATCCGTACCGTGGTGTCCTCGCCCGAGTAGTTGATGGCGTTCTCGACCAGGTTGGCGACGGCGGTGGCGAGTTGGGTGTCGCTGCCGTACACGGTCAGGCCGCGCTCACCCGACGTCACCACCTCGATCCCTCGGGCGGAGGCCGTTGTGCGGGTCCGGTCGACGACCTCGGCGACCACCCAGTCCACCGAGACCGGTTCGGGCGCCGGCTGCGGCTCGGCGCCCTGCAGCCGGGTCAGCTCGAGCAGTTCCTGCACCAACCGGCCGAGCCGGGTCGACTCGTGCTGGATGCGCTCGGCGAAGCGGCGGGCGGCGACCAGGTCCTCGGAGAGGTCCGGGGCCGTGTCGCTGGCCGGCTCGGTGGCGTCCAGCAGCGCCTCGGCCAGCAGTTGCAGAGCGCCGATGGGGGTCTTCAACTCGTGGCTCACGTTGGCCACGAAGTCACGGCGCACCCGAGCCAGCCGGTGCGACTCGGTCACGTCGGCCGCCTCGACGGCGATGTAGCCGGCACCGACTCCCATCGCCCGTAGGTGCACGCCGAGCGGGTTGTCACCCGCGTTGTCGCGGCCCCGCGGCAGGTCGAGCTCGATCTCGCGTCGGATACCGGTGCGTCGAACCTGCCCGGCGAGGGTACGGATCAGGGGATGGGCGGCGATCGAACCCGGGCTGGTGCCGGTGCGCAACAGACCCATGGCCCGTGCCGCGGGGTTGACCAGTACCGGGACGTCGTCCGGGTCCAGCACCACCACGCCGGCCCGGAGCGAGTCGATCGTGCGGCGGCCGAGCCCGACCTGCGGATCGTCGGTTATCGCGGGCCTCCCCCAGTTGAGGGAGCTGCCGCTCCCCGTCGACGCGGCGCGGCGGCCCGCTGCGGGCATGATCCGGGGTAGCAGAAGCCCGGCGGCCACTCCGGCCGCCAACGCCACGGCCACCGCGACCGCCACCGCCCACTCCACCCGGCGATCGTAGGGTCATTGTTAACCTGGCTCCCACCCATAACGGGATGAATAAGGCTCGCTTCTGGCAAAGTTCACTCGCGCGTCCGGCGTCGTTCACCGTGGTTCACGTCGGAATTGCCGGTGCCACCTACGGTGGAGCGCGCACCGCTCAACCCTGCGCCGGCCCGCTCGGGGCGGCGACCGACCACAGGACGTGACAATGCGCGACGAATTCCGGGCCGACCTGCAGATCGTCAGCCAGCTGCTGGTGGACATGGCCGAGGGGATCCGTGCCGCCATGCGCCAGGCCACCCGGGCCCTGCTCACCGCCGACCGGCAGGCGGCCGAGACGGTGATCGAACGGGACGCCGAGATCGACGACCTCTACCGCCACGTCGAGGAGCGGGTCTGCGACCTGCTGGCCCGGCAGGCGCCGGTCGCCTCCGACCTGCGGGCCATGATCACGGCCCTGCACGTCGCCGCCGACCTGGAGCGGATGGGCGACCTGGCCGACCACGTGGCGAAGACCGCGCTGCGCCGGCACCCCTCGCCGGCGGTGCCGGCCGAGCTGCGACAGATCTTCACCGACATGGCCGCGGTCGCCGACCGGATGGCGGAGAAGATCGGCTCGGTGCTGGCCAAGCCCGACGCCGACATCGCCGCCGAACTCGACCGGGACGACGACGCCATGGACGACCTGCACAAGAGCCTGTTCAGCGTGCTGCTCGGCGCCGACTGGCCGTACGGGGTGGAGACCGCGATCGACGCCACCCTGCTCGGCCGCTTCTACGAGCGCTTCGCGGACCACGCGGTGAACGCCGGCGAGCACGTGGTCTACCTGATCACCGGCGAGGCCACCGCCTCCCCGAACTGATCCCGGACACGAGAAGGCCCCCGGTCACCCGGGGGCCTTCGTCGTCGGATCAGCGGCCCTGGTTGGCGACGGCGGCGGCGGCCTCCTTGGCCGCGGCCGGGTCGAGGTAGGTGCCGCCCAGCGTGAGCGGACGCAGCTGCGGGTCGAGGTCGTACCGCAGCGGGATCCCGGTCGGGATGTTCAGCTTCGCGATCGCCTCGTCGGAGATCTGGTCGAGGTGCTTGACCAGCGCGCGCAGCGAGTTGCCGTGCGCGGCCACCAGCACCGTCCGGCCGGCCAGGATGTCCGGCACGATCGAGTCGTACCAGTACGGCAGCATTCGCTCGACGACGTCCTTGAGGCACTCGGTACGCGGCATCAGCTCGGTCGGGAGCAGCGCGTACCGGGGGTCGCCGACCTGGGACCACTCGTCGTTGTCGTCGATCGGCGGCGGCGGGGTGTCGTACGAGCGGCGCCAGAGCATGAACTGCTCCTCGCCGTACTCGTCGAGGGTCTGCTTCTTGTTCTTGCCCTGCAGGGCGCCGTAGTGGCGCTCGTTGAGCCGCCACGACCGGCGCACCGCGATCCAGTGCCGGTCGGCCGCGCTGAGCGCCAGCTCGGCGGTGCGGATCGCCCGGCGCAGCACGCTGGTGTGCACCACGTCCGGCATGAGGCTGTGCTCGCGGAGCAGCTCACCGCCGCGCCGCGCCTCCTGCTCCCCCTTGGCGGTCAGGTCGACGTCGACCCAGCCGGTGAAGAGGTTCTTGGCGTTCCAGTCGCTCTCGCCGTGCCGCAGCAGGACCAGCGTCCCGACGGTCGGCCCCTCGCTTGCAGTCATGCGGATCATCCTGCCGTACGCCGCCGCCGGACACGCGGGGACCGGTCGTGACGACCACCACGTGGAAAAGCGGGTGACCGACGTCGCGGCCCGGCACTAGGTTGTAAGGCGCTTGTGATAGATCGGTCATTACCATCACGGGGGCGCCGGATGCGGACTGTGCAGTGCTGGTTGCGGGATACGGCGGGTGGACTGCCACGGCGGTTCTGGTACCTCTGGGCCGGCACCCTGATCAACCGACTCGGCTCGTTCGTACTGGTCTTCCTCGCCATCTATCTCACTCAGGAGCGCGGCTTCTCGGCCTCCCAGGCCGGCCTCGTGATCGGGCTCTGGGGCGTCGGCGGCGCGGTCGGCACCACGGTCGGCGGCACCCTGACCGACCGGTGGGGGCGGCGGCCCACCCTGTTCACCGCGCACCTCGGCGCGGCCACCATGATGGTGGCGCTCGGCCTGGCCCGCCCGCTCTGGGCGGTGGCGCTGGGCGCCCTGCTGCTCGGCATGTTCGCCGAGGCGGCCCGGCCGGCGTTCGGCGCCATGATGATCGACGTGGTGCCGGAGAAGGACCGGCTGCGCGCCTTCTCGTTGAACTACTGGGCGATCAACCTGGGCTTCGCCTGCGCCGCGGTGCTCGCCGGCTTCGCCGCGCAGGCCGGGTACCTGCTGCTCTTCGTGGTCGACGCGGCCACCACGCTGATCACCGCGCTGGTCATCTTCACCCGGGTCGGCGAGACCCGGCGCGCGGCCGCGACCGTCGCCAAGGGCGGGCCGGCCCCGGCGGGAGCACTGCGCACCATCCTCAACGACCGCGTCTTTCTCTTGTTCGTGGCGCTCAACCTGTTCGCCGCGCTGGTCTTCCTCCAGCACATCTCGATGCTGCCGATCGCGATGGGCGACGCGGGCCTCTCCCCCGCCACGTACGGCTCGGTGATCGCGCTGAACGGCGTGCTGATCGTGGTGGGTCAACTCTTCGTGCCCCGGCTGATCCGGGGCCGGAGCCGGTCGCACGTGCTCGCCCTGGCCTCCCTGGTGATGGGTGTCGGCTTCGGGCTCACCGCGTTCGCCGAGGCGGCCTGGTTCTACGGCCTGACCGTCCTCATCTGGACGCTCGGCGAGATGCTCAACTCGCCCTCCAACGCGACCCTCATCGCCGAACTCTCCCCCGGCGACCTGCGCGGTCGCTACCAGGGCGTCTTCTCGCTCTCGTGGCAGATCGCCGGTGCCGCCGCGCCGATCCTCGGCGGGTTGGTCCGGGAGCACGCCGGCAACAGCGCGCTCTGGGTGGGCTGCGCCGCGATCGGCGGGGTCATGGCCGTCGCGCACCTGGTCTCCGGACCGGCCCGGGAACGGCGTGCCACCGCGCTGCGCCGGGCCGCCCAGCCGGTCGAGCCGGTGGTCGCCGTCCAGCCCCCCGCGCCACAGGCCGCCGAGGCCGCCGCGACCGGACCGGCCGAGCCGATCGCGCCCGCCCGGGTCGGCTGACCTCGGGCACGTCGCGCCCACCCGCCGGGCGTCGGATACGGTCGGGATCGCTAACAGTTAACAAACCGAACTGTCGGGAGGACGGGTGCGCGGCCTGCGGCGCTGGTGGCACGACACCGCGGGCGGGCTCCCCGCCACCTTCTGGTACCTCTGGGCCGGCATCCTGATCAACCGGGCCGGCGCGTTCGCCATGCTCTTCCTGTCGCTCTACCTCACCGAGGCGCGGGGCGCCAGCGAGGCGCTCGCCGGCACGGTGGTCGGGGCGTACGGGGCCGGCGGAGCCGTGGGCGTGCTGCTCGGGGGGGTGCTCGCCGACCGGTGGGGACGACGGGCGACCCTGCTCGCGGCCCACCTGGCCACGGCCGGCCTGATGGTCGCCCTGGCCCTGAGCCGGCACCTCGCGGTCATCGCGGTGCTCTCGGCCCTGGTCGGCGTGGTGCACTCGATGCCCAGCCCGGCGTTCGTGGCGGCGATCGTCGACATGGTCCCCGAGCAGCGCCGCTCACGCGCCTTCAACCTTCAGTTCTGGGCCTTCAACCTCGGCATGGCGGTCGCCTCGCTGCTGGCCGGCGTGCTGGCCGAAGCGAGCTTCCTGGCACTGTTCCTGGTCGACGCGGGCGCCACGCTGGCCACCGCCGCGGTGATCGCCTGGAAGGTGCCGGAGACGCTGTGCCGGGGCGTCGACCCGCCGGTCACCGCCTCGGGAGCGGGCGGGCGCCGACGGCCGGGGCTGCGCACCGCTCTCACCGACCGGATCTTCCTCACCTTCGTAGCGTTGACCTTCGTGCTGGCCGTACTGACCATGCAGACCTCGACGATCATGCCGCTGGCGATGCGCGCGGACGGGCTCGGGCCCTCGTCGTACGGGCTGGTGGTGGCGCTCGGGGGCGCCCTGATCGTGCTCGGCCAACTGTTCGTGCCCCGGCTGATCGACCGGCACCGCAAGGACATCGTGCTCGCGGCCTCCACCGCGCTGATGGCGCTCGGGTTCGGCGTGCTCACCGTCGCCGACGGGCTGGCGGTCTACCTCGCCGCCGCGGTCGTCTGGACGGTCGGCTCGATGCTCGCCGCCCCGCCCAACGCGCAGATCAACGCCGACCTGGCGCCTCCCGAACTGCGCGGTCGGTACCAGTCGGTCTTCTACCTGACGTTCCCGGCCGCCTCGTTCGTCGCGCCGACCCTCGGCGGGGTGAGCCTCCAGTACCTGGGCGGCGGGCACTGGCTCATCGTGGCCGGGCTCGGCCTGCTCGCCGCCGTGGGCCACCTGCTCGCCGGGCCGCCGCGGGAGCGCCGCGTCGCCGCACTGGGCCGGGCGACCGCGTCCCGCCCGTCCCAACCGGCAGGAGATCCGGTCTCCACCGGCTAGCGATTCGCGGGCCGCGGGGGCGCGTAACCGCCCCAGGAATCCGCCTTAGCGGTACAAATCAGGCGAATAGAGCAGAGTGTCCACCACGCCCGTCCGGCAGTGGTGGACACCCGCGCATGGTGGGGCCGGCGGCGGCGGGCAACACTCACCCCCGTAAGCATCGCCCGCTCGCGCCGCCGGTCCAAACAGGTGGGCACCGTCCCCCAACGGTAGGTCCACCCGTCCCCTCGCGCCTCACCCGGTGCGCGGATCTGATCGATCCGCCGCTCCCCCGAACGTTTCCGAGCGCGGCGCGGTGCAATAAAGTTAGTTCGCCCAGATTCCGGATTCAACCCGCATCGGCTGTCTCGCCGGTCACAAACACCGGCCTCCCGCTGCTCCGGGCCTCGGTGTAATCCAACCGTGGATACCCGCCGGGCATTCCCACAAACGCGTCAGCCGTCCTCACGATCGGGTGACTCCGTCCGGAAGAAGTTGCTCTGCCGGCCGTCGCGCATCTGCTCCTGGTAGATGAGGTTCAGCCGGCGCAGGTCGAAGGTGTGGAACCAGTCGTCCCAGGTGATCTCGCGGATCCGGCTGCTCTCCCGGTAGCCCGGAATGTTGAACGTCAGCACACCGGCCCGACCTTCCCGCTCGGTGCCCGCGATGGTCGCCGGCTTGGCCCCGCGTTCCCGAGCCCACCGCTGGATCACCTCGTGGTTGCTGGTCACGAGGCTCCGCCCGGGACGCTCCGGCCGGTCGGCGAGCGACGAGATGACCTGCGACGACCGCGCCGAGCGGGAGGTGCTGCGCCCGGTCCGCAGCCCGCCGCCGGCGGCCGCCTTCGCCGCCGTGCCGCCGCCGGCCGTGGTCGTCCGCGCCGTGGTCGCCCGCCCCGTGGTCGTCCGCCCCGTGGCCTTCCGCGCCGGGGCGGTCTTCCGCGCGGCGGCCGTCTTCCGGGCAGGCGCCTTCTTCGCGGGCGCCTTCCTGGCCGGCGCCTTCTTCGCCGCCGCCGTCTTCCGCGCGGGCGCCTTCTTGGCCGGGGCCTTCCTCGCGGCGGTCGTCCTCGTCGCGGCCACCGTCCGCTTCGCGGCGGTCGTCTTCTTCGCCGCTGTCGTCTTCTTCGCGGTGGTCGCCTTCTTGGCCGCCGCCGTCTTCTTGGCGGCGGTCGTCTTCTTCGCAGCCGCGGTCCTCTTGGCGGCGGCCTTCTTCACGGCGGCCCGCTTGGCCGGAGCGGTCTTGTTCGCCGGCGCCGCCTTGGCGCGGCTCGGCGCGGCCTTCGCCCGGCCGCTCACCGCCTTTTTCGTCGCGGCGGCCCGACCCGCGGCCGCCCGGGTGCCGGTCGCCCGGCCGCTCGGGCCGGTGGCCCGGCGAGCGGCGCCGCCCCCGCCGCGTTCCGCCCGCAACGTCCGCACCAGTTCTTTCACCAGGTCGGGCTTGCGCAGCGCGGAGATACCCGAGACGCCACGCTTGCGGAGCTGCCCGCGGATGTCGTCCACCCGCATCCGGCTGATCTCCGTCTCGGAGATCGTCGGGGTGTTCGGGGTCTGGTTCCCCGCCTGCCGCCTGGTCCTGGTCGCAGTCCCGCCGCGACCTGAGCTGTTCCGCTGAGCCATGGGATGCTCACGCTCCTCGACAGTCCGTCCTCGGCGCGCGGCGGGTCCCGATGTTTGCCGCACCGCGCGGTGCGGCATACCCGTCAGGACGACTCCGAACCTCCGGACGGCTCGAAGAGGTGGGCGAACGCGGCGAGGTTCGCCGTGGATTCACCGCGCTTGACCCGCCATTCCCACTCGCGGCGGATCGAACTGCCGAAGCCGATTTCCAACATGGTGTCGAAGGACTCGTCGGCGTACGTCAGCACCGTGCCGAACAGCCGGTCCAGCTCCTCGGCGTCGACGCCGGCCGGGTTGACCCGCCCGGTGAGGTAGACGTCGCCGACCGCGTCGATGGAGAACGACACCGCGTACATCCGGGCGTTGCGCTGCAACAGCCAGGCCCACAGCTCCTCGCGCCGCTCGTCCGGCTGGCGCATCACGAACGCCTCGACCCGCAGCGCGTGCTCTCCGAGGATCAGGTTGCAGATCGTCTTCAGCTTGTGGGTGCCGGGCAGCGTCACCGCGTACGACTGCGGACCGGTCCGTTCCCAGGCCAGCTCGCGCTCGTCGCAGACCGACTCAACGAGGGCCGCAAGATCGCTCTTCCCGCTCACCGGACCCACTCTACGGTCGGGCCGCGCACCCGGCTCGCCAGGAACCGGGCCCTTCCCCCGCTACCAGGAGCAGGAGAGGGCGGGGTCGCCGGCGAGCTCGGCGGCGAGGCGGGCACGGCGCGCGGCTATCGCCTCGCCGTACACGGCGAGCAGACCGGAGACGGTGCGGTCCCAGGAGAAGCCGCGAGCGTGCCGCGCCGCGCCCCGGGCCAGCGCGTCGCGCCGCGCCACGTCCGGCAGCAGGTGGCGAAGCGTACCGGCCCAGTCGGCCGGGTCGTGCCCGTCGATCAGCACGCCGCTCACCTGGTCCCGCACCGCGGTGACCAGACCGCCCACCGCGGCCGCGAGCACCGGCGTACCGCAGGCCTGGGCCTCCAGGGCGACCAGGCCGAACGACTCGTTGTACGACGGCACGGCGACCAGGTCGGCGGCGCGGTACAGGGCCGGCAGGTCGGCGCCGGTCTGCGGCGGCAGGAAGCGCACCCGGTCGGTGACGCCGAGCGAGGCGGCCAGCTCGATCAGCGCGGTCGGGCGGTCCAACCCGCTGCCGCTCGGGCCGCCACAGATCACCACGGTCAGCTGGTCGGCCAACTCCGGGTCGCGATCGCACAGCGCGGCGACGGCACGGACCAGCACGTCCGGGGCCTTCAGCGGCTGGATCCGGCCGACGAACGCCACCACGTAGCCCCGGGTGGGCAGGCCCAGCCGGCGCCGGGCGGCGACGGCGGCCGCGGCGCGGTCCCCGGGCGCCGGGCGGAACCGGTCCAGGTCGACGCCGGGCTGGACGACGGCGACCCGGGTCGGGTCGGCCGCGTACCGCTCCATCAGGTCGCGGGCCTCGACGTGGGTGTTGGCCACCAGCCGGTCGGCCTCGGCCACGACCTGCTCCTCACCGATGACGCGCGCCTTGGGCTCCGGCCGGTCGCCCACCGCGAGCTGCGCGTTCTTCACCTTGGCGAGGGTGTGCGCGGTGTGCACCAGGGGCACTCCCCACCGCTCCTTGGCCAGCCAGCCGATCTGCCCGGAGAGCCAGTAGTGGGAGTGGATCAGGTCGTAGTGGCCCGGCGGGCGGGCCGCCTCGGCGCGGAGCACCCCCGCGGTGAACGCGCAGAGCTGCCCGGGCAGCTCCTCCTTGGTCAGCCCCTCCAGGGGCCCGGAGGTGATGTGCCGGACCTGGACGCCGGGCGCCATCTCGACCACCGGGGGCAGGTCGCCGGAGGTGGCCCGGGTGAAGATCTCCACCTCGACGTTCGCCTCGGCCAGTCGCCGAGCGACCTCCAGGATGTAGACGTTCATCCCCCCGGCGTCGCCGGTGCCCGGCTGGTGCAACGGCGACGTGTGCACCGAGATCGTCGCGATCCGCCGGGGCCGCGGCCACGGCAGGGCACCTCGTTGACGACCGACGCCGGTGTGCAGTTCCGCCACGTCCGCTCCCCTTGTCACGGTTGAATGCCGTCTCGCACGACCGGCGCTTCGGTCAACCCGTACGCCGGATGTCATCTTCCCCATCGGGCATCGGTAATGCGTGCGGGCGGCCGGCGGGCGTGACGGACCTCATCGTCAGCGCGAGACGCCCGGCGGGAATACGCCGCCGGCCGGGGGTCACAATGGCCCGATGACCTCTGTCGCCATCGTCACCGGAGCGTCCAGCGGGATCGGCGCGGCCACCGCCCGCCGGCTCGCCGCCGAGGGTTTCCACGTGCTCGCCGCGGCTCGGCGCAGCGACCGGCTGGCCGGCCTGGTCGCGGAGATCGCCGCCGCGGGCGGCCGAGCCACCGCGGTGGCCTGTGACGTCACCTCGGACGCGTCGGTCGCCGCGCTCGCCGAGGCGGCCGCCGCGGCACCCGGGCCGGTCACCCTGCTGGTCAACAACGCCGGCGGCGCGCGGGGCCTGGACCCGGTGGAGTCCGGCTCGGTCGGCGACTGGCAGTGGATGTACGACGTGAACGTGCTCGGCACGCTGCGGGTCACGCAGGCCCTGCTGCCGGCGCTGGAGGCGTCCGGGGCCGGGACCATCGTGATCGTCTCGTCCACCGCCGGGTTCACGGTGTACGAGGGCGGGGGCGGTTACACCGCGGCCAAGCACGCGCAGACCGCGATCGCCGGCACGCTGCGGCTGGAGCTGTCCGGGCGGCCGATCCGGGTGATCGAGATCGACCCGGGGATGGTGAAGACCGAGGAGTTCAGCCTGAGCCGGTTCGACGGTGACGCCGAGCGGGCGGCGGCGGTCTACGCGGGGGTGGCCGAGCCGCTGGTGGCCGAGGACGTGGCGGACTGCATCGCCTGGTGCGCCACCCGTCCGCACCATGTGAACGTGGACCGGCTGGTGGTCCGCCCGCTCGCGCAGGCCGCGCAGCACAAGGTGCACCGGACCGGCCAGTGAAGCGCGAGGAGTGAGCCGGGTTTGCGAGCCCCGCGGTCGCGAACCGAGATGGTGCTGAGGACCCGGCCGTGACGGGAGCGGCGGGGCGCCGGCCGTACGGGGTGGTCACCCGGGGCACCACGAACCCCAACCGGCTGCGCCGGGTGGACAACTGGATCGTGGCCACCTGTGGGGACCTGCTCCGCGCCGCGGCTGACCCGCTGGTGGTGGACCTCGGCTACGGGGCGACCCCGGTGACGGCCGTGGAGCTGCGGGCCCGGCTCGCCGCGGCGGTCCGGACCGACGTACGGCTGGTCGGGCTGGAGATCGACCCGGCCCGCGTGGCCGCCGCGGCGCCGGCCGCCGACCCGCCGGGGCTCACCTTCGCCCGGGGCGGGTTCGAGCTGGGCGGCCTGCGCCCGGTGCTGGTCCGCGCCCTCAACGTCCTACGCCAGTACGACGAGAGCGAGGTCGCCGCCGCCTGGCGGACGATGACCGCCGCGCTGGCCCCCGGCGGGGTGCTGGTGGAGGGGACCTGCGACGAGCTGGGCCGGCTGGGCGGCTGGTTGCTGATCGACGCCGACGGGCCGCGGTCGCTGACCCTGGCGGCCCGGCTCGCCACCCTCGAGAGCCCGGCCGAGCTGGCCGAACGGCTGCCCAAGGCGCTGATCCACCGCAACGTCCCCGGCGAACGCGTGCACGACCTGATCCGCGCCCTGGACGACGCCTGGCGGGCCGCCGCCGGCTACGCGACCTTCGGCCCCCGGCAACGCTGGCTGCACGCCGTCCAGTCCCTGAAGAACGCCGGCTGGCCGGTGCTGGACCGCCCGTCCCGCTGGCGCCTGGGCGAACTGACCGTCCCCTGGCCCACCGTGGCCCCGCACTAGCCCCCGCTCCGCCTCGCCCCGGCCCGGCCCGAGCCCCGGCCCGGCCCCCGAGCCCCGCTGATCTTGCACTTTCGGCCCTGATTCGCCCCATTTCACGAAGAATGCCGGGGGCGCAAAGTGCAAGATCGCGGAGGGCAGGCAGCGGAGGGCGGGCGGCACGTGCAGCGGGAGGTGCGCGGGGTGGGTCAGATGGTGCAGTTGATCAGGACGGGTTCGGGGTGGAGGGTTACGCCGAAGCGGGTCTGGACGCCGTCGCGGATCTCGCGGGCGAGGGCGACCAGGTCGGCGGTGCTCGCCCGACCGCTGCGGTTGGTCAGCGCCAGCGTGTGCTTGGTGGAGATCGCCACTCCGCCCGGCCCGGGGAAACCCTTACCGAAGCCGGCCTTGTCGATCAACCACGCGGCGCTGACCTTGACCACGTCGCCGGCGCCTGGCCAGGACGGCGGCTCGCCCAGGTCGGTAGCCCGCTCGCGGAGCAGTTCGTGCGCCGCCCGATCCAGCACCGGGTTGGTGAAGAACGAGCCGACCGAGCGGGTGTCGGGGTCGTCGGCGTCCAGCACCATGCCCTTGCCGGCCCGCAGCTTCCGCACCGTCTCCCGGGCGTCGGTCAGCGGCACCCGGTCACCCACCTCGACGCCGAGCGCCCGGGCCAGTTCGGCGTAGCGCACCGGACCGGAGAGCGGCGAGCGGGTGAGCCGGAAGTCGACCGAGAGCACCACCCAGCGGTCGCTGTACTTGAAGATGCTCCCCCGGTACGTGAACCCGCAGTCGGCGGTGGCGATCCGGCTGGTGGTGCCGTCGACCCGGTCGTACACCTCGACGCCGGTGATCGTCTCGGCGACCTCCTGGCCGTACGCGCCGACGTTCTGGATCGGGGTGGCGCCGGTGGAGCCGGGGATGCCGGAGAGGCACTCCAGCCCGGACCAGCCGTTGGCCACGGTCGCCGCGACGAGGTCGTCCCACGGCTCGCCGGCCTCGACCCGGACCGTCACCGTGTCGGCGTCCTCGGCGACCACCCGCAGCCCACGGGAGCGGACCAGCACCACCGTGCCGGGGAACCCGTCGTCGCCGATGATCACGTTGCTGCCTCCGGCCAGGATGAGGACCGGTTCGCCCCGGCTGCCCGCGTCCCGCACGGTTCGTACGATCTCGTCCGCGCTGGTCGCGGGCACGACGCGGCCGGCCGGCCCGCCCATGCGCAGGGTGGTGTAACTGGCCAGTGCCCTCACGTCGGCTCGGTCGGCTCCGGTTGTGGGCTGGGCGTAGACGTCTGACACACCTTTCACCCTAGGCTGAGGGGTAGCCGCGGCACCCACTGGTGGCCGGGTCACCCCCGGGAGGATGGCGATGAGCAGACTGCATGGCACGAAGGACTTCTGGATCGGCGCGCTCCGGGCGGAGGGCCCATCCTTCGCCGCGGCGGTGGCCGAGGCGCCGCCCGAGACGCCGGTGCTCTCGTGCCCTGGCTGGACGGTCGCGGACCTGACCCTGCACCTCGGCAGCATCTACCACTGGGTCTCCTCGTTCGCCGGCTCCGGGCTGACCACCGCGCCGCCGCCCCGCCCCGAGCGGCCGGAACCGGATCAGGGCACCACCCCACAGGAGTACTGGCAGCGTGGGTACGACCGGCTGATGACGGTCTTCGACGGGCTCGACCCGGAGGCCCCGGCGTGGAACTGGGCGCCGCAGCCCAAGAAGGCGGGGTTCTGGCCGCGCCGGATGGCCCACGAGACCGCGGTGCACCGCTGGGACGCCCAGCTGGCCATCGCGGCCGGCGAACCGATCGAGGCCAAGCTTGCCGCCGACGGGGTGAGCGAGGTGCTGGACACCTGGCTTCCGTCGGGCCGGCGCCGCGCACCGGGGCAGTGGCACGGGGTGGTGCAGCTGTCCGCGGTCGACGCTGCGCAGTACTGGTACCTGCGGATGCGCGGCGAGGGGGTGGCGCTGCTGGACACCGACACCATCCTCGACCACGACGACCACCACACCCGGGCGCAGGTCAGCGGCACGGCGAGCGACCTGCTGCTGGCCCTCTGGGGCCGCGTCAGCTTCGACACCCTGGACATCACCGGCGACACCAGCCTCCTCGACGGTCTCCGGCTGCGCTGACGCCAGATCATCGGCGGGATCACGGAAGGTGCGGGCAAGGCGTGACTCAGCTTCGTTTTCCCGAGAACTTCCTCTGGGGCGCCGCCACCGCCGCGTACCAGATCGAGGGCGCGGCCCGCGACGACGGTCGCGGGACGTCCATCTGGGACACCTTCAGCCGTACGCCGGGGAAGGTCCACCAGGGGCACACCGGTGATGTCGCCTGCGACCACTATCACCGGTACGCCGAGGACGTGGCGCTGATGGCCGAGCTGGGGCTGGGGGCGTACCGCTTCTCGGTGGCGTGGCCCCGGGTCCAGCCGGACGGCACCGGTCCGGTCAACCCGCGCGGGTTGGACTTCTACGACCGGCTGGTGGACGCCCTGCTCGACCGGGGGATCGACCCGATCGTCACGCTCTACCACTGGGACCTGCCGCAGGCCCTCGGTGATCGGGGCGGCTGGACCAACCGGGCGACCGCCGAGCACTTCGCCACGTACGCCACCGCCGTGTACGGGCGGCTCGGCGACCGGGTGAGCGTCTGGACCACGCTCAACGAGCCCTGGTGCTCGGCCTACCTCGGATACGGCAGCGGGGTGCACGCCCCGGGCGAGCAGGACCCGGCCGCCGCCTTCGCCGCCGTACACCACCTGCTGCTCGGGCACGGCCTGGCCGCCCGCGCGCTCCGCGCGGCCGGCGCGCGCACCGTCGGGATCACCCTCAACCCCGCCGACGTACGCCCGGCCGACGAGTCCAGCGCCGCGGACGCCGCGGCGGTGCGGCTCGTCGACGGGCTGCACAACCGGATCTTCCTGGGCCCCCTGCTGGCCGGTGGCTACCCGGAGGACGTGCTCGAGCACGTGAGCCGGTTGGTCGAGCCGACGTTCCTACGGGACGGTGACGAGAAGCAGATCGCCGCCCCGATCGACCTGCTGGGCATCAACTACTACCAGCCGACCTACGTCGCGGGGCGGCCGGACGGCGCCGGGGGCGGCGGCGCCTACCCGGGCACCGACGGGGCGGTGGAGTTCCTGCCGCCGGTGGGGCCGCTCACCGAGATGGGCTGGATGGTGGAGCCGGCCGGGCTGACCCGCCTGCTGGAGCGGATCGCCGCCGACTATCCCGGCGTGCCGCTGCTGATCACCGAGAACGGCGCCGCGTACCCGGACAAGCCCGGCACCGAGTCGCCGGGCGGTCCGATCCAGGTCGCCGACTCCGATCGGATCGCGTACCTGGACGGGCACCTGCGCGCCGCACACGAGGCGATCTCCCGCGGGGTGGACCTGCGCGGCTATCTCGTATGGTCATTGCTGGACAACTTCGAGTGGGCGGAGGGTTACCGCAAGCGGTTCGGGATCGTGCACGTCGACTACCTGACCCAGCGCCGCACACCGAAGTCCAGCGCCCGGTGGTACCAGGAGGTGATCTCCCGGAACGGGCTGTGACGAGCGGGGGACAGCGGCGATGACGACGGCGCAACGGCCGACGCTCGAAGAGGTGGCCCGGCGGGCCGGGGTCTCCCGGGCCACCGTCTCGCGGGTGGTGAACGGCTCCACCACGGTCGCCGAGCCGATCCGGGAGGCGGTCAACCGGGCGGTGGCCGAGCTGGGGTACGTGCCGAACCTGGCCGCCCGCAGCCTGGTGACCCAGCGGACCGACTCGGTCGCCCTGGTGATGCCCGAGGCGGCCACCCGGGTCTTCTCCGACGACCAGGTCTTCCCCGGCATCATCCGGGGCGTCAGCCAGGAACTGGAGGCGGCCGACAAGCAGTTGGTGCTGATGCTGGCCGGCTCGCCGGCCGGGCACGCGCGGGTCGAGCGCTACACCACCGGGCGGCACGTCGACGGGGTGCTGTTCGCCTCACTGCACGGCGCCGACCCACTGCCCGGCACGCTCGCCCGGCTCGGCATCCCGGTGGTGTGCAGTGGTCGCCCACTCGGCGACGTCCCGGTGCCCTACGTGGACGTCGACCACGTCGGCGGCGTCACCGCCGCGGTGCGGCACCTCCTGGACAACGGCCGGCGGCGGATCGCCACCATCGCCGGACCGCAGGACATGGTGGCCGGGATCGAGCGGCTCACCGGCTACCGGGAGGCGATGGCCGAGGCCGGGCTGCCGGAGCGGTTGGCGACCGGGGACTTCACCCGGGAGTCCGGGGCGGCGGCGATGCGGCAGCTGCTCGCCGAGCACCCCGACCTGGACGCGGTCTTCGCCGCCTCCGACCTGATGGCGCACGCCGCCCTGCGTACGCTGCGCGAGGCCGGCCGGCGGGTGCCCGAGGACGTCGCGGTCATCGGGTTCGACGACATCGAGACGGCCGCCTACACCGAGCCGCCGCTGACCACCGTCCGGCAGCCGATCCAGGAGATCGGCCGGCAGATGACCCGGCAGTTGCTCCGGCTCGCGGCCGGCGAGACCATCGAGCCGGCGGTCATGCTCCCCACCGAGCTGATCCTCCGCGACTCCGCGTAGCCGCACGACGGGAGTCTGCTGCCCCACGTCACGGCCACGCCCGCACTCCCCTGCCCGTGTGGATCGGGGCCCTCCTCGGTGAGGAGGGCCCCGATCGACCGGGGTTGCGACCCGACCGCCGTCGTTCCGGCCGGTCAGACCTCCGCGTCGCGCCGGCGGCGTACGACGATGAGCGTGGCGCCGAGCGCCACCGCGCCGAGGCCGAGGATGCCCATCGGGATGAGGCTGCCCGCCGACATGCCGGTGAGCGGCAGCTTGCTCTCGTCCGGCTCAGCCGAGGGCGAGGTCGTGGCGGAGGGTGCCTCCGCCGACGGCGCGGCCGGCGACGGCGCCTCCGCCGCCGGGTCGACCGGCAGCGGCACGTTCGTGGACGGCGCCTCGGCCGACGGCGCCGCAGGTGACGGCACGCTGGTGGACGGCGCCTCCGCCGACGGGTCGACCGGCTGCGGCACGCTCGTGGCCGGCGCCGCGGCGGACGGCGTGGCGGGCGACGGCACGCTGGTGGACGGCGCCTCCGCCGACGGCACGGCCGGTGACGGCACCTCCGCCGCCGGGTCGACCGGCAGCGGCACGCTCGTGGCCGGCACGGCCGGCGACGGCGCGGCCGGTGACGGCGCGGCCGGTGACGGCACCTCGGCCGTCGGGTCGACCGGCAGCGGCGCGTTGGCGGACGGCGTCTCCGCTGACGGCGTCTCCGCTGACGGCGTCTCCGCTGACGGCGTCTCCGCCGACGGCTCGACCGGCAACGGCGTGCTGGTGGGCGACGCCTCCGCCGCCGGCGCGGCCGGCGACGGCACGGCGGGCGACGATGCCCCCGCGGACGGCTCGACCTGCGCCGGCACGGCGGGCGCCGGCAGGGTTGACGGCGGGGTGGCCAGCCGGGTGCCGGCCGCGCACGCGCGGACCTGCATGAGGCTGGTCTCCCCCATGATCACCGCACTGGCGTCGGTCAGCGTCCACCCGGCGGGCAGTCGGATCCACGCCGTGCTGGTGCCCTGGTCGTTGACGATGACCCCGTCGGCCGGCATCGTCCGGGTCACCGTGCCTTCGTTCGGGCCGTGCCAGGTGCCCGTCACGGTGACGAACCGGCCCGAGGTCTGCGGGATGCCGAACAGGTTGAAGACCCAGACGTCCTCGTTCGGGAAGGGCCCGCCACCGAGGTGGGGGTCGCAGTCCTGGCGAGCGCCGGCGGCGAGGCCGGGCGCGTAGCCGGGGCTGAGGTCGATGCTGTCCAGTGCGGCTGGCGCAACGGGCTCGGCCTGGGCAGCGCCACCCGCGCCGACCAGGAATGACCCGGCCGTCGCCCCGGTGGCGATCAGCCGGACAAGTTCTGCTCTCACGATGTCCCCCATGATCTTGAATTCGCACCTGGCACGCCATCTCGTACCAAAAGTGAAAGATAGTCCGATACGAGCCGAACATGCATCTCTTACGGATTTAGTCCCCGATGGGGCGGGTGACCTGCGTCGTCCCGACCCGCGTCCCGGCGGTAC
The DNA here is from genome assembly GCF_027497215.1 of Micromonospora sp. WMMD812. Lineage (NCBI taxonomy): Bacteria > Bacillati > Actinomycetota > Actinomycetes > Micromonosporales > Micromonosporaceae > Micromonospora > Micromonospora sp. WMMD812. The sequence goes on along the minus strand of NZ_CP114904.1, from coordinate 5,201,365 downwards.
GGCGATAAATGGGTCGAGCCGGCGCGGCGCCCGGCGCTAGCGTCGGGCGGTGACGAGACCCGCGAGTCTGATCCCTGTCCCCGCGCTCTCCGACGTCGCCGAGTACGCCTACGCGGCCACCGTCGTGCCCTCGACCCGGCTGGTCTTCACCGCCGGCGCCTGCCCCCTGGACGCCGACGGCGCCACCGTCGCCCCGGGCGACCACGCCGCCCAGGCCCGGCAGGTGATGGCCAACCTGGAGACCGCCCTCGCGGCGGCCGGTGCCCGCCTCACCGACGTGGTCAAGACGACGGTCTACGTGGCGTCCGCACGGCAGGAGGACCTGGTCACGGTCTGGGAGGTGGTACGGGACCACTTCGGCGACCACGAGCCGCCCAGCACCCTGCTCGGAGTGGCCGTGCTCGGCTACACCGACCAGTTGGTCGAGGTCGAGGCCGTCGCCGCGGTGGGCCACGATGGCTGACGCGCGCATCCGGACCGCCGAGCCCGACGACGCGCCGGCCGCGGTGGCGCTGCGCGCGCTCGTGTACCCGTACCTGGTGCGGGGGGTGGCGTCGACCCGGCAGATGATCGCCGAACCGCCCTCCGGCGAGGAGTGGGTGGCGTTCGTCGCCGAAGTCGACGACCGGGTGGTGGGCTGGGTGTCGGCGTACCGGAACATCCGCACGTCCGAGGCCGGCTTCGGCGAGGTCTCCCTGCTGCACGTGCACCCGGAGCAGCGGCGCCGGGGGATCGGCGACGCGTTGCTGGGCGAGGCGCTGGGTCATCTCCGGCAAGTGGGGGTACGCCGGGTCCGCACCTGGGCGCTGCCGGAGGCGCTGCCCTTCGCCCGCCGGCACGGCTTCACGCCGAGCCGCGAACTGCGCTACTCGGCGCTCGAACTGCGCCCGGCGCCGCCGATGCCGGCGGCTCCCCCGGGCGTACGTCTGCTGCCGTTCGCGGAGCTGGACCCGCCACGGGTGTACCGAGCCGAGATCGCGACGGCCGCCGACGAGCCGGGCGACGTGGCCTCCGACGCGATCAGCTATGAGACCTGGCAGCACGACGTCTGGCAGAACCTCGGCCTGGACAAGGCGGCTAGCACGGTCGCCGAGGTGGACGGCGAGCTGGTGGCGTTCAGCGTGGTCAAGCGGGACGGCGACCGCATGTGGTCGGACTACACCGGCACCCTGCCCGAGCACCGCGGGCGTGGCCTCGCCCGGCTGGCCAAGCGGGCGGCCCTGCACCGGGCCGCCGCCGGCGGGGTGCGGTTCGCGTACACCTCGAACGACGAGGCGAACGGGCCGATGTTGGCGATCAACACCCAGCTCGGCTACCAGCCGGTGGCCGCCCAGTGGTCCTGCCTCGCCGAGCTGACCTGACTGTGAGGGTGGCGGGGTCGGTTCAGCCGGCGAGGACCCGCTGGGCGGTCTGGTGGGTGTCGGCGCCGAAGAGGACCAACCGGGCCTCGGTGACGTGCGCCGGGGTCGCCGGACGCAGCACGGCCAGCGCCTGGCGCACGGCGTCCTCGACCGGCCAGCCGTAGACGCCCGCGGAGATCAGCGGGAAGGCCACCGTCACCGCGCCCAGGTCGTCGGCGACCCGGAGGCTGTTGGCGTAGCAGTCGCGCAGCACTGATGAGCGGTCCTCACTCCCGGACCAGACCGGCCCGACGGTGTGGATCACCCAGCGGGCGGGCAGGTTACCCGCGGTGGTGGCGACCGCCTGCCCGGTGGGCAGCCCCTCGCCGTAGCGGGAGGCGCGCAGCGCCCGGCACTCCTCGAGGATGGCCGGCCCGCCCCTGCGGTGGATCGCGCCGTCCACACCCCCGCCGCCCAGCAGGGACGAGTTGGCGGCGTTGACGATCGCGTCGACCTGCTCGGCGGTGATGTCGCCCTCGACCAGGCTGATCTCCATGTCAGGCCTCCTGGATGGACTGCCCGAGCGAGCGCCGGGCCAGCAGGGTGGCGCCGGCCACCGCGGCCGGCATGACGAGCACCGCGCCGAGTGGGATCAGGAAGCAGACGAAGACCGCCACCCCGAACCCGATGGCGGTGGGCCGGTCCGCCTTCAGCAGCGTACGGCGCTCCGGCAGCCGCATGCCGCGCCGGTAGAAGGCCGCACCGACCAGCTCCACGGCGAGGAACCAGCCGCCCACCGCCGCCCCGATCACCGGGACGACCGTCTGGCCGACCACCGGGATGAAGCCGGCGAGGAAGAGCGGGATGCCGACCAGGGCGGAGAGCGCCACCAGGCGTACCGAGTCGGCCATGCTGCGGCGCAGCGACGACCAGAAGGGCACCTCCACCGCGCCCGGCGTGCCGCCGAGCCGCTCCTCCACCCGCTCGGAGATCTTCTCGTAGAACGGATCCCCGATGACCAGGGTGACCGCGGTGAAGGTGAGCACGCCGAGCAGCCCGCCGAGGCCCAGGAAGGCGAGGCCGGCGATCACCCGGAGCAGGTCGCGCCAGGTGTCGGACCAGTCGTCGGCGAACGGGGTGACCAGCGCGGCCAGGTCGTCCACGAACCACACCAGGGCGGCGAACCCGGCGACGAAGAGCGCGCCGGAGATCAGCGCCGGCACGACGCCGAGCAGCATCAGGCCCGGGCTGCGCACGTAGAGGCCGATGCCGCGGAGCAGCAGGCCCACTCCGGAGAAGAAGCGGCCGGCGGCCCCGGTCACCGGCCTGGCGATGCTCGTCACGTCCACGACCGGAGAGCCTAGTTGCCGAGGGCGCATCAACCGGTCGGTGGATCGCCGGGATCAACCGGCACCGCCGGAGATCGGCTCCGGCCGGTCGATCCGCTGCGGGCCCCTCGCCACCAGGCTGAGCGGGTACGAACGCGACGGTGAAGGGCGGCGCCATGCCGGTCATCGAGGTGACCAACCTGCACAAGCGATACGGCGACCTGGTGGCCGTGGACGACGTGTCGTTCGCGGTGGAGGCCGGAGAGATCTTCGGCATCCTGGGCCCGAACGGCGCCGGCAAGACCACCACGGTGGAGTGCGTCTCCGGGCTGCGCGTCCCCGACGGGGGCGGGGTGTCGGTCCTCGGGCTCGACCCCCGCGGGGACGCGCCCGATCTGCGGCAGCGGGTGGGCGTGCAGCTTCAGGAGAGCCAGCTGCCGGACCGGCTCCGGGTGGCCGAGGCCCTGGAGCTCTACGCGTCGTTCTACCGGCAGCCCGCCGACCCGAACCGGCTCATCGACGAACTCGGCCTCGGGGACAAGCGGAACACCCCGTACAAGAAGCTCTCCGGCGGTCAGAAGCAGCGGCTCTCGGTCGCCCTGGCGTTGATCGGCAACCCGGAGATCGCCATCCTCGACGAGTTGACCACCGGGCTGGACCCGCAGGCCCGCCGGGACGCGTGGGGGCTCATCGAACGGGTGCGCGACCGGGGGGTGACGATCGTGCTGGTCACCCACTTCATGGAGGAGGCCGAGCGGCTCTGCGACCGGGTCGCGGTCATCGACGGTGGGCGGGTGGTGGCACTCGACACTCCGGCCGGCCTGGTGTCGCGGGTGGTGCCCGAACAGCGGGTCCGCTTCCGGCCGTCCGCGCCGGTGGAGGAGCGGCTCCTCACCGACCTGCCCGAGGTGAGCGCGGTGGCGCGTGTCGGAAGCCAGCTGCTGGTGACCGGCACCGGCGACCTGCTGCACGCGGTCACCTCGGTGCTCGCCCGCAACCAGATCGTCGCCGCCGACCTGCGGCTGGAGCAGTCCACCCTCGACGACGCCTTCGTCGAGCTGACCGGGCACCGGCCCGCCGAGTGAGAGGGAGCCAGATGCACACCTTCCGCCAGATCCTGAGGATCGAGGCGCGGCTCTACCTGCGGGACCTGCCGACGCTGCTCACCACCGTCGGGCTGCCCACCATGATCCTGGTGGTGCTCGGGCTGATCCCCGCGCTCCGGAAGCCGGATCCGAACTTCGACGGGCAGACCTTCGTCAGCTACTTCGCCCCGTCGCTGCTGGTGGTCACGCTCGCGATGGTCGGGGTGAACATCCTGCCCGCGGTCCTGGCCACCTATCGGGAACGCGGCGTGCTGCGCCGCCTGGCGACCACCCCGGCGAGCCCGGCGGCCCTGCTCGCCGCGCAGCTGGTGCTGGCCCTGGCCGGGATCCTGGCCAGCGCGGTGCTGCTCATCGTCGTCGCCCGGCTGGCGTTCGAGGTGCCACTGCCCCGCCACCCGCTCGGCTTCACCGCGGCCTTCGTCCTCGGCACGGCGGCCCTGCTGTCGCTCGGCCTGCTGATCGCCGCGATCGCCCGGACGACGAAGGCGGCCCAGGCCCTCGCCGTGCCGCTCTTCCTGATCGTCATGTTCTTCGGCGGCGTCTACCTCCCCCGGTTCCTGCTCCCGGACTTCCTGGCCCGGATCGGCGACTACACGCCGCCCGGCGTGCAGGCGCTGCTCGACGCCTGGACCGGCACCCCGCCCCAGCCGCTGCACATGGGGATAATGGCCGTGGTCGCGGTGGCCGCCAGCGCGGCAGCCGCGAAACTGTTCCGCTGGGAGTGAGCAGCGACCGATGAGCAGCACCGCCGAGCAGGTCGACCGGTTGGCCGCGTGGGAGTCGCGGGAGGTCACGCTCTACCGGGTGCTGCCACACGTCGGCCTGTCCGTCGGAGCACTGCTCACCGCCGCCGCGCCGGCACCGGAAGGCCTCTCCCTCGTCCCCGACCCGTTCGTCGCCGTGGCGACGGCGTGCTGGGTCGCCTGGTTCGTCAACCTGCACCCCGGTTGGGCGACGCGCCGCACGCTGATGGCGGTCTACTACGTCGGGCTGCTCGCATTCGCCGCCGCACTGGTGCTCGACAGCCCGTGGTACGGCTTCTTCGCCTGGGTCGGGTTCCTGCACTCGTTCCTCGCGTTGCACGGCCGGTGGCGGTTCGTCGGAGTGGCCGCCACGGCCGTTCTGCTCGGCACCGCCCAGGGCGGGGGCCTTCCGTCGTCCGAGGCGCACTGGCTGCTCTGGTCGGTGCTGGTGCTGTTCAACGTGGGCGTGGCCGGTGGCGTCACCTGGTTCGGCACGATCACCGACCGGCAGAACACCAACCGTAAGCGGCTGGTCGAGGAACTGGCCGAGTCGAACCGCCGGCTGGCCGAGACGATGCGGGAGAACGAGGGGCTGCACGCGCAGCTGCTCACCCAGGCCCGGGAAGCGGGCGTGCTGGACGAGCGGCAGCGGATGGCCCGGGAGATCCACGACACCCTGGCCCAGGGGCTGACCGGCATCATCACCCAGCTGGAGGCGGCCGAACAGTCCCGGGACCGGTCCGCCGACTGGCGCCGGCACGTGGACAACGCCCTCGGCCTGGCCCGGGAGAGCCTCACCGAGGCCCGTCGTTCGGTTCGGGCCGTACGCCCGGAGCCGCTGGAGACGGCGCGGCTGCCCGACGCGCTCGCCGAGCTGGGCGAGCGCTGGTCGGACCTGCACGGGGTGCGGGCCGAGGTGGGCACCACCGGCACGCCGCGCCCGCTGCATCCCGAGATCGAGGTGACCCTGCTGCGCGCCGCGCAGGAGGCGCTGGCCAACGTGGCCCGGCACGCCGCGGCGACCCGGGTCGGGCTGACCCTGTCCTACATGGAGGACGTGGTCACCCTGGACGTCCGGGACGACGGGGTCGGCTTCGCCGGCGAACCGCCCGTACCGCGACACCCGGACGGGGGCTACGGCCTCACCGCCATGCGGCAGCGGGTGACGCGGGTCGGCGGCGAGCTGGCGATCGAGTCCGAGCCGGGCGGCGGCACCGCCGTCTCGGCGTCCGTTCCCGCACTCCCCGGAGGTGCCGGTTGACCGTGGTGCGGCTGCTGATCGTCGACGACCATCCGGTGGTGCGGGACGGGCTGCGCGGCATGTTCACGGGTGACCCGGGCTTCGAGGTGGTCGGCGAGGCCGGCGACGGAGCCGAGGCGCTCGCCCTGGCCGCGACGCTGCGCCCGGACGTGGTGCTGATGGACCTGCGGATGCCCGGGATGGACGGGGTGACCGCGATCGGCCGGCTGGCCCGCTCCGGCAGCTCCGCCAAGGTGCTCGTGCTGACCACGTACGACACGGACGCGGACGTGCTGCCGGCGATCGAGGCCGGCGCCACCGGCTACCTGCTCAAGGACTCGCCGCGCGAGGAGCTGGTCCGGGCGGTACACGCGGCGGCGCGGGGCGAGTCGGTGCTCGCGCCCAGCGTGGCGGGGCGGCTGATGGGGCGGCTCCGGGCCCCGGCCGAGGAGCCGCTGAGCCAGCGCGAGCTGGAGGTGCTCACCCTGGTCGCCCGCGGCTCCTCCAACCGCGAGGCGGCCGCCCGGCTGTTCATCAGCGAGGCCACGGTGAAGACCCACCTTCTGCACGTCTACGCCAAGCTCGGGGTCAACGACCGGGCGGCCGCCGTCGCCGTCGCGTACGACCGGGGCCTGCTCACCCCCGGCGGCCGGTGACCGGGCGCGGGGGCAGGATGGACGGGTGCGAGCGTCCCGGCTGATCTCGTTGGTGCTGCTGCTCCAGTCGCGGGAGACGATGACCGCGGGCGAGCTGGCCCGCGAGCTGGAGGTCTCCGAGCGGACCGTCTACCGGGACGTGCTCGCGCTCTCCGCCGCCGGTGTGCCGGTCTACGCCGACCGGGGGCGGGCGGGTGGCTACCGGCTGCTCGGTGGCTACCGGACCCGGCTGACCGGGCTGACCCGGGACGAGGCGGAGGCGCTCTTCCTCGCCGGACTGCCCGGCCCGGCCGGTGACATGGGGCTCGCCGACGCGGTCGCCGGCGCCGAGCTCAAGGTGCTCGCGGCGCTGCCGCCGAGCCTGCGCGACGCATCCGCCCGCACCGGTCAGCGGTTCCACCTGGACGTGCCCGGCTGGTTCCGCGAGGTCGGGCCGCCGCCGCTGCTGGCCGAGCTGGCCGGGGCGGTCTGGCGGGATCGGGTGGTCGCGCTGCGCTACCGGCGCGGCGATCGGGAGGTCACCCGGGACGTGCAGCCGTACGGGCTGGTGCTCAAGAGCGGGGTCTGGTACCTGGTCGGCCGGGTCGGCGACGGCTACCGGACGTACCGGGTGGACCGGGTCACCGGCGTCGAGGTCGGCGCGGCGACCTTCGACCGGGACGACGCGTTCGACCTGGCCGGGTACTGGCGGGAGCAGGCCGAGGCGTTTCTGCGGAGCATGCTGCGGGCCGAGGTCACACTGCGGCTAAGCGCCGTCGGCCTGCGCCGGCTCCGCCACCTCGCCGACGCGCCCTTCGTGTACGACGAGGCGGTCGCCGCGGCCGAGGGACCGGACGGGCAGGGCCGGCTGGTGCTGCGCCTGCCCGTCGAGTCCGTCGAGGTGGCGTACACCCAGCTGCTCTCGCTCGGCCCCGAGGTGGAGGTGCTCGACCCGCCCCACCTGCGGAGGCTGATGACCGAGGCCGCCGCGCGCAGCGCCGCGCTCTACACGTCGGACGCTCCGGCTCAGCGGTAGCCGGTCACGTCGGCCGGCTTGCCGGGATCCTGCACCTCCACCAGGTAGCGCCAGGCGTCCGGCTGGCTACCGTCGAGGTCGGTGAAGCCGTACCCCTTGGCCAGCTCGCCGCTGGAGACGGACCGCCCCTGCCAGCGGGCCCGGTCCGGGTCGGCGGCCAGCGCGGCGACCGCGCGGCCGACGAACGCCGGCGACTCCGAGATGGCGAAATGCGGCTGCTTGTCCAGCGCGTCCCGCCAGTTCTCCTCGGTCACGCCGAAGATCTCCAGCATGATCTCCGACCGCAGCCAGCCGGGGGTGAGCGCGACGGCCGTGCAGCCGTACGGCTCCAGCTCCCTGGCCTGGCTGAACGCCAGCCGGTTGACCGACACCTTGGCCAGGTCGTAGAAGAGCGAGAGCCGGTAGTTGGCGTCGTTGTAGCTCGTCGTGCCGTCGCCGACCTCCACCACCAGCCCGCCCGGCTGGCGGATCAGCAGCGGGAGGACGAAGTGGCTGGTGACGATGTGGGTGTCGATCGCCAGCCGCAGCGTGCGGAACCCGGCGTCCAGCGGCTGCTCCCAGACCGGCTTGTGCCAGGTGACCAGCTTCTCGGCGCCCCAGATGTCGTTGACCAGCACGTCCAGGCGACCCTGCTCGGCGTCGATCCGCGCGACCAGGTCCCGCACCTGCTCCGGGACCAGATGGTCGACCCGGACGCCGATGCCCTGGCCACCGGCCGCCGTCACCAGGTCGGCGGTCTCCTCGATGGTCTCCGGCCGGTCCATCTCGGAGCGGCCGGCGCGGGTGCTGCGCCCGGTGGCGTAGACGGTCGCGCCGGCCGCGCCCAACTGCACAGCGATCTGCCGGCCCGCGCCCCGGCTGGCCCCGGCGACGAGCGCGATCTTTCCTGTCAGCGGTTTCGTCATGCCACCGAGGTTGTCAGCGATACCTGACAGCCGAAGTCCGGTTTCGCGATCCGGTGTCGTCCGTCATGCTCCCGACATGCACCTGCTGCTCTCCGGCATCGTCGGCTCGGTCGCGTACGGGCTGGCCCGGCCGGGCTCGGACACCGACCGGATCGGTGTGTTCGCGGCGCCCACGGTCGCCTTCCACGGCCTGCACCCGCCCCGGGAGTCGGTGGTCACGACCGACCCGGACGTGACCCTGCACGAGGCTCGAAAGTTCTGCCGGCTGGCGCTGAGCGGCAACCCGACCGCGACCGAGCTGGCCTGGCTGCCGGACCACTGCTACGAGACACGCACCGAGTTCGGCGAGCGGCTGATCGCCATCCGGTCCGCGTTCCTCAGCGCGCCGCGGGTCCGCGACGCCTACCTCGGGTACGCGTCACAGCAGTTCCGCAAGCTGGAGTCGCGCGGCGACGGGACGTTCTCCGCCGACGTACGCCGCCGGACCGCGAAGCACGCCCGCCACCTCGCCCGGCTCGTGCACCAGGGGCGGCTGCTCTACGCCACCGGCGTGCTGGAGATCCGGCTCGCCGACCCGGAGTGGTTCCGGGCCTTCGGCGACCGGGTGGCCGGCGGCGAGCTGGCCGAGGCACGGGCCCTGCTGGCCGAGGCGGAGGAGGACTTCGCCCGCGTCTGCACCCCGCTGCCGGCCCGACCGGACGAGCCGACCGTCGAGCGCTGGCTGCTCGACGTCCGCGCCGCCCACCTGCCACCGGTGGCCCACGAGTCGCCGCACACCGAACCCCCGCCCTCGACGCCCGAGGCGAGATGACCACAGCGTTTCCGTTTCGCCCGTCGGGGACACCAGTCGCGGTTGTCGATGGATAGTCTGCCGGCAGTCGGTGTCGAGCCGACCATCACACGGGGAGATGTCATTGTTCACAAGACGCATGCGTGCCCTCGGTGGCGCGCTGGTGGTGGCCGCGCTAGCCGGCGGAGCACTGGTCAGTAGCACCGCGGCCGCCGTCGGTGGCGGCGAGGAGGTGGCCGACGGCGGGTACGCGTTCACCGCGAAGGTCACCTTCGGCGACCTGCGCAGCTGCACGGGTGCCCTGGTCGACGCCCGGTGGATCGTCACCGCGAAGTCCTGCTTCACCGACGGGACGGCACCCGTCGCCACCGGGGCGCCCAGCCGGCCCACGACCGTCCTGGTCGGGCGCACGGACCTGACCGGCACCCGCGGGCACCGGCTCCTGGCCACCCACCTTGTCCCGCACCCGGACCGCAACGTGGTACTGGCCGAGCTCTCCGCGCCGGTCACCGACATCGACCCGATCGCCTGGTCCACCGCCGCCGCCGCGCCGGGCGAGACGATCCGGGTCACCGGCTACGGTCGTACCGCCACGGAATGGATTCCCGACCGGCTGCACACCGGCACGTTCACCGTCTCCAGCGCCACCGCCACCGCCGTCACGGTCGCCGCCGCGTCCGCCGGCGCCACGATCTGCAGGGGCGACGCGGGCGGGCCCGCCTTCCGGGACAACGGCGCCTCCCCCGAACTCGTCGGGATCAACGACACCAGCTGGCAGGCGGGCTGCCTCGGCGAGACCGAGACCCGCACCGGTGCGACGCAGGCCCGCCTCGACGACCTGGCCGCCTGGTTCCGGCAGAGCCTGCTGGAGCAGCCGTACGCCCTCACCGCCCCTGTCACCGGAGAGTTCACCGGCGACAGCATCGACGACCTGCTGTCGGTAGACGCCGCCACCGGCGTGCTCCGGCTCCACCGGGGCATCGGCGGCGGCGCCTGGGACCGGCCGATCCGGATCGCCACCACTGTCAACGGGAACGACTATCAGGACTTCGCCACCGGCGAGTTCGACCGGGACGGCCGCGACGACCTCATCGCCGTCGAGAAGGCCACGGGCAAGCAGTGGCTCTTCCCCGGCACTGGCGGGTCGGACGTGCTGGGTGCCCGGGTCGAGGTGGGCAGGTCCGGCTGGACCGCGCTGACAGAGCTGACCGCCGGCCGGTTCAACCGCGACAGCTACGACGACGTCATCGCCGTCGAGAAGAGCAACGGGAAGCTCTGGCTCTACCCGGGCACGGCCACCGGTGGCGCGTTCGGCACCCGCAGTGAGATCGGCGCGTTCGACTGGGACCTGGTCAAGGAGCTGACCGCCGGCCGGTTCAACCGGGACGGCTACGACGACCTCGTCGCCGTCGAGAAGGCCACCGGCAAGCAGTGGCTCTACCCGGGCACGGCCGCCGGAGGCGCCTTCGGCGCCCGCGTGCTCTCCGGCAACGGCGGTTGGAACGCCATGTCGGGTCTCGCCGCCGGCCGGTTCACCGGCGACGGCTACGACGACCTGCTCGCGGTCGACACGATCCCGGGGCAGGTCTGGATCTACCCCGGCACCGCCGCGGGCACCACGTGGGCTACCCGTGTCGTCCCGGCCGGCCGCGCCGTCGGCAGCGAGCCGAACGGGCTCCGGGATCTCGTCGCCGGCGAGTTCACCCGCGACGGCCGCACCGACCTGATCGGAGTCGCGCCGACGACGGGCGCACTCTGGCTGCATCCCGGCACCGCCGCCGGCACCTTCGGCCCCCCGGTGGTCATCGGTACCGGTTGGGCCGGCCTGGGAGAACTCACCGTCGGCCGGTTCACCGCGGATGACTTCGACGACCTCCTGGCCATCGAGGTCTCGACCGGCAGGCTCCTGCGCTACCCCGGGACCGCCGCGGGTGGGGCCTTCGGGACGAGCACGGTGGTGGGCCTCAGCTCGTGGAACACGATGACCTCCCTCACCGCGTCGGACGTCGACCGGAGCGGTCGTGACGACCTGCTCGCCGTGGACAAGGCCACCGGCAAGCTGTGGCTCTACGCGAAGGCCGCCACGGGGGACTTCGGCACGCGGACCGAGGTCGGACGCAGCGGCTGGGGCGCGCTGACCGGCTTCACCACCGGCCGTTTCGACCGGGACGCCTATGACGACCTCATCGTCGTGACCACGGCGGCCGGTCAGGTCCGGATGTACCCCGGCGCCAGCAACCAGGCCGACTTCGCTACGTGGGTCTCGCTGTTCGACGCCGGCTGGGAGAACCGGAACGAGGTCACCGCCGGCGGGTTCACCGGAGACGGATTCGACGATCTGGTCAGCGTGGACGGCGCCACCCGCAAGCTCTGGCTGCACCCGGGGACCGCACACGGCGGCGCGAGCTGGGCTGAGCCGGTCGAGTTCGGCCCCCGCTACTGAGCGCCCCGGACCCGGGTGGCCAGTGCGCCACCCGGGTCCGGCAGCGTGCGTGATCCGTACGCGCCGGGTCAGTCCGCCAGGCGGACGCGGACCCGACGGTTCGCCCGGCCCTTGCTCTCCACCTTGACCACCTGCACCTTGCCGATCTGGGCGGTCGAGGCGACGTGGGTGCCGCCGTCGGCCTGCACGTCCAGCCCGACGATGTCGACGATCCGGACCTCCTGCTCGTCCGGCGGGATCAGGTTGGACTGGGTGCGGATGATGTCCGGCAGGGACAGTGCCTCCGCCCGGGGCAGCACCCGGACCGCGACCGACCGGTCGGCCGCCACCTCGGCGTTGACCAGCTCCTCGATCCGGGTCTTGAAGTTCGGTGGCACCTCGGGGAGGTTGAAGTCCATCCGCGCCTCACCGGGTTCCATGTTGCCGCCGGTGACGAGCGCGCCGAAGTCGCGGAAGACCACGCCGCAGAGCACATGCAGCCCCGAGTGGGTGCGCATCAGGCGGGTGCGCCGGTCGTCCTCGACCGCGCCGGTCACCGGGGTGCCGGCCGGGGGCAGCGGATCACCTTCGGCGGGGATCAGCCAGAGGTCGTCGCCCTTGCGGGTGCCGACGATCCGGGTCTGCACGCCCTGCCAGAGCAGGACCCCGTGGTCCGGCGGCTGCCCGCCGCCGCCCGGGTAGAAGGCCGAGCGGTCCAGCACGATGCCCTGCTCCGGGTCGGCGTGCAGCACGGTGCACTCCCACTCCCGCAGGGTCGGGTCGGCGAGGTCCAGCCGGTGCGTCCGGCCGTGGTGTGTGACGCCCATCAGGGCACGTTACTCGTTGAGGAAGCCGGAGATCCGCGTGCGCAGGTCGGCGCGTTCCGACCACAGCACGCCCGGCCGGTCGTACACGTGCAGGGTGGCCGCCGGTAGCGCGGCCGCGAGCTGCTCGGCGACCTCCACCGGGTGCAGGTCGTCGCCGGCGCATCCGATCACCAGCGCCGGGGCGGTGACCGCCGCCAGCGCGCCCGCCGCCGGCAGTGCGACCTGGTCGGGCAGGCTGGCCAGCCCCCGCGCGAGCCCGTCGCGGAGCAGCTGGTCGAGGCGCTGGCGCAGATACGCCCAGCCGGCCGGGGTGTTGCGCACCGCGGCCGGCAGCTCGGCGGAGACGACCTCCGCGACCGCCGACGCGTCACCACTCTCCACCGCGTCCAGCAGCGCGGTCAGCCGCTGCCGGGCCACCTCGCCGCGGGGCTGGTCGAGCACGGCGGGCAGGAAGAAGACCAGCCGTTCGAAACGCTCCGGGCTCTCGGAGAGCAGCCGGCAGAGCGCGCCCGCGCCGAGGCTGGCGCCGAAGGCTCGGGTGGCGCCGCCCAGGTCGGCCATCGCGCGCAGGTCGCGGGCGAGTTCGGGGTAGCCCCACGGGCCGGGTGGCGCGTCGGAGCGGCCGTGCCCGCGGAACTGGAAGAAGATCCGGCGGCCGGTGACCCCGCTGCCGAACGGCCGGGTGGTGGCGATGCCGTTGCCCAGCCCGTGCGCGAAGACGGTGACCGGGTCACCGCTGCCGGTGACGAGCCGCTCCAGCCGTACGCCGTGCGGCGTGGTGACCAGGTCGGTCTCCGGCTCGGGCAGGGCCGGTCGCCCGGTCCGTGGACCACCCGGGCCGGGACCCCAGGTGCGGGGCCCACCGTCCGGTGGCGGCGGCCAGCGGAAACCTCTCACCAGAAGCCTTTGCCGTCGCTCAGGTCGCGCAGGCCGACCCGGACGTCCAGCAGATAGATCAGCGCGGCCGCGATGCCGATCAGTCCGAAGAGGCTGATCGGGCCGAAGCCGAGCAGGGTCAGCACGAGGCAGACCGCCAGGATGGCGATCCAGCCGCCCTTGGGCAGGGTGCCGATGGCGGCGAAGCCGTCGGACCGCTGGGTGATGGCGTGCACCAGCGCGACGCCCTGGATGATCAGCGCGAACACGAGCAGGACAAGCTCGATCACGTAGCGGACTTCGAAGGCGAAGAGCGGCGCGGCGTTGGCCATGACGGCAAGCTTATGTCGGCGACCCCGGATACGTCCGACAGGAACGCCTCCGGGGTCGCCGTGGAACGGATTACTCGGCGGCCGGGCGGGTCCGCTTGGTGGCCCGGGGCAGCTTCGCCGACGGCGTGTCCACGTCGGTGGCCGTCGCCTTGGTGGCCTTCCGCGCACGGGTGGCCTTCTTGACGGCGGCGGGCTTCGCCGTCGCGACCTCGGCCACCTCGGCCGGGGTCGGCACGTCCGCGGCGGCCTCCGTGACCGGCTGCGCGGCGGTGGCGGCCGGCTGCGCGCTCTTCACGGCCTCGGTCGCCTCGATGTCGGCGTTGACCGTGTCAGCGGCCTCCAGCACGCCCGCGCCGACCACCCGCTCGCCACGGGCGACCAGGGCGCCGTACGCGGCCAGCGCCCGCTCCTGGGCGACGTAGGCGCCGGCAACCACGACGGCGGCGTTGCGGACGGCCGCCTCGCGGAGCCGGTCCAGGTCGGCCGCCTCGCGGAGCCGGTTCAGGTCGGCCGCCTCACGCAGCTTGGCCAGGTCGGCCGGGACGTCGCGATCGCGCAGGCTGCCGGCCGTCTCGTTGGCGGTACGCAGCGTGGCGGTGGCCTTCTCGCGCAGTTCGAGGCCGGTCACCACGGCCTTGCCGCCGAGGTCGGCGACGACCTTGGTGCCGAGGTCGCTGACCACGGCGGGCAGCTTGCGCAGCTGCTCAAGGGCCAGCTCGCCGGCGCCGGCGGCGGCGTAAAGAGGGGCCGGGATGCGGTTGGTCTTCGGCTGGGTCATGACTTCTCCTCCTCGGCCGCGTCGGCGGCCATCTTCTCGGGGGTGGCGCTCGGTGGGGCGGGTGCCGGACCCGCCTCGGTGACGGCCACCGACTCGAGGACGGCCTCGGTCGGGCTGCCGTCCGGTGTGGTCGGTCCGGTCGCGGCGGGGTTGACCAGGCCCGCCGACTCGCCGGGGGTGGCGGGTCGGCCGGCGGCCGGCGGCTCGGCCGGCGCGGCGGTCTCGTTCGCCGCCGCGGTCGCCTCGGCCAGCCGGGTGTTCTCCCGGCGGAAGGTCTCGTAGATCTGGCTCAGGGACTGCTTCTGCGCCATGGTCAGGTCGGGGTCCACGGCGATCGCCGCGAGCACCCCCTGGCCCTCCTTGTCGTCCAGCAGCCCGGCCCGCAGGTACATCGCCGGGGTGGAGACCCGCAGCGCGCTGGCGAGTTGCTGGAGCACCTCGGCGCTCGGCTTGCGCAGGCCACGCTCGATCTGGCTGAGGTACGGGTTGCTGACCCCCGCCTGCTCGGCGAGCTGGCGCAGCGAGATCTTCGCGTTCCGCCGGAGGTCGCGAATGAACCCGCCGATGTCGGGAAGGTCCTTACCAGTGGCCATGCACCCGACGGTAGTCCGGACTGCTAGCTCTTGCAAGCAGAATGCTAACCAGAGTTAGCGACGTCTCATCTAACTTCTTGCGCGCCCGGTCGTCCGATGCGTACGGTCCACCGATGACCAAGATCGAGGTGAACGGCGCGGTGCTGGCGTACGACGATGTCGGCACCGGCAGCCCGGTCGTGCTGCTGCACGCCGGTATCGCGGACCGGCGGATGTGGCGGGGACAGGTCGACGCGCTGGCCGCCCGGCACCGGGTGATCGTCCCCGACCTGCGGGGCTACGGCGACTCGGAGCTGCCGCCGACGCCGTTCGCCCACCACGACGACGTGGCGGGGCTGCTGGAGGCGCTCGGCCTGCCCCAGGTCGCGCTGGTCGGCTGCTCGTTCGGCGGCAAGGTCGCCGTCGACACCGCGCTGGCGTACCCGGACCGCGTGTCCGCGCTGGCCCTTCTCGGCGCCCCGGTCTCCGGGCACGAGTGGTCCGAGGAGACCGAGCAGCTCTGGGAGGACCTCGTCGGCGACGTGGACCCGGAGGACTTCGCGGCGACCGCCGCCGGCGAGGTCCGGTTCTGGGTGGTGGGTCCGACCCGTAAGCCGGAGGACGTCGACCCGGAGCTGATCCGCTTCGCCGAGGAGATGGACCAGCGGGCACTCGCCGCGGAAGTGGCGCTCAGCGCCGTCGAGGTCGGCGAACTCGACCCGCCGGCGGTCGACCGGCTCGTCGAGCTGCGGATGCCGGTGCTGGTCGGGTCGGGCGCCGACGACCTCCCGGACATCCGCCGCCTGGCCGACCGCATCGCGGCCGAGGCGCCGCACGGCGTGCGCATGCCGGACGTGCCGGACGCCGCCCACCTGGCGCCGCTGGAGCGCCCGGAACCGGTCACGAGCGCCCTGCTGAACTTCCTCCCCTGAGCCACCGCACCCCCTCGACGGTGTCGATCAAGAGGTTTGCGTCAGTTCCGGGATCGGACGTGACGCAAACCTCTTGGTCAACGGTGGCTTGGGGGGCCTGGTTCACCAGACCGGGCGCACGGCGCCGACCGGAAGGCCGCCGCCGAAGAGCGGCACCTCGGCGTACTCGGTGAGCACCGGGGCGCCGACGCCGAGCCGGCGCAGCGCGGAGACCAGCACCGGCATCCGCGCCCGGCCCGCGCCGTCGTCGATCTTCAGCGCCACCGCGCCCACGCCGGGGAGCGCCACGGCGATCACGCCCTCCGCGCCGACCTTCGCGAGCAGGCTGGGGATGCCGCGCATCAGCCGGGTGTCGTCGGCCTCGGTGCCGCCGACGATCTCCGGGTACGCACGCATCGCGTCGGCCACCGTCCGCGGGAGCGAGCCGGCCTCCGCCGAGACCAGCCGGAGGTACGCCCCGGCCAGCCCGGTGAGCGAGACCGCGAGCACCGGCGCGCCGCAGCCGTCCACGCCCACCGCCGCGACCTCCTCGCCGGTGAACTCCTCGATCGCCTCCCGCAGCCCCTGCTGCAACGGGTGCTCCGGCCGCCAATAGCCGTCCAGCGACCAGCCGGCGGCCTGGCAGGTGAGCAGCATCCCGCTGTGCTTGCCGGAGCAGTTCATCTGCGTCCGGGTCGGCCCGCCCCCAGCCCGCAGCACCTTCGTCCGGGCCGCCTCGCCCACCGGCAGGTCCGGCGGGCAGTGGAGCGCCGACTCGTCCAGCCCGGCGCGGGCGAGCAGCGCGCCCACCCGCTCCAGGTGGAAGTCCTCCCCGGCGTGGCTCGCCGAGACCAACGCCAGGTCGGCCGGATCGGTGAGCGACAGGCCGGCGCGGAGCATCCCGATCGCCTGCATCGGCTTGCTGGCCGAGCGGGGGAAGATTGGGGAGGTCACGTCCCCGGAGGCGGCGACGGGCGCCCCGGAGGCGTCCAGCACCACCACCGACCCGCGGTGCACACCCTCGACGAACCCGGACCGGACCACCTCGGCGAGCGGCGCGCCGCCCTCGTACGTCTTTCCCACGGTCTGGACGGTACCGACGTACCGAGGGCGCCCGGTGGCCGGGTGAGCAGGTGGTACGGAAATCTGTGACAGGAGTGGTGAGCGGGGCCGGCCTTACAGGCCGAGCAGCTCGCGAGCCTCGGCGGTGGTCAGCGGCGGACGCTGCGCGAGCTGGGCGAAGCCGACCGCGCGCGCGACCAGCTGCATGTTGGACTCCACCGGCCGACCCTTGGCGTAGGTCACCGTGTCCTCCATGCCGACCCGCAGGTGGCCGCCGGCCGACAGCGACGCCAGCAGCACCGGGATCGTGCTGCGGCCGATGCCGGTGGCCGAGAACGTGGTGCCCTCCGGCAGGTCGCGCAGCATCTGCCGAGCGGCGACAAGCGTCTCGGTCGTGCCCGGCATGCCGCCCGGCACGCCCATCACGAAGTCGACGTGCACGTGGCCGCCGTGCGGCAGGCCGTACCTGCCGAGCAGTCGCTGGAGCGCGGTGAGGTGACCCAGGTCGAAGATCTCGTACTCGGGCACGACGCCCCGCTCCTGCATCCGGGTGTGCAGCTCGACGATGAACTCCCAGCGGTTGAGGAAGACGTCGTCGCCGAAGTTGACCGTGCCCATCGTGCAGGAGGCCATGTCCGCCGAGGCGTCGAGGACGGCCAGTCGGTCGGCCTCCGGGTCGGTGACCGCGCCGCCGGAGGAGAGCTGGACGATCAGGTCGGTGCTGTCCCGCAGCGCGGCCACCGTGTCCCGCAGCCGACCCTGGTCGAGGGTGGGCTTCGCCCGGTCGTCCCGGATGTGGACGTGGATCACGGCGGCGCCGAGCGCCTCGCACTCCTTCGCGGTGAGCAGCAGCTCGTCGAGGGTCACCGGCAGCGCCGGGACCTCCGCCTTGGCCGACTCCGCGCCGGTGGGGGCAACCGTGATCAACGTCCCTGTCGTCATGCCGGGATCCTAGACGCCGGGCTCAGACCGGGTCGATCACCGCCGCGATGCCGTCGATCAGGAGGCGGGACTCCTCGGGGACGTTGCGCTTGATCACCGCCAGGGCGATCTGGCCCAGCTCGTAGTGCTGCACGGCGGTGCCGACGAAGCCGATCGTGCGGCCGTCGAGCGTGACCGGGGTGCCCGCGGCCGGCGGGTGGTCGGTGGTGACCCCGTCCAGGTGCAGCAGGACCAGGCGGCGCGGCGGGCGGCCCAGGTTGTGCACGCGGGCGACCGTCTCCTGACCCCGGTAGCAGCCCTTGTCCAGGTGCACCGCCGGGCCGATCAGGTCCACCTCGGCCGGGATGGTCCGGTGGTCGGTGTCCACCCCGACCCGGGGCCGGCGGGCGGCCACCCGGATCGCCTCGTACGCCCACAGCCCGGCGACCGGCATCCCGGCGCCGCGTAGCTCGGCGACCACCTGGTGCATCGTCTCCCGCGGCACGAGCAGGTCCACACCGAGCGGCACCCGGCGGGCCCAGCCGCCGGCGGGCAGCGGCTTGACCGCGTACCGCACGGAGGGCCGGGGCGGCATCTCACCGTGCCGGAACTTCGGGCCCGGCACCGCGACCGCGTCGGGCGCGGCCAGCCCGGTCACGCCGAGCGTGTCGAGCGCCCCGGCCGCCTCCGGGCCGACCAGCGAGAGCAGCGCGTGGTCCGGGGTGGCGTCGCGCGGCTCGACCTTGCTGAAGAACCGCATCTTCTCCAGGTAACCCAGCAGGCCACCGGTGGCGCCGGGCTCGGTGTCCAGCCAGGTGGTGACGCCGTCCTCGGCGACCATGGCGTGCTGCTCGATGTGCCCGTGCGGTGAGAGCACCAGCAGCTCGGTGCCCTCGCCGGCGACCAGGTCGGCGAGGTGCTGCGAGGTGAGCGTGTGCAGCCAGCTGGCCCGCTCCTCGCCCGGCACCGCCACCACGCCCCGGTGCGACCGGTCGACCAGGCCGACCGCCGTGGCGAGGACCCGCTGCTCGCGCAACGGGTCGCCGTAGTGGGCGGCGACCCCACGCACACCGGCCGCGGCGTGCTCCGGCTCCGGCTGGTCCCGGCTGGCCTCGTCGATGCCTTCGACGGCCACCGCGCCCGCGATGTCGATCATTCCCGGTCCCCGTTCTCGCAGCTGCCACAGACGCCGAAGAGCGACACGTGCCCGATGTCGACCTGGAACCCCCGCTGCTCGGCCAGCTGGTCGGCGAGCGGCCGGAACATCTCCGGATCGACCTCGTCGATCGCGCCGCACTCCCGGCAGACCAGGTGCACGTGCTGGTGCTCCCCGGCGGCGTGGTACGTCGGCGAACCGTGCGACAGGTGGGTATGGGTCACCAGGCCGAGCCGTTCCAGCAGCTCCAGCGTGCGGTAGATGGTGGTGATGTTCACGCCCGCGGCGACCTCGCGGACCGCGGTGTGCACCTGCTCGGGCGTGGCGTGACCGAGTTCCAGGACAGCCTGGAGGACGAGCTGCCGCTGCGCCGTCAGCCGCAGGCCGCGCGAGCGCAGCATTTCCGCGAGGGAGGATTCGGACACCGTCCGATCATAGTTCGGTCGGCACGGCGGTCCCCGCGCACCGCGTCCGCCGCTACGCTCGGCGGTCATGGTGACATCGAGGATCGCCGTGCTCGGTCGCGGCACCGTGTCCGCCGGGGAGCCGGTGCTACGCGGCGACGACCTGGGCGTACTGCGCGGCGACGGGCTCTTCGAGACCATGCACCTGCGCGACGGGCAGCCGTGGCTGCGGGACGCCCACCTGGCGCGGTTGGCCCGGTCCGCCGCCGCCGTGGAGCTGTCCCTGCCGCCCCGGGCGGTCCTGGTCGGGCTGCTGGACGCGGTCCGGGCGGGCTGGCCGGCCGAGGTGGAGGGCGCGCTGCGGCTGGTCTGCACCCGGGGACCGGAGGGCGGCGGCCCGCCGACCGTCTACGCCACCCTCGCCGAGGTCCCGGCGGCGTCCCGGCGCGCGAGGGCGACCGGGATCACCGTGGCGACCCTGCCGCTCGGCGTGCCTGCCGACTCCCGGGCCGCCCTGGACTGGCTGCCGGCGGGAACCAAGTCGACGTCGTACGCGGTCAGCACGGCGGCCCGGCGGTGGGCGCGGCGGGCCGGCGTGGACGACGTGCTCTGGGTCTCCTCCGACGGCTACGCCCTGGAGGGGCCGACCGCGAACCTGGTCTGGCTGGCCGACTACACGCTCTGCACCGTGCCCGCGGCGACCGGCATCCTGCCCGGCACCACGGCCGCCTGGCTGCTCGCGCACGCCGGGGAGCTGGGCTTCGAGGCCGCCGAACACATGATCACCCCGGCCGGACTGCGCGGCGCCGACGGCGTCTGGTTCACCTCGTCCGTGCGGGGCCTCGTCGAGGTCACCGCCCTCGACGGCGGGGAGCGGGCCCGCAGCCCGCACACCCCGCCGCTGCAGAAGCTCCTCGGCTTCCCCGTCCCCGACCAGTGAGGCGGCGTCGTCAGCCGGCGACGCGGATGAGCCGGGCGGAGAGGTGCGGGTGGAGGCCCTGCCCGACCGCGGCCATCTCCTGGGCGTAGAGCAGCGCGCCCTCGACGATGCCGAAGAGCCGGTGCCCGCCGGTGACCTCCTTGGCCGTCGACGTGCGCACCACCGCGTCGGTGACCAGCTCGACCTGGGTGCCGGTGCGCCGGCCGAGGTAGAGCTCCATCACACCGGTCGGGGTGGTCAACAGCACCTCCAGCTCGTTGGTGGCCCGTTCACCGTCCAGCACCGGTCGCCACCAGCCCACCTCACGACCGGCCGGACGCACCGGGCGGCTCTGCTCGTCGAGAATCCACGACCGCGACTCGTAGGAGAGGAACGGCCGCCCATCGTGGCTGATCCGGATCTCCTGCGCGAAGTCGAAGTCCTCGATGGTGGGGTAGCCGCCCCGCCCACGACCGCGCCACACACCGATGTAGGGCAGCAGGCCGTCCAGCGCCGGGTGCAGCTTCGGGCCGACCCGCAGGTCGTGGCTCTCCTCGTAGGGATACGGGTCGACCGGCGGCGCGTTCAGCCACGGCGGCGGGGCCAGCGGGTTGTCGTCCGACGGGTTCGCGCTCACCACGCCACCTTCGTTCGCGACTGCGGGGCTCGCAAACCCGGCTCACTCCTCGCGCTCACCAGTTTCCTCTCGAGATGCGTACGGCCACGTAGACCAGGCCACCGGCGAGCGCGCCCAGGCCGGCGACCAGCAGGCTGACGAACCCGATCTCGGTGACCACGGCGACCATCCTATGCTGGCGCCATGGCTCGCTCTCTCGTCGTCAAGGTCACCGCCGGGGCGGACGCCCCGGAGCGGTGCGCCCAGGCCTTCACGGTGGCGGCGACGGCCGTCGCCGCCGGCGTGGACGTCTCGCTCTGGCTGACCGGGGAGTCGACCTGGTTCGCGCTGCCCGGACGGGCCCAGGAGTTCGAGTTGCCACACTCGGCCCCGCTGGCGGAGCTGCTGCACGTCGTGCTCACCAGCGGCACGGTCACCGCCTGCACGCAGTGCGCCGCGCGCCGCGACATCGGCCCGGACGACGTGCTGCCGGGCGTACGGATCGCCGGGGCGGCGGTCTTCGTAGAGGAGGCGATGGCCGAGGGCGCCCAGGCGCTCGTGTACTGACGGGCGTCCCCCGACCCGGACGGCGCCTTCGGGCGGTTTGCCGGGAAGAGGTGGAGTGCCGATACCGTCCCGACATGCCGGGCCGGTGCCTACGATTCGGATGTGAGCGAGGCGACCGAGCGGTTCTTCGAATCGCTGCCGGCGCGCGCCCCTGAGGTCCTCCGCGGGCTGGTCAGCGGCACCCTGCAGATCGACCTCGACACCGGCGACCGGACCGACCACTGGCTCGTCCGGATGCGTCCTGGTTCGGTGCGGGTGAGCCGCGACCGCGGACCGGCCGACGCCATCTGGTTCAGCAGCATGGACCTCTTCGATCGGCTGGTGTGTGGCGAGGCGCAGGGCGTCGCCGCGGTGCTGCGCAACGAGAGCACGTTCAGCGGGAACGTGGTGCTCTTCCTGGCCTTCCGACGCTTCTTCCCGAATCCGCCGGGCACCCGGGACCCCCGTGAGGTGGCCCGGCGGCAGACCGGGCGGTTGACGTGAAGGACCTAGTCAGCATCCTGGACGGCAACACCTTCCTGGTGACCGACCGGCGCGGTGACATCGAGCCCTCCTTCGACTTCCCCACCGGCCTCTTCTCCTTCGACACCCGGTTCCTCTCCACCTGGCTGCTCACCATCGACGGCAAGCGGCTGCACGCGCTCTCCATCGACGACGCGGAGTCCTACCGCACCCGGTTCTTCCTGGCCCCCGGCGAGCCGACGCACTACCTGGACGCCAAGGTGTCGGTGATTCGCAGCCGCGCCATCGGCGGCAGCTTCGAGGAAGAGCTGACGGTGCTCAACCACTCGCGCGACCCGGTCGAGTTCACCCTGCGGCTCGACATCGGCAGCGACTTCGCCGACCTGTTCGAGATCAAGAACGTCCGGCAGAAGAAGGGGCGCACGACGGCCAGCGTGAACGGCAGGGAACTGCGGCTCACCTACCGCCGCGACGCCTTCCACCGGGAGGCGGTGGTCAGCAGCAGCGAGCCGGCCGACATCGACGTGTCCGGCATGACCTACCGCATCCGCGTCGACGGGCACGGCGAGTGGACCACCCGGCTGAGCGTGGCGACCGTGGTCTACGGCGCCCACGGTGAGGACATCCGGGCCACCCTGCCGTACGGCGGCAGCCGGAACGTGGCCGCCATCCAGGCCGAGCAGAACGAGCTGATCGAGCGGGCGCCGAAGCTCGGCTGCGACTGCCAGCCGCTGGCCGGCGCGTACCGGCGCAGCCTGAACGACCTGGCGGCGCTGCGCTACGAGTCCATCGCCCTCGGGGTGCGGCTGCTCGCCGCCGGGCTGCCCTGGTTCATGACCCTCTTCGGCCGGGACAGCATCTTCACCTCGCTGCAGGTGCTGCCGTTCCTGCCGGAGCTGATCCCGCCGACCATCCAGATCCTCGGCGGCCTCCAGGGCCACCGCGTGGACGACTTCCGGGACGAGGAGCCGGGCAAGATCCTGCACGAGCTCCGGTACGGCGAGATGGCCGGCTTCGAGGAGCAGCCCCATTCGCCGTACTACGGTTCGGCCGACTCGACGCCGCTCTTCGTCATCCTGCTCGACGAGTACGAACAGTGGACCGGGGACAGCCAGCTGGTGCGGCTGCTGGAGTCGCAGGTTCGGGCTGCGCTGGACTGGATCGACACCTATGGCGACCTGCTCGGCACCGGCTACATCTGGTACCACACCCGCAACGAGGAGACCGGGCTGCCGAACCAGTGCTGGAAGGACTCCTGGGACGCGATCTCCTTCGCCGACGGCCGGCTGCCCGGGTTCCCCCGGGCCACCTGCGAACTCCAGGGGTACGCGTACGACGCTAAGATGCGCGGCGCCCGGCTGGCCCGGACGTTCTGGAACGACCCCGCGTACGCCGACCGGCTGGAGCGGGAGGCGGCCGAGCTGAAGCACCGGTTCAACCGGGACTTTTGGATCCCGGAGAAGGAGTACTACGCGCTCGCCCTCGACGCCGAGGGGCGGCAGGTGGACGCGCTCAGCTCGAACATCGGCCACCTGTTGTGGAGCGGCATCGTGGACGAGTCCCGGGCCGGCCGGATCGCCGAGCACCTGCTGGGACCGCGGCTCTTCTCCGGCTGGGGCGTGCGTACCCTCGCCGACGACCAGGGGCGTTACAACCCGATCGGCTACCACGTCGGCACGGTCTGGCCGTTCGACAACTCGATCATCGCCTGGGGCCTTTGGCGGTACGGCTACCGGGAGGAGGCCGGGCGGATCTCCGACGGGATCCTGGCCGCCTCCCAATTCTTCCAGGGGCGGCTGCCGGAGGCGTTCGCGGGCTACGAGCGGGACCTCACCGACTACCCGGTGCAGTACCCGACGGCGTGCAGCCCGCAGGCCTGGTCGACCGGGACGCCGCTGCTGCTCCTGCGGGTCATGCTCGGCCTGGAGCCGCAGGGTGAGCATCTGATCATCGATCCGGCCGTGCCGGAGGGCATGGGCCGGATCGAACTGCTCGACATCCCGGGCCGCTGGGGCATGGTCGACGCCCTCGGCCGCAGCCGTTCACCCGAGGACGGCCACCCCGACCGCTGACCCACCCACCCGGGCCAGCTGTGTTGATCATGAAGTTGTTGCCCCGGCACGCCGAGAGCCGGAGGGCAACAACTTCATGATCAACATCCGACGGGCGGGGGTCAGGGGCAGGGGAGGGTGGCGGCCACGTGGGGGGAGCTCGGGCCGGTGTCGGCGAGGACGGTGACCGGGCCGGTGCGGTAGGCGTACGCCTCGGGGATGTCCAGGACGGGACCGCCGTTGGCGAGCGGGCCGAGCGCGGTGGCCGCTGCGGTCGGGGCGGCCGCACCCCCCTCGGCGCGAGCGCTGCGCGCGAGTCCGCCGCCCGGACAGGGTGCCGTCACCAGGTCGGGCGCCGCGTCGGCGAGCCGGCCGAGGGCCCGCAGCGCCTCGGCGAGAGCGGCGGCCTCCGCGCCTGCCGGCCCGGTCGCCGGGGCGTAACCGGAGCCGACCGGCCGGCAGCCGGTGTCGGCAGTCAGCCGGAGGCGGCCGTCACCGGTGGGCCGCCCCTCGACGGCGACGAACTCGCCGGCGTCGGCACGCAGTCGCGGCCCGTCGGTGGTCATCCGCACCCCGGCCCGCCAGCCCGCGGGCAGGCGCTCGGCGATCCGCTCCAGCACCGCGCGCTCGCCGTCCCCGGGTGCGGCCACCTCGACGCCCCGCCTGAGGGAGGCGCCATCGGCGAACGGGGTCACCCGGCAACCCGGCTCGACCCGCGGCGGGGTCAGTTCCAGCACGGCGGACGCGCCGGCCGCCGCGGTCAACTCGCCGACGGCCCGGTCCACGAGCGGTCCGGCCTCGGCGAGGCTGCGCTGCTCGCGGACGGTCGGCGGGTCGTCGCGGACCGAGAGCCAGACCAGCGCGGCGAGCAGCAGCGCCCAGGCGACGGTCGCCGCGAGCAGCCAGCCCCGGCGCCGGGTGGGTGCCGGACCGGTCGGCGGGGCGTAACCCGTCTGCAGCGCGCCGCTCACCCGGCCATGGTGTCACGCGGCGTCCGCCGGAGGACTGGCGCGTCGGGAGCCGCGAAGCCGGACGCCCTGTCGAGCGGCGCCCGCCGGCTCGGCCGCGCGTCGGGCGGCCAGCCGCGGGCGGCGGGATCAGGCACCGGTGGGTGGCGGCGGCGCGTCCAGCCGGTAGCCGACGCCGCGCACGGTGTGCACCCGCGGCCCGCCGGGTAGGGGCCGCAGCTTGTGCCGAAGCCTCTTGACCGCCGAGTGCAGGACCGCGGCGTCGCCGAGGTAGTCGCCGCCCCAGACCGCGGCGAAGAGCCGCTCGTAGCTCCAGACGGAGATCGGCGGGGTGACCAGCCGGGCGAGCAGTTCCCGCTCGGTACGGGTCAGGGAGAGCGGCTCGCCGCGCCAGGTGACCAGGTGTCCGACCCGGTCGACGAGCAGGTCGCCCCAGCCGACCGGCCCGCCCGGGGGATCCGCCCCCGCGGTGCCCGCCTCGCCGGACGACTCGACCGGGGTCGGCTCCGGCGGCGGCGCCACCATCGACGACGCGAACAGCACCGCCCGCAGTTCGTCGAGGTCGGCGCAGCTCACCACCGGCGCCACCCCGTCGAGACGACGCACCACGCGTTCCCGGACGGCGACGTCGGCGCTGACGCAGACGACGATGGGACCTGCTTCACCGGACACGCTGCCTCCCAGGGCGACCGTGCTGACGGAGAAGCCCCCACCCATCGACAGCGACGTACGCCGATGGGGCTCTGGTCCAGCCTAGCGGTCGGGATCGACTTTCGTCACCGCCTGGCCGCCGGCCGACGGGTCGCCACGGCCCCCGGCCCGCCCGCGCCGGGCCGACCCGGAGCGCCGGTCACGGACCGAGCGGCCCGCCTGACCTGGCCCGACGGGCGGGGCCCGGACACGGCCGGAGCCGGTCACCCGTGCGGGTGACCGGCCCCGGTCGATCAGAACGTGGGTCAGGAGGCGACGGTGACCGACACCTCGTTGATCCCCCGGCCGGCGGTCACAGCGACGTCGCCGTTGCCGTGCCGGGAGAGCGCCCGCAGGGTCCAGGTGCCCGGCGCGGCGAAGAACCGGAACTGTCCGGCGGCCGAGGTGACCACCTCGGCGGTGAACTCACCGGTCGAGTCGAGCAGCCGGACGTACGCGCCCGGCACGGCCTCGCCCTCGGCGGAGCGGACGATGCCACTGATGACGGTCTCCTTCTCCAGGTCCAGGCTGGCCGGCAGCGGCGCGGCCTGGTCCGGAGCGGCGCAGCCGGCGGCGGTGGGAGCGGTCATGGCTCAGGCCTCCCCCGGCTCGTCGCCGAGCGCGACCGGCACGCCGACGAGCGAGCCGTACTCGGTCCAGGAGCCGTCGTAGTTCTTCACGTTGCGGTGGCCGAGCAGTTCCCGCAGCACGAACCAGGTGTGCGAGGAGCGCTCGCCGATCCGGCAGTAGGCGATGGTCTCCAAGCTCTCGTCCAGACCGGCGTCGGCGTAGATCCCGCGTAGCTCGTCGTCGGACTTGAAGGTGCCGTCCTCGTTGGCCGCCTTCGACCACGGCACGCTGATCGCGGTGGGGATGTGGCCGGCCCGCTGCGCCTGCTCCTGCGGGAGGTGGGCGGGGGCGAGCAGCCGGCCGGCGAACTCGTCGGGGCTGCGCACGTCGACCAGGTTCTTGGTGCCGATCGCGGCCACCACCTCGTCGCGGAAGGCACGGATCGAGGTGTCCGGATCCTGCGCGACGTACCGGGTCGCCGGACGGGTCACCGCGTCCTTGACCAGCGGCCGGGCGTCGAGTTCCCACTTCTTCCGGCCGCCGTCGAGCAGCTTGACCTCGCGGTGGCCGTAGAGCTTGAAGTACCAGTACGCGTAAGCGGCGAACCAGTTGTTGTTGCCGCCGTACAGGATCACGGTGTCGTCGTTGCCGATCCCGCGCTCGGAGAGGAGCGCCTCGAACTGGCTCCGGTTCACGAAGTCCCGGCGCACCGGGTCCTGCAGGTCGGTCTTCCAGTCCAGCTTGACGGCGCCGGCGAGGTGGCCGGTGTCGTAGGCCGAGGTGTCCTCGTCGACCTCGACGAAGACGACGCCCGGGGCGTCGAGATTCTTCTCGGCCCACTCGACCGAGACCAGTGCGGTGTCGCGACTCATCAGATCACTCCCTGGTGAGGATGGATGGTGAGCCAGCGCGCGGAGATCGAAATGTGTCGGTGTCGCACCACGCGCGGGACCCATGGGAAGGACGGATCACGGGTTCGTGCGACGGCGCCGCTGCCGGGCGATGGATGGGAGCACCGGAGGGTACGCGGACCCTGCGTGCCGGTGGTCGCGTCAGGCGACCGAGGACAGCCCCGCCGTCAGATGACGGGGCGACACAGGCAGGTGGCCACGCGGCACAGGTCGACCGCGCGCCGTTTGGTGAGGAGCGTCCCCATGGCCAGGGAGCCTACCAGTCAGGGGCGGGGGCGCCACCGGCCCGACCAGCATCCGGGACGCGACCAGGGGCCGGCGATGGCGCCGGTCCACGGTCGACGGCCCGGTGGCCGACGCACGCCGGCCGCGAGGGCGCGTGGCCTCAGCCGGCCGCGTTGATGGGTACGTCCCGCGCGTCCGCGGTGACCGTCAGCCCTTCGGGCAGCGGCCGCACCTCCCGGACGGCGAGCTGGAACGGCAGGTCGGGCAGGGGGACGTCGACCGAGATGCCCTGGGCGTAGTTGTTCAGCAGCGTGCGGGCCAGCGGCACGTTCGGCAGCCCTTCGGCGTCCAGGTTGTTGAAGCGCAGGCCGACCTTCCCCTGCTCGCTGACCGTCACGTCGGCGGTGCCGGTGACGGTGAGCTGCTGGCCGAGGATGTCCACCGGCGCGGTGACGGCGAGCTTGCCGCCCTGCTCGCTGAGCTTCAGACCGGGGCGGTCGAGCAGCGCGGCCAGGCTGTCGTAGCTGATGGTGGCGGTGCCGTTCACCGTCTCCGCGACCACCTCGCCCTGCCCGGAGCGGATGGTGTCCAGCGAGGCTCGGACGTCGTGCGCGTCCACGTCGAGCACCGGCAGGCTGATCGCGTCGCCCTGGACCGAGCCGCGCACCTCGCGCAGCACGATGGAGATGCGCTCGTAACGGCCGTCGAGCACCTGGGTCAGGAACGGGAAGCCACCCACCTCGACCTCCGGCGGGGAGGACTGCGCGGCCTGCTTGGCCACCTCCTGGCGGACCTGGTCGGCGATGGCCCGCTCGGCCACGCCGGCGGCCACCCGGTCGGCGACGACCAGCAGCCCGGCGAGCACCAGGAGCAGGACGAGGAGCACCACGAGCGCCCTGCGCCCGCGTCGCCGGGGACGTTCCACGTACGCCGGTTCGGCCTGCGCCACACCGCCTCCTGTCTCCGCTCGCCGCACTGCGGCGACTCGTCACTGCCGGTGCCGCAGGGCGGCCCACCGTTGGTACCCGACCCGCGCCGCGCTCAACCGTACGGTCAGAGGAACAGCATGCACATGGCGTACGCGGCCGGCGCGGCCAGGGCGAAGCCCCCGAGGGGGCCCTGCATGTGCCGGGCGACCCACATGGTGGGCGGCTCGCCGGCCATCAGCCGGCCCGCCTCGGCGTACCCCACGGCGAGGTCGGCGAGCACGGCGGCGACCGCCGCGACCAGCCCGATGATCGCGGCCCGGGTCGGCGTGAACGGGGTGACGAGGTAGCTGCCGAGCACGGCGCTGACCAGCGTGCCGACCATGGCGCCGCCGACCACGCCGGCCGCGCCACGGGGCACCTGCGGGGCGAGCCGCGGCCAGGGTGCGACGGCGTCGATCAGCCGCGCCAGGGTGAGCGCGACGCCGCTGGCGGTCAGACAGACGGTGATCGCCTGGGTGCCGGCGGGGATCCGGCTGAGCACGATCAGCGTGCCGAAGGCGACCACGCCCACGACGATCAGCAGGGTCGTGCCGAGCGAGTCGGTGACCCGCACCCGGTCGACCCGACGGACGAGCTGGCCGAGCACGGCGACGATGAAGCCGCCGGCCGCGACGTAGCCGAGCGGCGCCAGGCCGGCGATCTCGGTCTGCACCGCCGCGACGTCGGCCACCGCGGCCACCCCGGCGCTGACCCCCGCGACCAGCAGCACCGCGGGCGGCCGCATGGCCATCGTCCAGGCCAGGACGAAGAGCAGTTGGACGCCGAAGATGATGATCGCGAAGGGCAGCCGGTGGCCCGGACCGGAGGTCTGGGCGCCGAGCACCAGGCCGACCCCGAGCAGGGCGGCGAAGCCGCCGATGGCGACCGAGAGCGGCCGCCGCACGTCGACCGGCGGCACCTCCTCCTCGTCCGGCTCGTCCGTCGCGGCGTCGTCCGGCCGGCGGGCCCGTTCACCGCCGCGTCGGGCCCGCCGCGGTCCGCCGCGCTCCCGGCGGTCGCCGTCGTCGTCGCCCGGGCCGCTGCGCGGCGCCGGCGGATTGCCGTAGGGCTGCCCCGGGCGGGGTCCGTCGGGCCACGGGTCCCGGCCCGTCTCGGGCGAGGTGGAGGGAAACACGCACCGATCGTGCCAGACCGGCCCGGCGGCGCGGAGGTCACGGGTTTCGGCAACGTTAAAACCTGCGCCGCGATCGAGGGCAAAGCGAACAAACGGGAAATGCCCCAAGGGCGCAGCCCGGCCGATCGGTTACGCTCAACCCGCTACCCGCCCGTCAGCGACGCCGGGACCCACGCTAGTTCTCAGCGCACCCACCGGAGTGCCGCTGGTCGCGTGCGGCCACGAGGCCGCCGGGACGGAGGTGATCGTGGAGATCCTGCTGCTGGTGAGCGCGCGTGCAGGTGAACCGTCCGTGGTGCTGCCGGCACTCGACCTGCTGCCGCACTCGGTCCGCACCGCGCCGCGCGACGTTCGCACCCTGGTCGCCGGCCCGAGCCCGGACGCGGTGCTGGTCGACGCGCGCTCCGAGCTGAGCGAGGCCCGCGCGACCTGCCGCATGCTGCACGCCACCGGCCTGGGCGTCCCGCTGGTCGCGGTGGTCACCGAGGCGGGTCTGATCGCCCTGAACGCCGACTGGGGCGTCGACGACGTCATCCTCGCCTCGGCCGGTCCGGCCGAGGTGGAGGCTCGACTGCGACTGGCGGTGGGCCGGCTGAGCAACGCGATCGCCGGCGCCGGCGGCTCGATCCGAGCCGGTGAGCTGACCATCGACCCGGACACCTACGCCGCGAAGCTGAAGGGCCGCCCGCTCGACCTCACCTACAAGGAGTTCGAGCTGCTGAAGTTCCTGGCCCAGCACCCGGGCCGGGTGTTCACCCGGGACCAGCTCCTCCGGGAGGTCTGGGGCTACGACTACTTCGGCGGCACCCGGACGGTCGACGTGCACGTCCGACGGCTGCGGGCCAAGCTCGGCTCGGAGTACGAGTCCATGATCGGCACGGTGCGCCAGGTCGGCTACAAGTTCGTCGTGCCGCCGTCCCGCTCGCTGCCGGACGCGGAGCACGCGCCGCTGCCGGTCTGACCCTCACCCTCCGGGCTCCATTTCCGATATGCCCTATTTGCGCAGCTCGTCGGCTCTATTCTGACTGCCGGGTTCGGCAGCAGAAGGGGCATGTGATGGCTACGGGGGGCGACACGGCCGGCGGGCTCGACCGGATACGAGCGATCCTGCGGCCCGGCTCGACGGGGCGCGCCGTCGCGGCCGTCACCCTGGTGGTGGCCGCACTGCTCGGCTCCGCGTACGCCCTCGGCCGGAGCCTGGTGCCGGACGCGGAGCGCAATCCCGCGGGGGTCACCGGCGACCTGAACGCCCCGCACTACGCCGACCAACCGTCGAACACACCGACCTCCTCGGCGAGCCCAGGGCCGGACGGCCGGAGCACCACCCCGACCGAGGCCGGGCAGGACGGCTCTTCCGGGGACGCCAACGGCGACGGCCTCTACGGCGCGCACACCACCACGGGCAACGGCAAGGTCGCGCTCACCTTCGACGACGGGCCGGACCCGCAGTACACCCCGCAGGTCCTCTCCGCGCTGCGGGAGTACGGCGTCCACGCCACCTTCTGCCTGGTCGGAGAGATGGCACAGAACAATCCGGAACTCGTCCGGGAGATCGTCGCCGACGGGCACACCCTCTGCAACCACACCTGGAATCACGACGTGACACTGGGCAAGCGGTCGCCGGACGCGATCCGGGCCGACCTGCTGCGGACCAACGCGGCGATCCGGGCGGCGGTGCCCGACGCCCCGATCGTCTGGTACCGCCAGCCCGGCGGCGCGTGGACCTATCCGGTGGTGTCGGTGGCGCACACGCTGGGCATGACGCCGGTGCACTGGGACGTGGACCCGATGGATTGGGAGGCGCCGGGGGCGGCGAAGATCGCCTCGACCGTGGTGACCGGGGTCGCACCGGGGTCGGTCGTGCTGCTGCACGACGCGGGCGGAAACCGGCAGGGCACCGTGGACGCGCTGTACCGCATCCTGCCGGACCTGACCTCCCGGTTCGAGCTGGAGGCGCTGCCGACCGACCCGACGTGAGCGGCCGGCCGCCCGGGCCCTCACCTGGCCGTGCACGCGGTCGGCCGGGACCGCGTCCGGCGGCCGGGGCCGCCGGGCTACGGTGGCGGGATGAGCAGCGCTGAGCCCACCCTCGACCAGGTGACCCGGGCCGACCGGCTGTCCGGCGCCGAGGTCGCCGACGTGCTGGCGCTGGCGGTGTCGGCGGGCGACAGCGACGGCGCCGATCCGTTCGACGAGCACGTCCTGCTCCGGCTGCGCGACCCGGACGCCGCGGCCGTGCACCTGGTCGCCCGGGCCGACGACGGCACCCTGACCGGATACGCCCACCTGGACACCACCGACCCGGCCGGCGGGATCGGAGTGGAGCTGGTGGTCCACCCGGCCTACCGGCGGCGGGGCACCGGACGGGCGCTGGCCCGGGGAGTGCTGGCCTCCGCCACCGGTCCGCTGCGGGCCTGGGCGCACGGCGACCACCCGTCGGCCGCGGCCCTCGCGGTCGACCTGGGCTTCACCCGGGCGCGCGTGCTCTGGCAGCTGCGCCGGTCGCTGACCGCCCCGCTGGCCGAGCCCGCCCTGCCCGACGGTGTGGTGCTGCGCGCGTTCGAGCCGGGGGCGGACGACGTGGCCTGGTTGGCGCTCAACGCCCGGGCCTTCGCCGACCATCCGGAACAGGGCCGGTGGACCGCCGACGACCTGCGCGTACGCCTGGCCGAACCGTGGTTCGACCCGGCCGGCTTCCTGCTCGCCGTCGAGGAGTCCACCGGGCGACTGGTCGGCTTCCACTGGACCAAGGTGCACGAGCGCCCGGGCTCGGCCCGGATCGGCGAGGTCTACGTGCTGGGCGTCGACCCGGCCACGCACCGTGGCGGGCTGGGCCGGGCGCTGACCACCGCCGGGCTGGCGTACCTGCGGGACCGGCGCGGCCTGGACCGGGTGATGCTCTACGTCGACGACACGAACACCGCCGCGATGGCCCTCTACCGGCGGCTCGGCTTCCTGCCCTGGTCGGCACACGTGAACTACCACCTGGGCTGAGCCGCCGCGCTGGACCGCCGGGCACCGCCGCGGCGCCGCGCCGGGCACCACCCCGCCGGACCGCCGGGCCACCGCCGTGGCGCGGCGCCGGGCACCGCCGGGCCGGACCGCCGGGCACCGCGCCGGACCGCCGGGCGTCGGCGCGGCGCGCGGGGGCCGGGATCGGTCACGCGCCTCGTGGCCGCCGCGCCACGGCAGCGGTCACCGCGAGATAACGGGCGCGCTTCGGCGAGGTAACGACGTAACGTAAATATACGGATACTTCCGACAGCTGCACGCGAGTTCACTAAACGGACAACTCACCCTCAGCGAGTGGACATCGCGCAGGCCGAACGTGTTCACCTTCCGTTCACTTATGACCGGCGAGCCGGCTACCTGGCCCTCCTAACTTTTGGACTCAGCCGGTCACTGCCGGCCCTGGGCCCCGACCGGGGTGCCAAGTCAGACGTGAAGGGAAACCCCTCAGGTGAAGCTCCAGCGGCACGGCGCGCTTGCCTGCCTCGCTCTTACCGCGACGCTCGCTATCAGTGCATGCGGCTCGGACAACAACGAGTCCGCCCCCGGTGCCAGCGCCTCCGGCTCGGCCGCTGCGGTCGACTGCGCCACCGGCACCGTGAACGCCCAGGGCTCCTCGGCTCAGAAGAACGCCATGGCCGAGTGGATCAAGGCGTACCAGCAGAAGTGCACCGGCACCACCATCAACTACGAGCCCTCCGGCTCCGGCGCGGGCATCCAGGCCTTCATCGCCGGCACGGCCGACTTCGCCGGCTCCGACTCGGCCCTCAAGCCGGAGGAGCAGCCGCAGGCCGACGCGAAGTGCGTTGGTGGCAAGGCGATCCACCTGCCGATGGTGATCGGCCCGGTGGCCGTGGCCTACAACGTCAGCGGCGTGGACAACCTCCAGCTCAAGCCGGCCACTCTGGCGAAGATCTTCGCCGGCAAGGTGACCAAGTGGGACGACGCGGCCATCAAGGCCGACAACCCGGACGCGAAGCTTCCGTCGACCACCATCCAGACGGTGCACCGCTCGGACGAGTCCGGCACCACTGACAACTTCACCAACTACCTGAGCAAGACCGCCGAGACCGACTGGACCTTCGGCAAGGCCAAGGCGTGGAAGGGCCCGGGCGGCACCGGCTCCAAGGGCTCGGACGGCGTGGCCAGCTCGGTCAAGGGCGCGGACGGCAGCATCGGCTACATGGAGTGGTCGTTCGCCGAGAACGCCGGCCTCAAGATGGCCAAGATCGGTAACGGCAACAACGAGTTCGCCGAGCTGACCGCCGAGAACGCCGGCAAGACCATCGCCGGCGCCAAGGTCGAGGGCCAGGGCGACGACCTCAAGCTGTCGATCGACTACAACACCAAGGAGGCCGGGGCCTACCCGATCGTCCTGGCGACCTACGAGATCGTCTGCAGCAAGGGCCTCGCCACCGACAAGCTGCCGCTGGTCAAGGGCCTGCTCGGCTACGCCGCCAGCACTGAGGGCCAGGCTGCCATGACCGAGCTGGGCTACGCCCCGCTGCCGGAGAGCGTCCGCACCAAGGTCGAGGCCGCGGTCAAGAACATCTCCTGACCTGACTGACTGACCGAACACGTCACCTCCGCAACCGAATCGAGCGAGCAGATGGGTGAAACCCCCCACCGCTCGGCCGACGCCGGCACCGGCGGGACCCGCGTGACCCAGAGTCACGAGTGGCCCGCCGGTGCCTCGGCGCGTACGGCCGAAGCACCAGTCAGCACCCGCACCCCGGGCGGCACCGGGCTGGGCGGCGGCGGCGCGCTGCCCAAGTCCCGCAAGTTCGGCGCCGAGCGGGCCTTCCGCGGCCTCACCATGGCCGCCGGCACCGCCGTGCTGGTCATCATCGCGGCGATCGCGGTCTTCCTGATCGCCAAGGCGGTGCCGGCGCTGCGTGCCGACACCGAGAACTTCTGGACCTACGAGGGCTGGTCGCCCAACGAGGCGGAGCCGAAGTTCGGCATCGGCACGCTCGCCTTCGGCACCGTGCTCAGCTCCGCCCTGGCCCTGCTGATCGCGGTGCCGGTGGCGCTGGGCATCGCGCTCTACCTCTCGCACTACGCGCCGCGCCGGGTGGGCACCACGCTCGGTTTCCTCATCGACCTGCTCGCCGCCGTGCCGAGCGTCGTCTTCGGCCTCTGGGGCCGGGACATCTTCATCAACCCGGTCCGGGACTTCTCGGTCTGGCTGAACAAGTACTTCAGTTGGCTCCCGATCTTCGGCGGCGACGGACCCTTCGGTAAGTCGATCATGCTCGGCGCGCTGGTCCTCGCGATCATGGTGCTGCCGATCATCACCTCGCTCTCCCGCGAGGTGTTCCTGCAGACGCCGACCGCCAACGAGGAGGCCGCGCTCGCCCTCGGCGCCACGCGGTGGGAGATGATCCGCACGGCCGTGCTCCCGTACGGACGCCCCGGCATCCTCGCCGCGGTGATGCTCGGCCTGGGCCGCGCGCTCGGTGAGACCATCGCGCTCGCGATGACGCTCGGCATCACGTTCGGCATCTCGTTCAACCTGATCCAGAACGGTGGCAACACCATCGCCGCGAACATCGCCAACGCGTTCGGCGAGGCCAACGAGACCGGCCGGGGCGCGCTGATCGCCTCCGGCCTCGTGCTCTTCGCCATCACCCTGATCGTCAATATCACCGCGCGGGCGATCATCTATCGCCGCCGGGAGTTCACGGAGTCGGCCGCATGAGCACCACACTCACCAGCCACCGCCCCCGCCCGGCCGCCCAGCCGGCCACCCTGCGGGCGAAGCGGCTGCCCTGGTACGCATCGCCGATCATCGCGCTGGTCGCCCTGCTGCTCGCCGGCGCCGTGGTCTACGGCACCGGCATCGGCGGCCCGGTGCTGGTCGTGGTGCTCGGGGCGCTGCTCTACCTGGCCGGCCTCTTCGCCGCCGCGAACGCGGTCGAGGGGCGCCGCTCGGCCCGCAACCGCACCTGGAGCGCGCTGATCCACTCGGCGTTCGTCCTGGCCGTGCTGCCGCTCGCGTCAGTGGTCTGGACGCTGGTCAGCAAGGGCGTCGAGCGACTGGACGGCGACTTCTTCCTCAGCTCGATGAACAACATCGGGGCCCGGGACCAGAACGGTGGGGCGTACCACGCGATCGTGGGCACCCTGGAGCAGGTCGGCATCGCCACCCTGATCACCGTCCCGCTCGGCATCCTCTGCGCCATCTACGTGGTCGAGTACGGCCGGGGCCGGTTCGCCTTCGCGATCCGGTTCTTCGTCGACGTGATGACCGGCATCCCGTCGATCGTCTCCGGCCTCTTCGTGCTGGCGTTCTGGGTGCTGATCGTGTCGCCGTGGTTCAACGACGGCCGGCCGAGCTTCTCCGGCTTCGCCGCCGCGCTCGCGCTGAGCGTGCTCATGCTGCCCACCGTGGTCCGCTCGACCGAGGAGATGCTGCGCCTCGTCCCGGCGCCCCTGCGCGAGGGCGCGTACGCCCTGGGTGTGCCGAAGTGGAAGACGATCCTGCGGATCGTGCTGCCGACCGCGCTGCCCGGCATCGTGACCGGCGTGATGCTCGCCATCGCCCGCGCGGCCGGTGAGACGGCGCCGGTGCTGCTCGTCGCCGGCGGTGGCGCGGCGATCAACTTCAACCCGTTCGAGAACAACCAGTCGTCACTGGCCCTCTTCGTCTACCAGCAGGCCGGGGACGCGTCGCGGTACTCGCCGGCGCGGGCGTGGACGGCGGCGCTGACCCTGGTCGCTCTCGTGCTGATCCTGACGATCGCGGCGAAGCTGCTGGCCCGTCGCAACCGCCTCGGCCGATGAACCCCGGAGGTACCACCACCATGGCCAAGCGCATCGAAGCCTCGAACGTCACCGCCTACTACGGCGCCTTCAAGGCGATCGAGAACATCAACCTGACCGTCGAGCCGAAGACGGTCACCGCCCTCATCGGCCCGTCCGGCTGCGGCAAGTCCACCTTCCTCCGCTCGATCAACCGGATGCACGAGGTGCTTCCGGACGCCCGGGTGGAGGGCAGCCTCACCATCGACGACCAGGACATCTACGACCGGGACGTCGACGTCACCGCGGTCCGGCGGATGATCGGCATGGTCTTCCAGCGGCCGAACCCGTTCCCCACCATGAGCATCTACGAGAACGTGGTGGCCGGGCTGCGGCTCAACGGTGTGCGGCGGAAGTCGCTCCTGGACGAGGCGGCGGAGAAGGCGCTCCGTTCGGCGAACCTGTGGGACGAGGTCAAGGACCGGCTGGGCAAGCCGGGTGCCGGCCTCTCCGGCGGTCAGCAGCAGCGCCTCTGCATCGCCCGGACCATCGCGGTCGAGCCGCAGGTCGTGCTCATGGACGAGCCCTGCTCGGCGCTCGACCCGATCTCCACGCTGGCCATCGAGGACCTGATGTTCCAGCTCAAGGACAAGTTCACGATCATCATCGTCACGCACAACATGCAGCAGGCTGCCCGGGTCTCCGACCGGACGGCGTTCTTCTCGATCGAGAAGACCGGCGACCCGGGCCGGCTGATCGAGTACGACAACACCCAGAAGATCTTCAGCAACCCGAGCGTGAAGAAGACCGAGGACTACATCACCGGTCGCTTCGGCTGAGCCGCGGACCGGAAAGCCCGCCTTCGGCGGAGAGAGTGGCCATTCAAGGGGGGTGGCCACTCTCTCCATATCCGGGGCCGGCCGCTACCGGGCGCCACTGCCGCCGGGCCGGCCCGGGCCGGTCAGGCGAGCAGGAAACGGGGGTCGCCGTCCGGGGGCAGCTCCAGGCGCGGCGTGACCGGGGTCGCGGCGTCCCGGGTGGCCGCCGCCCGTACCACGCCGGCCAGGTCGTCGGCGGCCGCCACCTGGCCCAGCGTGACCAGGGTCGGCGGCAGCATGGTCAGCTCGCCCGCCGCGGCCCGGGCCCGCGCCTCCGCCGGCCGGATCCACAACGTGTGGTCGGCCTCGCCGGAGACGTCCCGGGTCCGCTGCCCCTCGGGCAGCAGGGCGACGAAAAAGTACGTGTCGAAGCGGCGCGGCTCGAACTCCGGGGTGATCCACCGGCTCCACGGCAGCAGCAGGTCGGAGCGGAGGGTGAGGCTCCGCTCGGCGAGCAGGTCGGCGAAGCCGCCCCGGTGCTGCTCCAGCGCGACCCGGGCGGTCTCCCAGTCGTCCCCGCTCACGTCGCCGAGCACGCTGGCCGCGTCCGCGCCGGCGAGCAGCACACCCGCCTCCTCGAAGACCTCGCGGGCGGCGGCGCAGACCACCGCCTGGGCGGCGTCCGGCGCGAGCCCGAGCCGCCCGCCCCACTCCGCCGGCGTCGGACCGGCCCAGTCCAGGTGCGCCTGAGAGTCCGACCGGTCCACCCCGCCGCCGGGGAAGGCGTACATCCCGCCGAAGGCCATCGCCGCGACCCGGCGGATCAGGTAGACCTCGAACTCGGCGCCGGCCGGGCGGAGCAGCAGCACGGTCGCCGCCACCCGGGGCACCGCGGGCACGCCGCCCTCGGCCCGGAACCGCCGGGCGTGCTCCACCAGGGCCGGCGGCGCGGCGAAGCCGTCGCGGTCGATCGTCATGACGCGAGCCTAGTTCCCGATGCGCGGATCATCCGATCGGCCGCCCGCCGGCCTTCGCTAGCGTTGCCGGCATGACTCGTTGGGGCATCCTGGCCACCGGCCACATCGCCGGTCGGTTCGCCGAAGACCTCCGGCTGGCGCCGGGCGCCGAACTCGTCGCGGTCGGTTCCCGCACCCTGGAGACCGCCAAGCGGTTCGCCGACCGTCACGGCGCCGCGCGGGCGTACGGCTCCTGGGCGGAGCTGGCGGCGGATCCGGAGGTGGACGTGGTGTACGTGGCGACGCCGCACGCCGCGCACCACGAGGCCGCCATGACCTGCCTGGCCGCCGGACGGGCGGTGCTGCTGGAGAAGCCGTTCACGCTCGACCTGGCGACCAGCACCGAGCTGATCGAGACGGCCCGCGCGGGCGGGGTCTTCCTCATGGAGGCCATGTGGATGCGGACGAACCCGCTGATCCTGCGCATGGTGCAGTTGATCGCCGAGGGGGCGATCGGCACGGTGACGAGCGTGCAGGCCGACTTCGGGGTGGCCGGACCGTTCCCGCCGGAGCACCGCATGCGGGCCCGGGTGCTGGGCGGGGGCGCCCTGCTCGACCTGGGCGTCTACCCGCTGAGCCTGGCGCACCTGCTGCTCGGGGTGCCGCAGCACGTCCGGTCCTGGGCGAAGCTGAGCCCGGAGGGGGTGGACGAGAACACCGGCGTCGTCCTCGGCTACGACACCGGCGCGGTCGCCACGCTGAGCTGCGGGATCCTCGGAGCCACCCCGCTGGTCGCCTCGGTCACCGGCACCGCCGGCCGGATCGACCTGCCGGCGCCGTTCTTCCGGCCGCCGTCGCTGATCCTGCACCGTTCCGGCGCGGAGCCGGAGACGGTCGCCGCCGACCTGACCGGCGGCGGCTATCAGCACGAGGCGGTGGAGGTGCAGCGCTGCCTGGCGGCCGGGCTCACCGAGAGCCCACTGGTGCCGCACTCGACCACCCTGGAGATCATGACCCTGCTCGACACGATCCGCGCCCAGATCGGCGTCGAGTACGCCTGAGACGGCGGAAGGCCCCCCGCGCCACGCGGGGGGCCTTCTCGGGTCGCCGACGGTCAGCCGAAGACCGGACGGACCAACAGGTACGCGATGCAGGCGATCAGCGCGGCGGCCGGGAACGTGATGATCCACGCCAGCACGATGTTGCCGGCGACGTTCCAGCGGACCGCGGAGAGCCGCTTCGTCGCGCCCACGCCCATGATCGCCGAGGTGATGGTGTGCGTGGTGGAGATCGGCGCCTTCAGCACCAGGGC
This sequence comes from Micromonospora sp. WMMD812, assembly GCF_027497215.1. NCBI lineage: Bacteria > Bacillati > Actinomycetota > Actinomycetes > Micromonosporales > Micromonosporaceae > Micromonospora > Micromonospora sp. WMMD812. The sequence goes on along the minus strand of NZ_CP114904.1, from coordinate 5,162,060 downwards.
GTTGAAGTAGAGCACCGCGCTGGCCACCGTCTCGGCGGCGAAGCCCTCGGGCGGGCCGAGGTCGATGATCTTGCGGCCGAGCGTGCGGATGATCCGCCAACCGCCGGCGTACGTGCCGAGCGCCAGCATCGTCGCGGAGGTCCAGAAGACCCAGCCGGGGATGTGCGTCTTGTCGTCCTGGAAGCCGCCGGTGTAGAGGGCCAGGACCACGATGCCCATGGTCTTCGCGGCGTCCTGCATGCCGTGGCCGACCGACATCGCGGCCGCCGAGACGGTCTGCGCCCAGCGGAAGCCGCGGTTGAGCTTTCCGGGCTGCCCCTTCCGGAACAGCCAGAGGATTGCCAGCATGACCAGGTAGCCGAGGGTCAGGCCGACGATCGGTGAGAGCACCATCGGAATGATGACCTTGGCCACGATGTTCGCCCACTGCACGACGCCGCCGGCGGCGAGCAGGGTGGCGCCGACCAGGCCGCCGAAGAGCGCGTGCGAGGACGACGAGGGCAGGCCGAAGTACCAGGTGATCAGGTTCCAGGCGATGGCCCCGAGCACGCCCGCGAAGACCACCCCCAGGCTGGCCACCCCGGTGGGCAGCGTCACCAGGCCGTCGCCGACCGTCTTCGCCACGCCGGCGCCGAAGTGGGCGCCGAAGAAGTTGCCGACCGCGGCCAGCAACAGGGCGATCCGGGGTGTCAGCGCCCGGGTGGAGACGCTGGTCGCGATCGCGTTGGCGGCGTCATGGAAGCCGTTGGTGTAGTCGAACACCAGTGCGACCACGATCACCGCCAGCACGGCGATGAGTTCGGGTGTCACAGGATCAGGACTCCTTGACCGCGATGGTCTCGACGGTGTTGGCCACGTGCTCGAAGGCGTCGCAGGCGGCCTCCAGTTCGTCGGCGACCTCCTTCATCTTCAGCACGGTCAGGGCGTCGTACTCACCGGAGAAGAGCCGGACCAGCAGCATCCGGTACGCCTGGTCGCCGTCGTTCTCGAGCCGGTTGCACTCGATCCAGTAGTCCTCGAGGTCCTTCATCGACTTGAGCCGGGGCATCGCCTCGGCGGTCAGCTTCGCCTGCTGGTCGAGCACGTTGACCAGCTCGTGCATCTCCCGGGGCAGCGACGGCAGCTTGGTCAGGCCGTACAGGTAGAGCAGGTTCCCGACCGCCTCGAGGTGGTCCATCACGTCGTCCAGCAGCGAGCCGAGCCGGTAGATGTCCTCCCGGTCGAAGGGCGTGATGAAGGTAGAGTTGATCTTCTTGTACAGCTCGTGGGTGATCTGGTCGCTGTCGTGCTCCACCTCGGTGAGCCGCTCGCTGACGGACTGCACCTCGACCCCCGGCAGGGCCAGCTCGTTGAGCAGCTCGGTGCCCCGGACCAGGTTCTGCGCGGCCCTGGTGAAGAGCTCGTAGAAGGCGCCCTCGGTGGGGCGGAAGGAAAACTTCACAGCACGGACCTCGTGGTGTCGGTGGAAGGGTGGCGGAGGCCTTGGGGGCACCTGCCCTGGGAATGCTAGGTAACCGCCGCGGCGGGCATTCGCCGGCCCACCCCCAGCCAGGCCTCATTAACCGCTAGTTAATCTGTCGTTCATCTCAGGCGTCCGCCCACACCCACATTCCCAGACCGCAGCCGCTCGCGTTCCCGCGCGAGGTCGAAACCGGCTGGCGGATACCCCAGGTCGAGAGTGTCGAACGTCTCGCGGAGCAGGTGGGACACCGCCCAGTCCCGGTACCACTTCCGGTCGGCCGGCACCACGAACCAGGGTGCCGCGTCCGTGCCGCACCGGCCGAGCGCGTCGGCGTACGCGGCCTGGTAGTCGTCCCAGCGGGCTCGGGCGTCCACGTCCGAGGGGTTGTACTTCCAGTGCTTGCGGGGGTCGTCGAGACGCTCCAGGAGCCGGACCCCCTGCTCGGCGTAGGAGATGTGAAGCATCACCTTGACCACCGTCACCCCGCCGTCGGTCAACTCGCGCTCGAAGGCGTTGATCTCGTCGTACCGGGCCCGCCAGACCGGCTCCGGCACCAGCGACCCCACCCGGGCCGCCAGCACGTCCTCGTAGTGCGAGCGGTTGAAGACGCCCACGTAGCCCGGCGGCGGCAACGCCCGCCGGATCCGCCACAGAAAGTCGTGCCGCAGCTCCTCGGGGTTCGGCGGGCCGAACGAGCGGATGTGCATGCCGAGCGGGTTCATCGCGCCGGCTACCCGCTTGATCGTGCCGTCCTTGCCGCCGCAGTCCATCGCCTGGAGCACGAGCAGCACGCGGCGCGGCGGGTGGTCGCCGGCCGCCCCGCGCGACCCGCCCGGCGCGCCGGGGCCGTCCGCGGCGCCCGATCCGGCCTCGGCGGCTTTCGCGGTGGCGTAGAGCATCTCCTGCTGGCGGCCGAGCTCGGCGCCGATCACCTCGACCTGCTCCCGGGCCCAGGCCTTCCGGGGCTCGCCGGTCACCACCGGCCCGGGGAGGCCCGGCGTCGACCGTGGGTCGATGCTGTCGAGGTCGACCGGTGCGGTCACCCGCAGCAGTTCCCGTACGGGGCCGCCGGCCGGCGGCACGATCCGCGTCTCCCGAGGTGCGCTCATCCCCGGATCATCACCCACCTGCCCCGGATCCGCCCGCCCGCCGGCCGGCCCGGTCCCGCCTCGGTCGGCGCCAGGTCGGATCACCGCTGTCACATTCGGGGCGGCAGGACGGTCCCATGGGCGGGAGGATGTGTGCCTGGGGCGGTCGGCCGGTGGGAGGAGCGCGTGGTGCGGGATCTGGCGACGGAGTTCGAGGCCGAGCGGGGGCGGCTGCTGGCGGTGGCCCACCGGATGCTCGGCAGCCGCAGCGAGGCCGAGGACGCCGTGCAGGAGACCTGGCTGCGGTACGCGAACGCGCTCGCCGACCCGGCCGCCCGCGCCGAGATCCGGGATCTGCGCGCCTGGCTGACCACCGCCTGCGCCCGGATCTGCCTGGACGTGCTCCGCTCCGCGCGGGTACGCCGGGAGGCGTACGTCGGCCAGTGGTTGCCGGAGCCGATCGTCACCCCGCTGGAGACCGGACGACCCGACGGGTACGCCCCGGACCCGGCCGAGCGGGCCGTCCGCACCGACCAGCTCGGCACCGCCCTGCTGGTGGTGCTGGAGCGGCTGCCACCGGAGCAGCGGGTCGCGTTCGTCCTGCACGACGTGTTCGCCGTGCCGTTCGCCCGGGTCGCCGAGGTGCTCGGCACCACCGACGCCGCCGCCCGGCAGCTCGCCTCCCGGGCCCGACGGACGGTCAGCGCGCCCGACGTGCCCCGACACACCGCCGACCCGGCCGAGCAGCGGCGGGTCGTCGCGGCATTCGTCGACGCCGCCGAGTCCGGCGAACTGGACCGCCTTCTCCAGGTGCTCGCCCCGGACGTGGTCTCGATCGGCGACAGCGGCGGGCAGTTCCCGGCGGCCCGCCGGCCGGTCGTCGGCGCGAGCGCGGTCGGCCGCTTCACCCTCGGGCTCTTCGGGCGGGCCGGCCGCTACCACCAGCGGTTGCTGGCACGGCCGGTGCTGGTGGACGGCGTGCTCGGGCTCCAGACGGAGATGGTGCACACCGACGGCCGACCGATCCGGGTGATCACCGCCTTCGCCGTGGACGGAGGCCGGATCACCGCGATGTTCAACCAGCTCAACCCGGACAAGCTGGGCGATCTGCCGCCGCTCGCCCCGACGGACGAGTGGCCGCCCCGCTGGTGACTCCTGCTGCCGCCGTCGCCGACCCGGCCACCCCCGCGCGCCCGGCTCAGACGACCAGGGCCAGCCACTTCCGGTACGAGGTGGCGAAGGGCTCCGTGCCGTCGCCGAGCGCCCCGAAGAGCCACCGGGCCGCCGCCTCCGCCTCGACCACCAAGTCCTCCGGGTAGCCGAACCGGAGCCGGTGCTCGGCGAACTCGTCCTCGTCGCGCAGCTCGACGGCGCCGGTGGCCCGGCGTCGGACCACGTCCAGGTCCAGGTCGAAGAGGTGGACCGTGTCGTCCGACTCCCAGCGGGCCGGGCTGGCGATGTCGCAGTAGACCTCGCTGGTGCGCGGCGGCGGGTTGAACATGCCGGTCCACCAGGCATGGTGCGGCACCAGGAGGACGAACGGGATCTGCTCCACCGAGGGCCGGCCGTGGTAGACCGACTTGGTGCCGGCGGGGACGCCGAGCCAGACGCCGAGGTCGTCCTCGGCGAGCCGACGGGCCGGGTAGTCGCGGTGGGCGCTGCCGTCGTACTTGCGGTAGATCACGCGGACCACGTCGCTCGGCATGAGTCGCACCCTAACCGATGCCACCCACTCGTCGTAGCGCCCACGTAACCGGACGGGCCGGTCGAAAAATCCGCAGCCCGAGCGCGCCACGCGGGCGGAGCGGCGCGGCCCGTGTCGGCGGCGACGGGTACCGTCGCACGGTGACTCCGCCCCGCGCCGCCACCGGTTCCACCGTTCCCTCGGCCCGCGCGGGACGGCGCCGGGGCGCCCGGGCGAGCGGGGCCGACCTGCTCGCGGCGGCCGTGGGCGCGGTGCCCGGCGGGGCCGCCCGCCCCGGCCAGCAGGAGATGGCGACGGCCATCGAGGAGTGCGTGGCCTCCGGCGAGCACCTGCTGGTCCAGGCCGGCACGGGCACCGGCAAGTCGTTGGCGTACCTCGCGCCGGCTCTCACCGTCGACGGCCCGGTGGTGGTCTCCACCGCCACCCTGGCCCTGCAGTCGCAGCTCGTCGACCACGACCTGCCCCGGCTGGCCGACGCGGTCGAGCCGGTGCTCGGCCGTCGGCCCACCTTCGCGGTGCTCAAGGGGCGCCACCACTACCTGTGCCTGGCCCGGCTGGACAACTCGACCGAGGAGGAGCCGGAGGACACGCTCTTCGACGCCCCCGCCCGCCCCGCCGCCGGGAAGTGGCTCGGCGAGGCCGGTCGGCTGGGCAAGCAGGTGCAGCGGCTGCGGGACTGGGCGGCGGAGACCGAAACCGGCGACCGCGACGAGTTGGACCCGGGCGTCGACGACCAGGCGTGGCGGTTGGTCTCGATGCCCGCGCGCGAGTGCGTGGGAGCGGGCCGCTGCCCGTTCGGCCCCGAGTGCTTCGCCGAGGCGTCCCGGGCCCGCGCCCGGGAGGCGGACATCGTGGTGACCAACCACAGCCTGCTCGCGGTCGACATGCTGGCCGGGCGGCAGATCGTGCCGCCGCACAAGCTGCTGGTCGTCGACGAGGCGCACGAGCTCGCCGACCGGGTCTCCTCGGCCGCCCAGGCCGAGCTGGTGCCGGAGCTGATCGACCGGTCCGCCCGTCGCGGCCGGCCGCTGCTGCGGCCGGAGACCGCCGAGGCGCTCACCGCCGCCGGTGACGCCCTCGCCGTGGGCCTGGCCGAAGCCCCGGCCGGGCGGCTCACCGCCGGGCTGCCGGCGCCGCTGCGCGAGGCCTGCACCCTGCTCGACGCGGCCACCCGGGCCGCGCTCGACGCGATCGGCGACATCAAGGCCGATGATCCCGACCCGGTGCGCAAGCAGCAGGCCAAGGCCGTGCTCGACGAGCTGTCGACGACCGCGCAGCGGTTGCTGGAGGAGAACGAGCACGACGTGGCCTGGGTGGAGAAGCCCGACAACGGCGGCCGGCGTGCCCTGGTGGTGGCCCCGCTCTCGGTCGCCGGCACCCTCGCCACCCACCTCTACGACGAGCGCACCGTGGTGGCCACCTCGGCCACCCTCACCCTCGGCGGCCGCTTCGACACGGTGGCCCGGGCGCTCGGGCTGGACGCCCCTCCCCCGGCACCACCGTCGCCGGCCGCCGCCGCGCTGGCCGCGTCCACCGGGCGCGCCGGCCGCGACGACGACAGATCGGGCCCGGGCGGGCCGGGGCCGCGCCCGGGCCGTACCGCCGGCGACGGGCGGACGGGCACGCCGGGCGATGCCGCGGATGGGCGCCCGACGCCGGGCGTGCCGGCCACCAGCGGCCCGGGTTGGCGGTCACTGGACGTCGGCTCACCGTTCGACTACGCGCGGCAGGGCATCCTCTACGTCGCCGGGCACCTGCCCCGGCCGAGCGTCTCCGGGCTGCCCGACGCGGCCGGCGAGGAGCTGCTCGGGCTGGTCGAGGCGCTTGGTGGGCGTACGCTCGGCCTCTTCTCCTCCCGACGGGCCGCGCAGCAGGCGGCGGAGCTGCTCCGCGCGCGGACCGACCTGCCGGTGCTGTTGCAGGGCGAGGAGGCCCTCCCGCTGCTGGTCCGCCGGTTCCGGGAGGAGCGGGCCAGCTGCCTGTTCGGGGTGATGTCGCTCTGGCAGGGGGTCGACGTGCCGGGCGACTCCTGCCAGCTCGTGGTGATCGACCGGCTGCCGTTCCCCCGCCCCGACGAGCCGCTGGCGGCGGCCCGGGCCGCGGTGGTGGACGCGAGCGGCGGCTCCGGCTTCGCCGCCGTCAGCGTGCCGATCGCCGCGATCCGGCTGGCTCAGGGGGTGGGGCGCCTGATCCGGGCCACCGGCGACCGGGGGGTGGTCGCCGTGCTCGACTCGCGGCTGGAGACCGCACGCGGCTACGGCCCGTTCCTGCGCCGCTCACTGCCCCCGTTCTGGTACACCACCCGCCCCGAGGTCGCCCGCGGCGCCCTGCAGCGCCTCGCCAAGGCCTGACGCGGCCCTCGCGAGCCGCGCCGGTCAGGGTGCCTGGGAGGCGACCACCACGGCGTCCGGCGGAGTGTCCGGCACCGTACGCGCGGCCAGCCGGCGGACGGCCGTGTTCAGCACCGCGATCAACGGCACGGCCACCAGCGCGCCGGTGATGCCGGCGAGCACGACCCCGGCCGCGATGCCGATGATCACCGCGAGCGGGTGGATGGCCACCGCCCGTCCCATGATCAGCGGCTGGAGCACGTGACCCTCCAGCTGCTGCACGCCGATCACCGCGCCCAGGATGATCAGCGCGGTGACCGGGCCGCTGTCCACCAGCGCCACCAGCACCGCGACGCCGCCGGAGAGCGCCGCCCCGACGATCGGGATGAACGCGCCGAGGAAGACCAGCGCGGCGAGCGGGAAGGCGAACGGGACGTCGAAGATGACCAGGAAGATGCCGATGCCGACCGCGTCGATGAAGGCCACCAGCACGGTCGCCCGGACGTAGGCCCCGAGCGTCGCCCAGGAGGCCCGGCCCGCGTCGTCGACCTTCCAGCGTGCGGCCACGGGCAGCAGCCGGACCAGGAAGCGCCAGATCCGGCTGCCGTCCCGGAGGAAGAAGAACGTGGCGAACAGCACCAGGATGGTGCCGGTGAGCACCTCGGCGAGCGTGGCGGCGGTCGTGGTCGCCGCGCTGGTGAAACGGCCGGTGTTGTCGTTGATCCAGCCCTGCGCCTCGTCGATGTAGCGGTCGAGCTGCGTGTCGGAGAGGTGCAGCGGGCCCGTCTTGAGCCAGTTCTGGATCTGCCGGACACCCTCCGAGGACTTGTCGCTCAGCTCCGGCACGCCCCGGACGAACTCGTTGACCACCAGGGTCAGCGTGCCGACCACCGCGGCGAGGCCGCCGACGAGCACCACCCCGGTCGCCAGCGACCGGGGGAAGCGGGCCCGCAGCAGCCACCCGACCGCCGGCGCGAGCAGGGCGGAGAGCAGCAGCGCGATGGCCAGCGGGATGACGACGATGCTGATCGTGCCGACGATCCTCAGGAGCGCCCACGCCACCACGCCGACCACGATGAGACGCCACGACCAGGCGGCGGCGATCCGCAGCGCGTGCGGCACGTCGGCGTCGTCCCGGCTGGCGGTGGAGGCGTGCATCGCGGCGGGGGGCGGGGCACCGACCACGGTCGCCGTCGGGGGCGCCACCGGCCCGGGCGACTCCGGTGAGGCCACCGCGGCCCGCGCCGGCTGCTCCTGCTGCTCCGGCGCGTCGGCGGGCCTGGAGCCCCCGGCCCGCACCGAATGCCGTCCCGACTCGTACGCGCGGCGCAGCCGGCCGCGTACCCGCTCGAAGCGGCTCAAGCGCACCTCCTGGCAAGACGACGGTCCGCCCACGGCGACAGGTCGGACAGCATACGCCGACCCGCACCACCGTAGGGCATTTCCGCCACCCATTGCCCCGTTCACCACCCCGGCAACCACCGGCCTGGCGCCGCCGGCGACACGGTAGCGTCTGCGGCGTGACCGCCGACGACGATCTCGACTCCGGCCTGCCGATCCGCCTGCTGCACGACCGGGTGCTGGTCCGCATGGAGGGGAGCGAGGGTGAGCGCCGCTCCACCGCCGGCATCGTGATCCCGGCGACCGCGGCGGTGGGTAAGCGGCTGGCCTGGGCGACCGCCGTCGGCGTGGGCCCGAACGTCCGCTCGATCGTCTCGGGGGACCGGGTGCTCTTCGACCCGGACGACCGCTCGGAGGTCGAACTGCATGGTCGGGGCTACGTCCTGCTGCGCGAGCGGGACGTGCACGCCGTCGCCGCCGAGCGGATCGAGAACAACTCCACCGGGCTCTACCTCTAGACCCCGCCCGGGGCCGCCGCCGGCCGGTTTTCCCGCCGCCGACCCCACGGGCGTCGTTTGCACCGCTCCCCGCCGGGAAGCCAGCCGCACCACCGGTCCTGGGGAGGGACGACGATGCCGGAGTGGATTAGGAAGCTGCTGTTCTGGGGCTTCATCGCGTTCCTGATCTACTTCATGGCGTTCCGCCCGGACGGCGCGTCGTCGATGTTCAAGGCCCTCGGCGCCGGCCTGGTGGCGATGTTCCAGGGCCTCGGCGACTTCCTCACCGGCCTGATGACCTGACCGCCGGGCCGGGCCGGGCCGCGCCGGGCCGCGTAGCCGGCGCGGCGCCGCACGTCAGGCGCGCCGACGCACGCCTGGCCGCGTCGGGCCGCCCTCAGGAGCGGGCGGGCCAGCCGGGCGGCGGGCCGTACCAGCCGGGCGGGGGGTGAGCCTCCGGGGGCGGCGGGGGTGCGCCGAGCACCACCGGGATCGGCACCACCGGCTCGTCCGGTGGGTCCACCGCGCGCTGCGAGCCGTCCGGGAACCGCAGGTGGTAGCGGGTTCCGTCCCACACCCCGGCGGGGGCCTGCGGGTCTCGACCGACGAAGAACGACCGGTACGCGCCGATCGCCTCCAACAGCTCCCGTTCCTCCCGGGCGGTCCGTTCCCGGTCCGCCGCCTTACGGTCGAGCCCCCGCAACGACCCGTCCCGCAGCAGCGCCAGCCGGGTGGCCGCGAACTGGTAGCCACGCATCGCCCGCACCCCCGCGTCGCCGGCGACCCGCCGGGCCCAGACCCGGGCCGCGTGTCGGCGGCCGAGGCTGCTCAGCGCCGCCACCTCGGGCGGGGTCAGCCAGCCGGCGCGGACGTAGTCCGGCAGCCGCCGCTCGGTGAGTCGCCCCTCCCAGGCGCGCAGCCAGACGGCCAGCCCCACCATGCCGAAGAAGATCGGCACCATCAGCCCGAAGAAGCCGTACAGCATGATCAGCAGCTGCCCGGTGGCCTGCGTCAACGTCGGCAGCAGGTTCCAGGTGCCGTGCAGCATCATCGCCAGCAGCAGCCCGGCGATCGGTGCCAGCACCCGTACCCGGCGGTCGGCGGACCGGGCGGCGATGCCGAGCCCGACTCCGGTCATCGAGGTGAAGAGCGGGTGGGCGAAACCGAACAGCAGGATCCGGACGATGAAGATGGCGATCACCTGTTGCGCCCCGGTGGCCGGCCCGAACCGCTCCGCGCCGGACGCGTAGCCGTAGCCACCGAGGTAGAGGATGTTCTCCACCATGGCGAAGCCGACCGCGGAGAGCCCGCAGTAGACCAGGCCGTCGGTGATCCCGGACCACTCCCGGCGCCGGAAGATCAGCAGCAGGATCGGTCCGAGCGCCTTGGTCAACTCCTCGATGAACGGCGCGACGAGCACGGCGGTGAGCGCGGTCGGCAGCCCCCAGTCGGCGAACTGGCCGGCAGCGAACTCGTTCACCCGCAGCGACGCGGCGGTGGAGACGAACGCGCCCCAGGCGAAGCAGAAGATCAGGTACGGCAGTGGCTCCGGCTCGTACCGGTCGAGCCAGAGGAAGCACGCGACCAGCACCGGCACCGGCAGGATGGCGGCCACCAGGCCGATCAGCAGCGCCTGGGCGCCGAGGCTCTCGCCCAGCGTGACGACCATGAAGACCGCGCAGGCGGCGATGAAGAGCACCACCCCCGCGAGCACCAGGATCCGCCGCCAGCCCAGCCGGCGCAGCGGCATCCGGGGGGCGGCGCCGGGCGCGGGCGGAGCGGAGGGCGCGGGCGGCGACGGTGGGGCTCCGCCGGGCGGGGTGTCGGCCATGCGGTCAGCGTAGCCATCCCCGGCCGCCGGTTCCGGTCGCATCGGTGGCCGCTATGCTGCCGGCAGGTCACGAGTGCCAGCGTCAAGCCCCGGCTTGCTGGCCGGCAACCCTCGTCGAGGTTCGCGGTGGGGTGCCCCGGGTGATGACCGGGCCCGGCCCCGATCCGCGAGCCGGGCAAGCGCGGACCCCGTCCCGACGTACGCCTGGGGTCCCTGGCCCGGGAGGTTTCCGGCATGCCCGTCACCCTCGTACCCCCGCCGTCCGCCGTGGCGCCCACCCCGACCGAGGTCGGGCCGCTCGACGTGCTCGGCGTGCCGGGCGAGATCAACCTCGACTACGCGGCCACCGCGCCGTGCGCCCGCGCGGCGGCCGACGCGGTGGCCGAGCTGCTGCCGTGGTACGCGAGCGTGCACCGCGGCGCGGGGGCGCTCTCCCGCCGCTGCACGCTCGCCTACGAGCGGGCCCGCCAGACGGTGGGCGACTTCTTCGGCGCCGGCGCCGACGACCACGTGATCTTCACCCGGAACACGACCGACGCGCTGAACCTGCTGGCCCGGGCGCTGCCGGCCGGCACCACCGTGGTCACCTTCGCCGGCGAGCACCACGCGAACCTGCTTCCGTGGCCGCGCGGCTCGGTCCGGCTGCCCGTGCCCGCCGACCCGGGCGAGTCGGTCCGCGCCCTGGACGCGGCCCTCACCGAGCTGCGCCGGGACGCCAGCGCCGGGCTCCCGGTGCTGGTCGCGGTCACCGGGGCCAGCAACGTCACCGGTGAGCGCTGGCCGGTGGCGGAGCTCGCCCGGGTGGCCCGGCGGCACCGGGCCCGGATCGCGGTGGACGCCGCGCAGCTCGCCCCGCACGCCCCGGTCGACCTGCTCGCGCTGGACGTCGACTATCTGGCCGTCTCCGGTCACAAGCTGTACGCGCCGTTCGGCGCCGGCGCGTTGATCGGCCGCGCGGACTGGCTGGACGCGGCGCCGCCGTACCTGGCCGGGGGCGGCGCCACCAGCCGGGTCGGTGCGGGCACCCACGAGGTGACCTGGGCGGTCGGGCCGGCCCGGCACGAGGGTGGCACGCCCAACCTGCTCGGCGCCGTCGCGCTCGCCGCCGTCTGCGCCGCCCTCTCGGCGGCCGATCGGGACGCGCTGCACGACGGGGAGCAACGGCTGCTGGCCCGGCTGCGGGACGGCCTGGCCGCCCTGCCGCACGTCGTGGAGCTGCGCACCTTCGGCCCGGATGCGCCGCGGGTGGGCATCGTCTCGTTCGTGGTCGCCGGCCGGGAGTCCAGCGAGGTCGCCGCCGAGCTGGCCCGGACGTACGCGATCGGGGTGCGCGACGGCCTCTTCTGCGCCCATCCGCTGGCCCAGCGGCTGCTCGGCGAGGCGGCGGCCCGGACGGGTCGGCGGGACCTGCCGCCGACCGCGCTGCGCGCCAGCATCGGCCTGGGCAGCACGGCGGAGCACGTCGACCGGCTGCTGACCGCCCTCGCCCGCCTCGGTTGAGGCCGGCGACGCCCCCGGTCAGCCGACCGGGGGCGCGGTGGGCGGCTTCGGAGCGCCCTCCGGCTCGGGCCCGCCGCCCTGGGGCGCCTCCTGCTCTCCGAAGGACTGCCGGATCAGCCGGTTCGCCTCCTCCTGCTCGATGCCGGAGGCGACCAGGAGGTCGCTCGCCGTGGTACGCACCTGCGCGATCACCACGCTGCCGGAGAAGCCGACCCCCTCGGCGTACGCCCGGCCGGCCTCGCTGACCGCCCGCAGTGATCGTTCCCGGGCCTGCTGCGGCTCGTCGCCGACGGCGAACTCGTGCTTGAGCAGGCGGACCGACTCGGCGAGGTGGGCGACCGAGTCCGGCATCGGTTCCGGCACCGGCTCCTCGTCCTCGAGGAGGGTGACCGAGCGGCGGATGAGCGTGCCGCTGTTACGCATGGCCCGGTCGATCGGGTCGGCCGCCTCGGCGTAGTGGGTCAGCTCGTCCCGCCGGTGCCAGCGAGCCGGCGAGAGGGTGGCGGTCTCCTTGGCCCCCTCGATCGCCTCGGCGAGGGTGGCCAGCTCCTCCTTGTTGTTGCGCAGCCGGTCCAGGGCTCTCTGCACGCTGCGCTGGTCCCGGTTGCGCAACCCCTCGGCCGTCAGGTCGAGCTGGGCGGCGAGCAGGTCCAGCGCCGGCCGGGCGGCCCGGTTGATCACCCGCAGTGGGTTGAGCGGGAGCAGGATCGCCGTCACCAGCAGCGCGATCCCACCGCCGACGAAGGCGTCGACGAACCGCGGTATCTCCAGGTTCTCGGTGGACGGGCTCAGCGTCACGATCAGCACGGCGGTGGCCGCGGCCTGGATGACGATCGCGACGCTCGCGCCGGCGAAGATGGTCACCAGGATGGCCACCGTGACCACCAGGCCGAGCTGCCAGGCCCCGGTGTCGAGCAGGTAGATCAGGCCGTCGCCGATCGCCACCCCGATCGCCACCCCGATGATCAGTTCGACGGTGCGACGGAACCGCTGACCGACCGAGGCGGCCAGCGTGCCGACCGCCGAGATCGGCGCGAAGACCGGCTGCGGGTTGCCGAGCAGCCGATGCGACACCAGGTAGGACAGCGCGGCCGCCAGGCCGGCCTGCACGGCCAGCCCGCCCGCCATCCGGACCCGGTGCAGCCGGTCGTGCAGCGTCGCCTTGCTCCGGTCCCGTACCTGGTCCATCGCCTCGGCGATGCGCGCGCTGTCGATGTCGGTCAAACCCTTCCGCAGGCCGACCCGCCGCATGAGTGACTGACGTCTGCTCCCCCGGGCCACGGCCATGGCCGGTACTACCCGCGCCGCGCCGGGTGAATCCTCGGGTCACCTCCGGGGTGCGGCACACTCGTCGGGTGGGCGACCTCCTCGACCGGTGGCGGAACGCGGCCGTGGGAGCCGGGGCGACCGGCGCGGCCGACCCGGCCGACGCCGGCGAAGAGCTGCTGCGCCGGTGGCGGGAACCACACCGGCACTACCACACGGTGGATCACCTGACCGCCGTGCTCGACGCCGTCGACGCGTACGCCGGGCTGGCCGGTCGGCCGGACCTGGTCCGGCTGGCCGCCTGGTGCCACGACGCGGTCTACGACCCGCGGGCCGCCGGCGACGCCAACGAGCGGGCCAGCGCCGAACTGGCCGGGCGGCTGCTCGCCGGGCTCGGGGTGCCGCCCGACGCGGTGGCCGAGGTCAGCCGGCTGGTGCTGCTCACCGCCGGGCATGCGGTGGCCCCGGACGACGTCGACGGCGCCCTGCTCTGCGACGCCGACCTCGCCGTGCTGGCCGCCCCGCCACCCGCCTACGACCGCTACGCGGCCGCCGTGCGGCGCGAGTACGCGCACGTGCCCGAGCCGGACTTCCGCGCCGGCCGGGCCCGGGTGCTCAGCGGGCTGCTCGCCCTGCCCGCGCTGTTCCGCCTGCCGCCGACGGCCCAGCTGTGGGAGCGGCCGGCCCGGGCGAACCTGCACCGGGAACTGGCCGCGCTGACCGATCCGGCGTAGCCGCCCGGGCCAGGTGTTTCGGGCGGCGGAGGCCGGCCTCGCGGAGCAACCGGACCAGCTCCCGGCTGGGCACCAGCCGGGCGCCCAGCCAGACCGCCATGGCGAACCGCTCGGCGGGGATGTCGTAGTGATCGCGGTCGAAGCCGCGCCGGGGAGCCCCGAGCGCCTCGGCGAAGGCGTGCAGTTCGGCGTACGAGACGTCGCTGATCAGGTGGGACCAGAGCCGGCCCCGGGACGGCCAGCCGGGTCGGTCCAGGTAGAGCATGCCCACAAACCTAGCCCCGCGGATTGTCGATCATGTTGATGATCGACGGCCGGCGACCTAGCCTCTCCTGCATGGCCGCTTCCCCCCTCCTCGACGACCTGCGTGCCGCCCTCGGCGAGAGCGCCGTGCTGACCGACCCGGACCTGCTCCGGATGCACGAGCGCGACGAGGCGGACCTCTGCGCGGCGGGCAGCCCGCTGGTGGTCACCCGGCCGCGCACCACCGAGGAGGTGGTCGCCGTGGTCCGGGCGGCGGCCCGGCACGGCGTACCCGTGGTGCCGCAGGGTGCCCGGACCGGCCTCGCGGGCGCCGCGAACGCGCTGGACGGCGCGGTGGTGCTGAGCACCGTCGCGATGGACGAGATCCGGGAGATCGACCCGGTGAGCCGCATCGCCGTCGTGCAGCCGGGCGTGGTGAACGCGGCCCTGGCCGCCGCGGTGGCGAAGCAGGGTCTCTGGTATCCGCCGGACCCGGGCTCCTGGGAGTCCTCCACGATCGGCGGCAACGTGTCCACCAACGCCGGCGGGATGTGCTGCGTCAAGTACGGCGTCACCACCGAGTACGTCCTCGGCCTGGAAGTGGTGCTCGCGTCCGGTGAGGTGCTGCGCACCGGCCGGCGGACCGCCAAGGGGGTGGCCGGCTACGACCTCACCCGGCTCTTCGTCGGTTCCGAGGGCACCCTCGGGGTGATCACGGAGGTGACCGTCGCGCTGCGTCCCGCGCCGGCGGAGTCGCTCACCCTGGTCGCGGTCTTTCCGTCGACCGCGGCCGCCGGAACGGCGGTGGCCGAGATCGCCGCCCGCGGGCTCAGCCCGAGCCTGCTGGAGCTGCTGGACCAGACCCACCTGTGGGCCATCGAGGCGTACCAGCCGATGGGGCTGCGGACCGACGCGCAGGCGCTGCTGCTGGCCGCCGCGGACACCGGCACCCGGGCCGCGGACGACCTGGCCGCACTGGCGGAGGTCTGCGAGGCGGCCGGCGCCGACGAGGTCTACGCGGCCACCGACGCGGTCGAGGCGGCGGCGCTGCTGCAGGCACGCCGGCTGGCCCATCCGGCCATGGAGAAGTTCGCGGCGGACGCGTACCCGGGCGGCAACGGCGGCCTGGTCATCGACGACGTGGCGGTGCCCCGCGGCGCGCTGGCGGCGCTGCTCGACGGCGTGTCCCGGATCGCGGCGGAGTGCGACGTGCCGATCGGCGTGGTGGGGCACGCCGGGGACGGCAACATGCACCCGAACATCGTGGTGGACCGGGCCGACCCGGCCAGTCTGGAGCGCGGCCGGCGGGCGTTCGACGAGATCATGCGGCTGGGCCTGGAGTTGGGCGGCACCTGCACCGGGGAGCACGGGGTGGGCCTGCTCAAGCGGGACTGGCTGGCCCGGGAGATCGGGCCGGTCGGCGTACGGGTACACCAGGCGATCAAGGCCGCGCTGGACCCGACCGGCCTGCTGAACCCCGGAAAGGTGCTCTGAGGGCGATCAGCCTTCCAACTCGGCCGGCGTGGCCTGGGTGAGCAGCAGCAGGATCTCGCCGGCGGCCGGCGGCCGCTCCTCGCCCGGGCAGTCCTGCCAGGTGACCAGACCGGCGGCCGTGAGCAGGCTGGAGGTCAGCGAGTCGATGCAGGTGGCCCGGTAGCGCCGGGCCTCGTCGGTCTCCTTGGCGAGCCGCGGGTCGACAAGCATCTGCTGGAGCCGGCTCGCCTGCTCCGGGTCGAGGGACCCGGCGGAGGTCACCCCGTCGCCGGCGCAGTCGATGCACTTCCACGTGCCGTCCGGCTCGACCCGCAGCGTGCGCAGCGGCCCGTCCGCGCCGAGCTTCTGCAACAGGGCGACCTGGCCCGCACTGACCGTGGTCGGCACGTCGGGTGCCGGCAGGCCGGCGGCGGCACCGCCCGGTGTGGGCCTCGGATCCTCGGCCGACTCCGCGCGGCCCAGGGAGCACGCGGTCAGCGCGGTGGCGAGCACCGTGCCAATAAGCGGAATGAGCAGACGCGAGCGGGATCGGCGCACCACGCGCCGGAACCTACAGCACCGTAGGTTCCGGCCGGTACCCCTACAGCTCGGTAGCTTATGGCGGTCCGGGAGGGTCGCGGCCGGCGGCCGCCCAGCTTGGAGATCAGCTGGCGGGCAGCTCGGCCGGGTCGCCGTCCCCGCCCCGGTCGGCGGCGTAACCCCGGACGTCCGGCGCGCCCAACCGGGCCGCGTCCGCCGCGACGTCGTCCGGCATCAGCTGCGACTGCCGCTCGGCCTCGACCCGGGCCCGGTAGTGCTCGACCTCACGGGCACGCCGGGCGGCGTCCCAACCGAGCACCGCGCCCATCAGCTCGGCCGTGTGCTCCGCCGACTCCAACCCCCGATGGGTGGTCTCGATGGAGATGCGAGTCCGCCGGGTGAGCACGTCCTCCAGGTGCAGCGCGCCCTCGGCCCGGGCCGCGTAGGTGACCTCGGCGGCCAGGTACTCCGGCGCTCCGGCCAGCGGGGACGCGAGGAGCGGATCCGCGTCGGTCAGCGCCAACACGTCCAGGGTGAGGGTGCCGTACCGCTCCAGCAGGTGCTCGACCACACCGACCGGGACGCCGTGCCGACGGGCCAGGTCGGCCCGGTCCCGCCACATCGCGGCGTAGCCGTCCGCACCGAGCAGCGGCAGGTCGGCGGTGCGCGACGGGCGGACCCCGCCGAGCCGGCGGGCGGCCCGGTCGACCACGTCGGTGGCCATCACCCGGTACGTCGTGTACTTGCCGCCGGCGACGAGCAGCAGCCCGAGCATCGGTTCGATGACCGCGTGCTCCCGGGACAGCTTCGAGGTGGAGTCGGCCTCGCCGGCCAGCAGGGGACGCAGCCCGGCGTAGACCCCCTCGATGTCGGCCGTGGTGAGCGGCCGGTCCAGCACGGTGTTGACCTGCTTCAGCAAATAGTCGATGTCACGGGCCGAGGCGGCCGGGTGGGACCGGTCCAACCGCCAGTCGGTGTCGGTGGTGCCGATGATCCAGTGACCGCCCCACGGGATGACGAAGAGCACCGACGTCGCGGTGCGCAGGATCAGGCCGGTCTCGCCGGTGATCGCCGACCGCGGCACCACCAGGTGCACACCCTTCGAGGCCCGGACCCGCAGCCCCGGGCGCAGGCCGACGTCGTTGAGCATCCGGGACATGTCGTCGCTCCACACGCCGGTGGCGGCGATGACCGTACGGGCGCTCACCTCGAACTCGGCCTCCGGCGAGCCGGCCGGCGCCTCGAGGTCGCGGACCCGGACGCCGGTCACCTCGCGCGCCTGCCGGATCAGCCCGACGGCCCGGGCGCTGCTCACCACGGTCGCGCCGAGGCTCGCCGCAGTGCGGGCCAGGGTCACCACCAGCCGGGCGTCGTCGACCTGCCCGTCGTAGTAGCGGATCGCCCCGGCCAGCGCGTCGGCCCGCAGGCTGGGGAAGATCCGCCGGGCGCCCTCCCGGGTCAGGTGCCGGTGCAGCGGCATGCCCCGGCCGGTGCCGAAGAGGCCGGCGAAGATGTCGTAGGCGGCCACGCCGGTGCCGTAGTAGGAACGGCGGAAAACCCGGGCGGGCAGGCCGCGCAGCCCTCGGCCGGCCGGGAGCGGCACCAGGAACGGCACCGGTCGGACGAGGTGCGGCGCCAGCCGGGTGGCCAGCAGGCCGCGTTCGGTGAGCGCCTCGTGGACCAGGTGGAACTCCAACTGCTCCAGGTAACGCAGCCCGCCGTGGATCAGCTTGCTGGACCGGCTCGAGGTGCCGGCGGCGAAGTCGCGCGCCTCGACCAGGGCCACCTTCAGCCCGCGGGAGGCCGCGTCCAGGGCGGCGCCCGCCCCGGTCACCCCGCCGCCGATGACCAGCACGTCGAAGCGTTCGGCTCGGAGTCTGCGCAGGTCGGCGGTGCGGCGATCGGGCGACAGCCGGCCGGCGGCGGAACGGGACACGTTGGGGTCACGCACCCGTCCACCGTAACCGCCACGACCACTTCCGTGACATGCGCCGTCCGCGCCGTAGTGTCGGGGCATGGCGATCGGCCCCCCGTTCCCCGCTGGTCCGCCCGTTTCGCACCCGGCGGCGACCCCACGGAGCGGCCCGTGGCCGGTGGTGGCGACCGTGCTCGCCGGCTGCTGGATCGTGGCGGTCACCGTGCCCGCCCAGCTCGGCGGGTGGCTGGCCGACCAGGTGCTGCTCGGCTTCGGGCGGGACCGCGTCGCGTGGCTCTGGCCGGCGGCGAGCCTGCTGACGGTGCTGCTGGTCGGCACGCCCGCGCTGCTGGTGGCGCTGCTGCCCCGGTCGGCCGCGGTCCGGGCCGCCGGCCGCGCCTGGCTGGCCGGCGTCCTGGTGCTCGGCGCGCTCGGGCTGCTCCGGGCCGTCCCGCCCGTGCACCACGAGGCGTACCTGGCCGGGCTGGCCGCGACGGCCGCGCTGGCCGCGGTGGTGCTGCGCGGGCTCGCCCGACGGCAGCCGCCGAGCGCGCCGGACGCCGGGGAGGCCGGGAGGAGCGAGCGGCCGAGCCGATTGCGGCCGAGCGCGGTGACGCTGCTGGCGGTCGCCGGCGGGTTGGCGCTGTTGCTCCCCTGGGCCTGGCTGGGCGCGCTCGGCGGGCTCCTGGAGACCGTCCTCGCCGCGCTGTCCGCCGCCGCACTCGGTGCGGTGGCCGGCGTGCTGCTCGACGCCCGGTTCTGGTCCCGGTTCGCGCTCGGCGAGCCACCCCGGCCGGCGCGCCTGGTGCTGGTCGGCGGGCTGGTCGCCGGGGTGGCGCTGCTGCTGCTCGCCGCCGGCACCGGCCAGTCCGGCGCCCAACTGCCCGCCCTGTTCACCCTGCCCCCGGCCGGCTTCGCCCTGGCGGCCCTGTACGCCGCGGCCCGCCGGCAGCACACCGCCGAGGCCGTGCCGGCGGGCGCGACCCGCTGGCTGGTCGGGCTCGCCGTGTTCGGCCCGCTGGCGTTCACCGACCCGGAGGAGATCACCCTGCTGCTGGTCGGCACGCGGGACGTGCCGTTCTGGGTGGCGGTCGCGACCGGCGCCGGGCTCGCCGTCGCGCTGCTGGTCGCCGCCGCGTACGGGATGCTGCTGGCCCGGCCGCGTGGCCGCGCCCCGAGCCGCCGGACGGCGGCGGTCACGGCGGCGGTGCTGCTGGCCGCGCTCGTCGGCGTGGACCTCGGGCCGGGGCAGCCGGGACTGCACGGCGAGCGGCTGTTCGTCGTGCTGCGCGAGCAGGCCGACCTGTCCGACCTGCCGTCCGCCCCGGCGGGTCGGGCCGGCCGGGACGCCCGGGCCGGCGAGGTCTACCGGCGGCTGGTCGCCACGGCCGACCGCAGCCAGACCGACCTGCGCCGGGACCTTACCCGGCTGCGGCTGCGCCCGACGCCGTACTACCTGGTGAACGCCATCGAGGTGGACGGCGGGCCGGCGGTGCGGGCCTGGCTCGACCGCCGACCCGAGGTGGCCCGCGTGCTGGTCAGCCAGCGGCTGCGCCCACTGCCCGCCCCTGCCGGGATCACCCGGGGCACCGATCCCGCGCCCACCGGCCCGGAGTGGAACATCCGGCGGATCGGCGCCGACCGCGTCTGGTCCGACCTGGGTGTGACCGGCGCCGGCGTGGTGGTCGGCAGCTCGGACTCCGGGGTGGACGGTCGCCATCCGGCGCTCGCCCAGGGCTTCCGGGGCGGCGACGACTCCTGGTACGACCCGTGGGACGGCACCCGCGCCCCGACCGACCAGGGCGGTCACGGCACGCACACGGTGGGCAGCGCGGTCGGGCGCGACGGCATCGGCGTGGCGCCGGGCGCCCAGTGGGTCGGCTGCGTCAACCTCGACCGCAATCTGGGCAGCCCGGGGCACTATCTGGACTGCCTCCAGTTCATGCTCGCCCCGTTCCCGACCGGTGGCGACCCGTTCACGGCCGGCCGCCCCGAGCGCGCGCCGGACGTCCTCACCAACTCCTGGGGCTGCCCCGGGATCGAGGGCTGCGACGCGGGCGTGCTCCGGCCGGCCACCGCCGCGCTGGACGCCGCCGGGATCTTCGTGGTCGCCGCGGCCGGAAACACCGGCCCCTGGTGCGCCTCGATCGACGACCCGCCGGCGCCGTACCCGGACGTGCTGACCGTGGGCGCGGTGGACGACCGGGACCGGGTCGCGACGTTCTCCGCCCGCGGGCCGGTCCCCGGCGCCACCAAGCCGGACGTGCTGGCCCCCGGGGTCGGAGTCCGCTCCGCGATGCCCGGCGGCGGGTACGCCACGCTCGACGGCACGTCGATGGCGACACCGCAGGTGGCCGGCGTGGTGGCGCTGATGTGGTCGGCCGATCCGGCGCTCGTCGGCGACCTGCCCCGGACCCGGCAACTGCTGCGGGAAACGGCGACACCGGCCCAGCCGACCTACCGCTCGGGCGATCCGGCGGACGCGTGTGGTGGGCCCGCGAACGTCACCGGAGCCGGCCTG
This sequence comes from Micromonospora sp. WMMD812, assembly GCF_027497215.1. Taxonomy (NCBI): domain Bacteria; kingdom Bacillati; phylum Actinomycetota; class Actinomycetes; order Micromonosporales; family Micromonosporaceae; genus Micromonospora; species Micromonospora sp. WMMD812. The sequence goes on along the minus strand of NZ_CP114904.1, from coordinate 5,141,614 downwards.
GTCGACGCGTACGCGGCCGTCCGCGCCGCCCGCGGGTGAGCGGGCTCCGTCGAGGCGGCCCGCCCGTGGGGTCTTGCGCGACCGGGTACCCGGTGATCTAGGGTCGGCCACCATGGACCCGGAGATCACCGTCGGCGAACTCGCCTCCGATCTGGCGCCGGCCGTGGCACGGCTCTGCGCCGCCGCACTCGACCTGCCGGAGGACGCGGCCGAGGCGGGAATCATCGTGGCGGCGCTCTGGCCGCGGGCCGCCGCCGACCGGCCGGTGGTCGCGCTCGGCGCGTACCGGGCCGGGGAGTTGGTCGGGGCGCTGCTCGGCTCGATGTCGGCGGCGGACCCCCGGCTCGGGCACGTCGACCTGGTCGCGGTCGCGCCGGAGCACCGCCGCCGGGGCGCCGGCCGGGCGTTGCTGACAGAGGCGGAACGGCGGCTCGCCGACCGGGGCGCGGCCGAAGTGCTGCTGGCGGGAAACCCGCCGTACTACGCGTGGCCGGGCATCGACGTCCGGTACACCCCGGCGGTCTGCGCCGCGTCGGCGCTGGGCTACCGCCAGGACCGGACGGCGTGGAACATGACCGCCGACCTGTCGTACGACGGTTCGCCGGCGCTGCGGTCGACGGAGGCCGCGGAGGCGCGGCTGGCCGGGCAGGGCGTCACCGTGCGCCGCGCGGAGCCGGCCGACGTCCCGGCGCTGGCGGCGTTCGCCCGGTCCACGTTCGGTGGCGCGTGGGACGCCGAGCTGACGGAGTCGGTCGGGCGGCCCGAGGCGGGCTGCCACCTGGCCGAGCGGGGCGGTGCGGTGCTCGGTTTCGCCGCGTACGGGTCGTCCCGACCCAGTTGGTTCGGCCCGATGGGCACCGCGCCGGCCGCGGAGGGCTCGGGGATCGGCGGGGTGCTGCTTCGCCGCTGCCTGCGGGACCAGCGGGCCGCCGGGCTCACGTCGGCACAGATCGGCTGGGTCGGGCCGGTGCCGTTCTACTCGGGCAGCGCGGGCGCCCGGATTGAGCGGGTGTTCTTCCTCTATCGGAAGTCACTGGAGAATTGATAATAGGGCGAATAGGGCATAGACCCGGATAACGCCTTTCGCCCACACCGGCCATCGACGCCCCCTACCGTTTCGGTAGAGGAGGCAGCCATGACCACGGACGACGAACACACCGAGGACGTCGCACCCGTCGCCTGGACACCGGTCGGAGATCTGCCCGGCCACCTGCCGATCGACCGGCTGGACTACGGCGACGCCGAGCAGCTGGCGGAGATGAGCGCCGCCGGTGACCCGGCCACCGAGGAGCCGGTCGAGATGGTCGACGCGCCGATCCAGCTCCGCGCGCCGTACGACCGCGACCAGAAGCGGCGCAACCAGCGCCGGCTGCCGACCTGACAGCGCCCGGCCACCGACGACGAACGGGGCGGGCCGCTGACGCGGCCCGCCCCGTTACCGGTCGGAACTGGACTCAGAAGTCCATGTCCCCGCCACCCGGGCCAGCCGGGGCGGCCGGGGTCTTCTCCGGCTTGTCCGCCACGACGGCCTCGGTGGTGAGGAACAGCGCCGCGATCGACGACGCGTTCTGCAGCGCCGAGCGCGTCACCTTGGCCGGGTCGATGATGCCCGCGGCCAGCAGGTCGACGTACTCGCCGTTGGCGGCGTTGAGGCCGTGGCCCGCCTCCAGGTTGCGGACGTGCTCGACGACCACGCCGCCCTCGAGGCCGGCGTTGACGGCGATCTGCCGCAGCGGAGCGTCCAGCGCGATCTTGACGATCTGCGCGCCGGTCGCCTCGTCGCCGGTCAGGTCCAGCTTGTCGAAGGCGGTCTTGCCGGCCTGCACCAGCGCGACGCCACCACCCGGGACGATGCCCTCCTCGACGGCGGCCTTCGCGTTGCGGACGGCGTCCTCGATGCGGTGCTTGCGCTCCTTCAGCTCGACCTCGGTGGCCGCGCCGACCTTGATCACCGCAACACCGCCGGCCAGCTTGGCCAGGCGCTCCTGCAGCTTCTCCCGGTCGTAGTCGGAGTCGCTCTTGTCGATCTCGGCCCGGATCTGGTTCACCCGGCCCTGGATCTGCTCGGCGTCACCGGCGCCGTCGACGATGGTGGTCTCGTCCTTGGTCACCACGACCTTGCGGGCGCGGCCCAGCATGTCGAGGCCGGTCGCGTCGAGCTTGAGGCCGACCTCCTCGCTGATGACCTGACCACCGGTGAGGATGGCGATGTCGGTGAGCATGGCCTTGCGGCGGTCACCGAAGCCCGGCGCCTTGACGGCGACCGACTTGAAGGTGCCACGGACCTTGTTGACCACCAGGGTGGCCAGGGCCTCGCCCTCCAGGTCCTCGGCGATGATCAGCAGCGGCTTGCCCGACTGCATGACCTTCTCGAGGATCGGGAGCAGGTCCTTCACCGACGAGATCTTGCTGTTGACGATCAGGATGTACGGGTCGTCGAAGACGGCCTCCATACGCTCCGGGTCGGTCATGAAGTACGCGGAGATGTAGCCCTTGTCGAAGCGCATGCCCTCGGTGAGCTCGAGCTCCAGGCCGAAGGTGTTGCTCTCCTCGACGGTGATGACGCCTTCCTTGCCGACCTTGTCCATCGCCTCGGCGATGATCTCGCCGACGCTGGTGTCACCAGCCGAGATGGAGGCGGTGGAGGCGATCTGCTCCTTGGTCTCCACGTCCTTGGCGAGCTTGAGCAGCTCCTCCGAGACGCTGGCCACGGCCGCCTCGATGCCCCGCTTCAGGGCCATCGGGTTGGCGCCGGCGGCCACGTTGCGCAGACCCTCACGAACCAGGGCCTGGGCCAGGACGGTCGCCGTCGTCGTGCCGTCACCGGCCACGTCGTCGGTCTTCTTGGCGACCTCCTTGACCAGCTCGGCGCCGATCTTCTCGTAGGGGTCCTCGAGCTCGATCTCCTTGGCGATGCTCACACCATCGTTGGTGATGGTGGGGGCACCCCACTTCTTCTCGAGCACGACGTTGCGGCCCTTGGGGCCGAGGGTCACCTTGACGGCGTCAGCGAGCTGGTTCATGCCCCGCTCGAGGCCGCGGCGCGCCTCTTCGTCGAACGCGATCATCTTGGCCATACGGCGTTGTCCTCCTGGACACTCACGGGCCACCCGAGTGTGTGTCCCGGATGGGCCGCCTGGTGTACGCACCTTGGGGCGTCGCCTCCTGGCGGCGACGACGTCTCCTCGGCCGGGCCGGATAGCCCGCGACGACCGGCCACGTGCCCTGCCGGCGGCTTGTCCCGCCGGCACGGCCGCGGCCCCACCGCCCCGACCTTTGGCACTCACGGTATGCGAGTGCCAATGACTTGTTTAGCACTCTCCCATGCCGAGTGCAAGCACGATGGCCCCGCTCAGCCGAGTTCGGCGGCCAGTCCGGCGCTGTTCACCGGGCGCTCCTGGGCCCGCTGCTCGGCGTACGTCACCACCAGCCCCACGAGCTGCACGAGATGGGCCGGGAGGGCCAGCACCGCGGCGACCGAGATCACCGCGACCACGCCGAGCGCCGAACCCGGACTGGCGAACGGATCGAGGCCGAACGGGGCGGTGCCCACCCCCTCCAGCACCGAGGCGACCACGGTGAAGACCACCACCGCGGCCACCACCAGCGCCACCCGACCCAGCAGCATCCCCAGCCGATCGTGGAACATGCGGAACGACCGGCCCAGCGGGTTGTCCCGCTCGTAGAGGTAGATCGGCCCGGCCATGCTGAGCGCGAAGGCGAGATAGATGCCGGGAAGCACGCAGAAACAGATGCCGACACCGACGATGACGCCGATCGCCAGCGTCCAGCCCCAGAGCCCGAGCGCCCGGCGTACGCCGTACCGCAGAGCCGCGCCCACGCTGACCGGCTCGCCGACCGCCTGGCGCGTGATCACCCAGGTCCCCGCGGCCCAGCCCAGAGCCTGCACCAGCCCGATCAGCAGGCTGCCGCCGATGAGCACCAGGAGGACGGTGGCCACGTCGGTGGCGAAGGTGTCGGGCAGCGCGGCCGGGTCCTGAGCGGTGGACGTCTCCCACTTCGCGCTCGGGTCGACGCCGTAGGAGAGCACCGACAACACCGCCGCCGGCAGCACCTGGGTGAGCAGCAGGATGGGCAACATCTGCCGCCAGCCGCGCCGCACCGCGCCGCCGCACCGGTCGAACCAGCCGCTCAGCCCGGCGCCGGGCGGGGTGACCAGCGGGTCGGACGGGTCAAGGCCCGGCGGGTACCAGCCGGGGACCGGCGCGCCCGGATACCAGAGCTGACCGCCGTAGGGATCGGCGCCGGGCGGATAACCGCCGGCCGGCGGATATCCCCAGCCCTGCGGCACGCCTGGCGGCTGGCCCCAGCCCTGCGCGGCGCCTGGCGGCTGGCCCCAGCCCTGGGTGGCGCTCGGGTCCCAGCCCGGGTGCGCACCCGGCTGGCCGGGCCGGACCGACGGGTCCCAGCCGGGCTGGCCCCACTGGCCGCCCGCGGCGGAAGGAGCCCACGGCGACTGGCCGCCCGGCTGCTGCCCGGCGGACGGCACGGCCGGACCCGACGCGGGCGGGCCCGCCGGAGCACCGGCCGGCGGGAGCCCGGCGGCGTCGGGCGCCGCCCCGGCCGGGGACGCACCCGCCGGCGGGCCGGACGCGCCGGGCTCACCCGGGTGCGGGCCGGACGGATCGGGATGGCCCGGCTGGGCACCGGACGGGTCGGACGGGCCCGGGGGCGGGGTGGCCGGGGGCGGCTGGTCGGACATGAACCCTCCTCAGCGACGGCTGGAACGGTTCACGATCTTCCTGGTTGAGGCACCCGCGGCGCAGCCCCATCCGGCACCGGCCGGAGAGGTGTCTGGGGGTGAGGCCGATCAGGCGATGACCCGCACCCGCTCGGCCTGGGGGCCCTTCTGCCCCTGAGCGATCTCGAACTCCACGCGCTGGCCGTCGTCCAACGCCTTGTAGCCGTCCATCTCGATCGCGGAGAAGTGGACGAACACGTCCTGCCCGCCGTCGACGGCGATGAAGCCGTAGCCCTTTTCGGAGTTGAACCACTTCACGGTGCCCTGTGCCACGGTGCACTTCCTCACTCTGCGCGGCGTGTCCTACCCCGCGCCGCCCGGGCACGGCCCGGCGCACGGGAACCACCGTTTCGGCGATCGGCGACGGCCGCTGAATCGGTGACCGAAATCGCACGCTACACGAGGTGTGACGGCGGCGCACGACCACAAATCGGGCATATCCGAATCGATGCCGGAGCGCCAGGCATCGTCGGCCATCGTTGTGGTAGGTATGCGGGCATGACGAGCACCCCGGGCGGCGTCGCAGCGGGACGGACAGCGGAGATCCGGCGGGTCCGGCCCACGGACGCGGCCCGGATGCGGGCGCTGCGGCTGGAGATGCTCGCCGACGCGCCGCTGGCCTTCCTGGAGACGATCGCCGACGCGGCGGCCCGCCCGCACGCCGAGTACGCCGCCCGGATCGCCCACACCTCCGACGGCGCGGACACCGCGCAGTTCATCGCCGACCCGGGCGGTCGCCTGGTCGGGCATGCCGGCGGCACGGTCACCCCGAGCGAGCCGGGCCTGACCGTCATCTACGCGGTCTACGTGACCCCGGCCTGGCGGGGCGGAGGGTTGCTCGCCGAGTTGGTCGACGCGGTCGCGGCCTGGTCGCGGGCGTGCGGCCGGCCGGAGCTGATGATGGAGGTCGTGGTCGGCAACGACCGGGCCTACCGGGCGTACCGGCGGCTCGGCTTCGTCGACACCGGTGTCCGGGTGCCGCACCCCACCGTTCCGGCGCTGACCGAACTCCAGATGCGCCGCCCCGCCTGACCCGCGGGCCGGGCGGGGGCGGCGCTCCGGAGGTGGAGACCGGCGCTCAGGCGTGCCGGCGCGACTGCACGATCCGGAACCGGTTCGCCACGTAGGCGCCGTCGGTGAGCGCGGCGTTGGCGGCCGCGTTGGCGCCGCTGCCGTGGAAGTCGGAGAAGGCGGCCGACTGGTTCACGAAGACCCCGCCGGTCAGGTTGCACGACAGGTGCACCCCGACCTCGATCGCCACGTCCTCGGCCGCGTCCAGCACGGCCTCGTCGGTGGAGTAGACACCCGCGGTGAGCGCGCCCTTCTCGCCCACCGTCTTCCGCATGATCTCCAGGCTGTGCGCGGTGGAGTCGGTCGCGATGGCGAAGGAGATCGGCCCGAACCACTCCCGGCCGTAGGTCGCGGTGTCCTCGGCGGCGAGCTTCACGATGGTCGGCGTCCGCACCACCGCGTCGGCGAAGGCGGGGTGCTCGACCGTACGCGACTCCAGCACCGGCTCGCCGACCTTGGTGACCTCGTCGAGCCGCTCCAGGATCCCGTCGTTGACAATGGCCCCGGTCAGCTCGACGCCCCGGGCCGGGTCGGCGGTGAGCTTGCCGACCGCCGCGGCGATCCCGCCGGCCACCTCGTCGAAGCTCTTGTGCCCCTGATCGGTCTCGATGCCGTCCCGGGGGATCAGGATGTTCTGCGAGGTGGTGCACATCTGGCCGCTGTAGAGGGTCAGCGTGAAGCCGAGGTTGCGGCACAGGCCGGCGAAGTCGTCGGTGGAGTCGACCACCACCGTGTTCAGGCCGGCCTTCTCGGTGTAGACGGCGGCCTGCCGGGCGTTCGCCTCCAGCCAGTCGCCGTACTCGGTGGAGCCGGTGAAGTCGACGATCCTCACGGCCGGGTGCAGGGCCAGCGTCGAGGCGAGCTTCTCACCGGGCGCCTCGGCCGCGAGCTGCACCAGGTTCGGGTCGAAGCCGGCCTCCGCCAGCACCTCCCGGGCGTAGCGCACGGTGACGGCGAGCGGCAGCACCGCGCGCGGGTGCGGCTTGACGATCACCGGGTTGCCGGTCACCAGCGAGGCGAACAGCCCGGGGTAAGAGTTCCACGTCGGGAACGTGTTGCAGCCGATCACCAGCGCCACCCCGCGGGGCACCACGTGGAACGTCTTGGTCATGCGCAGCGGGTCGCCCTTGCCGGCCGCCTTCTCCCAGCCGGCCGTGCCCGGGTGCCGGGTCATCTCGGCGTACGCGTAGGCGAGCGCCTCCAGTGCCCGGTCCAGCGCGTGCGCGCCGCCGGCCTGGAACGCCATCACGAACGCCTGGCCGCTGGTGAACTGCACCGCGTTGGCCAGCTCGAAGACGTTCTTGTGCAGCCGATCGAGGATCTCCAGGCAGACCCCCACCCGGGCCTGCGGGCCGGCGTCGCGCCAGGCGGGCAGCGCGGCGGTCGCGGCGGGGACCAGCTGGTCGGCGGTCGCGTGCGGGTAGCGGGCGTTCAGCTCGACGCCGAACGGGCTGACCTCGGTGGCGACCGTGCTGCCGTCACCGGGCTGGTCGAGGGGGAAGTCGGCGTTCAGGTAGGCCTCGAAGGCGGCCTTCCCGTCCGCGGCGGCCGTCTCGCCGTACACCCGGGGGCTGGGCGATTCGGGGTAGGCGGACCAGTACCCGCGCTCCGTGATGGCGGTCAGCGCACGGGTGAGGGTGTCGGCGTGCCGGTCGTACAGGGGGTGCGGGGTCTCCGTCATGCCCGCCATCATGCAACAGGAAGCACCAAAATCAGTAGGCCCGTGTCACAACTCGGATCGTCTTCGCCGCCCCTGCGCCGGTATGACCAGGCCGGGTCCGGGTAACCGCGCGGCCTGCGGAAGGAGGGGGCGGCCACGGGTGGGAACCACCGAGATCCGGGTGCACGGGGTCGCCGACCGCGGCCCCGAGGCGGTGCTGGACCGGCCGATCGTGAGCCGCGTCGCCGGCGACCGGGACGCCGGCTTCTACCGGGTGCACCCCGACCTCGGTGATCCGCACGGTGCCGCCGGCGCGACCCTGGAGGCGTACCGCTGGAGCGGGCTGGCCGGGGGAACGGCCACCCGGACCGTCTCGCTGGTCCTGCTCCTGCCCTTCATGCTGGCCAACACCGCCATCTGGATGCTGCCCTCCGGCCACCGCACGGAAACGGCTGGCAAGGCGATCTGCCGGCTGCTCGCCGCGACCCTCACCGCGATGTACGTGCTGTCGATCGTGGGCGTGGCCGTCGACCTGATCGCCTGGCAGTGCGCGGAGTACCCGCGCTGCATGGAGGGCCGACGGGAGATCTCCTGGCTGGGTGGCCTGCCGCCCGGGCAACGTCTGGCGGTGCTCGCCGTGCTGCCGCTCCTCGCGATCGCGCTGGTGTGGTGGCTCGGCGGTCGCACCTGGCAGCTCCCGGAGAACACCGGTGCGGGGCCGGCGGCGCTGGGCGCCCACCGGCTCGACAACCCGGCGTTCTGGGACAACCGGGCCCTGTTGCTCCGGCTCCGCGCACTGCACGTGGCGATCGCGCTGGCCACGCTCGACCTGGCCCTGCTCCGGGCCCTCGCCCCGCACGACCGCGGGTTCCCGGGCTACGCGCTGCTCGCCGCCACCGCCGCCCTGCTCGCCGTCGCGCTGGCGCTCCTCTGCGTGCGCCAGGTCGAGCGGCGGGGAGGCGCCCTGTGGTCACCGCGCACGGTCCGGCTGCTGGGCCGGGGCGCGGTCGTGTTGACGCTGCTGACCCTGGTGTACGCCGCGGCGCCGCGAGCCTCCTGGTCCGCCGTCGGTAGCCTGCCGGGTTACGACGGACTGGTGGCCCTGCTGTTCGCCGTCCAGATGCTCCTGGTCCTGGCGCTGACCGCCCTCGTCCTCATCTGGGCGCCGACGCGGGGTCGCCCGGCGCTGCTCGGTCTCGCCGCTCCGCTCGTGGTCTCGGTCGCGATCGGGCTGGCCGTGTCGTACTCGTCCGGGCTGAACTACGGCATCGCCGAGTACCTCGACCGCGGTTCCAGCCCCACTCCCGCCCGCCCCCTGCCCGAGGGCGCGCCGCCGCTGTCCCCGCCGGTCGCGTTCCGCTGGGCGGCCCTGGGCGTCTCGGCCGCGCTGCTGTTCGCCGGCACGGTGGCCGTGGTGGCACGTCTCTACCAGCGGTCACGGCACCGACGGGCGGCGGAGGAGATCGTCCGCCGGGAGTTCCCGGAGGTGCCCCGAGCGGCGCCGGAACGGGCGCGGGCGGTCCTCGACAAGATCATCCGAGCCCGGACCGCGGACCGCCTCGGCCCGCTGTTCGTGGCGGCATACGCGCTGCTGGCCGTGCTGGGCCTGGGGGCCGCCGGGCTGTCGATGCGGCACGCGGGGCCGGAGGACGTGGCCCATCTGGTGGGTGGACCGTCGCTGGCCAACCCGATGATCTTCGTGACCGATCTGGGCGGCCTGGTCATCGGGCTGTTCGCGCTGGCCCTGTTCGGGGCGGGGCTGTTCGCGTACCGGTCGCCCGCCATCCGGGTGGTCGGTGTGCTTTGGGAGCTGGCCACGTTCTGGCCGCGCGCGGCACACCCGCTGGCCGCCCCCTGCTACGCCGAGCGCGTGGTGCCGGACCTCACCCGCCGGATCACGCACCTCACCGCCGGCGGGGACACGGTCGTGCTCTCCGGGCAGAGCCACGGCAGCGTGCTGGCGGCGGCGACCGTCCTCCAGTTGCCGGCCTCCGCCCGCGCCCGCGTGGCGCTGTTGACCTACGGCACCCCGCTCGGGCGGCTCTACAGCCGGGTCTTTCCGGCCTACCTCGGGCCCGACGCGCTGCGCGAGGTGGGCGAGCGGCTGGACTGGCGGTGGCTCAACCTGTGGCGGCAGACCGACCCGATCGGCGGGCCGGTCTTCGACCCGGACGGCGCGGCTCCGGACGGCGCCGGCCATGTGGATCGCCGGGCGCGGGATCCGGCGGGGCTGCTGATTCCGCCCGGGGACACCGTCCCGCCGAAGATCAGTGGGCACAGGTTCGTCCCGGACGACGACTTCCGCCGCGCGGTGGAGGACCTGGTACGGCGACTGCACCCGCCGGGTCACCGCGACGGCGGGTCGGCGGTCAGACCGTGAGCTGCCAGTCGGTCCAGCCGTCCACCGGTCGGAAGCCGAGCTGCTCGTTGATGACGATCATGTGACTGTTGGACGCCGCGTTGAAGGTGTCGATCGCCCGCACCGCCGGCTCGTGGGCGAGCAGGTGCCGCAGGTTCTCGATCTTGACGAGCAGCCCGAGGCGGCGCCCGCGATGCGCCGGGTCGACGATGGTGATCTGCTGGAACGCGTGCCAGTCGGCAGAGGCGCCCACGTCGAGCAGGGTCCACGCGACCAGCCGGCCGGACTCCTCGTGCCGGACCGCGACGTGGTACTGCCGACGGCCACGTGCGGCGAGCGCCCGCTCGGTGCCCCGGATCCGGTCGGCGTCGACCTGCTCGGCCTCCCACTCCAGGTCGCCCAGCGGCGCGTCGGTCGACAGCCGGCCGTCCAGGTAGGCGATGTCGGCGACGTACTCCGCCGGGATGAGGCCGTGCCACCGGATCGTGCGGTAGCCCGTGGCGTGCGCTCGGGCATCGGCCAGCACGTCGTCGAGCGCCACCTGGTCGACCGTGGACGTCTCCAGCCGGCGGCGGACCTCGGCGAGCGCGGGCCGCGCGCCCATCGCGGTGGCGAACGCGGCACCCGCCGTCGACCGCGCCGGGCCGCCCGGCAACGCCGCGACGGCCATCCCGATGACCCGCTTGCGGCCGTGCTCGCGCAGCAGGCGGAGGCAGTGCTGGTGCAGGGCCCGGCCCACCCCCCGCCGCCGGTGGGCCGGATGGACGATCAGGTCGGCGGTGGCGTTGTCGGTGTTGTCCAGCTGAGGCAGGTCCAGCGCCAGATAGCCGGCGGGGACACCGTCGAGCCGGGCCAGCGCCCAGAGCGTGGCGGTGCCGGGCATCGGGTGGTGCAGCAGGCCCTCGAAACGCTGCCGGCAGAAGGGCGGGAAGTCGGGCAGGTCGGCGTCGTTGGCCGCGGACCCGACCCGGTAGGCCTCGTCGATCGCGGCCGGGTCGGCGGCGTCGAACGGCGCGATCGTGATGCTCATGCCCGAAGCGTGCGCCCCGGAAAGGCGATCGGGCCAGCGAATTTCCGCTGGCCCGATCGGACGTTGGTCGGGAGGGACACTCGCACAACGCCTCCGGCGTTGGGTCGCAAGAACTTCAAAAGTCTTCGGCGAAGAGCCCTCCCGCACGGAGCATCTTGCGCCGTCCGGTTCCTGCCGTCAAGTCCATACCGGCGGGTTTTCCGCACCCAGAGCGAAAAGCCGGTTACCCGGCGGATCGAACGGATCCCCCGTCCGGGCGATCCACCGGCTCCACCGCACCGGCGGACGGGCGGGCCGAGGTCAGCCGAGCAGGCCGGCGTCCCGGGCCGCCCGCAGGGACGGGCGGATGTGGTGCGTGGGGCCGACCTGGCCAGCGACCGCGTCGATGGTCTTCAGACCCTCGCCGGTGTTGAAGACGACGGTCTCCGCGGTCGGGTCGAGCCGGCCCGACTCGACCAGCTTGCGCAGCACCGCCACGGTGACCCCGCCGGCCGTCTCGGCGAAGACGCCGGTGGTCCGGGCCAGCAGGCGGATGCCGGCGCGGATCTCCTCGTCGTCGACGTACTCCATCCAGCCCCCGGTACGACGTACCGCTTCCAGGGCGTAGAGGCCGGCCGCCGGGTCGCCGATGTTCAGCGACTTGGCGATGCCGGTCGGCTTGACCGGGATGATGGTGTCGGTGCCGGAGTGCAGCGCGGTGGCGATCGGATTGCAGCCGGCCGACTGGGCGCCGAAGACCTTCCAGCCGCCGGCCGGCGCCTCGACCAGACCGATCTCGACCAGCTCGGAGAACGCCTTGTCGATCTTGGTGAGCAGCTCGCCGGACGCCATCGGGATCACCACCTGGGCCGGGATTCGCCAGCCGAGTTGCTCGGCCACCTCGTACCCGAGCGTCTTGGAGCCCTCCGCGTAGTAGGGGCGCACGTTCACGTTGACGAACGCGGTGTCCTCGAACTCGTCGGTCTCGACCAGCTCGCCGCAGAGGCGGTTCACGTCGTCGTACGAGCCGTCGATGGCGACCAGGTCGCCGCCGTAGACCGCAGTCGTCACGACCTTGCCCTGCTCCAGGTCGGAGGGGATGAAGACCACCGACGGCACCCCGGCCCGGGCCGCGTGGGCGGCCACCGAGTTGGCCAGGTTGCCGGTGGAGGCGCAGGCGAACCGGGTGAAGCCGAGCGCCCGGGCGGCGGTCAGCGCCACCGAGACGACCCGGTCCTTGAACGAGTGGGTCGGGTTCGCGCTGTCGTCCTTGACCCAGAGCGGAGCGGTGATGCCCAACTCGGCGGCGAGGTGCGGGGCGGCGACCAGCGGGGTGAGACCCGGGTTCAGGGTGACCCGGACGGCCGGGTCCTGGCCGGCGGGGAGCAGTGCGGCGTACCGCCAGATGTTCCGCGGGCCGGCCTCGATCTGCTCGCGGGTGACGGTGGCCAGCGCGGCGGCGTCGTAGTCGACCTCCAGCGGGCCGAAGCACTCGTAACAGGCGTGCTGCGCGGCGAGCGGGTAGCGGGCCTGACAGGCGCGGCAGACCAGGGCGCGGGCGGGGCTGGCGGTGGTGTCGATGCCGGACGGGGCGACGGTCGACGTCATGTCGAGGAGTCCTCTCATCTTTCCCCGCATCGCACGGTGCGGCGGGGACGGAATTGGCACCTGTCCCGCCGTCGCTCAGCGGTGAGCGCGCGGGGTGGTTGCCGGGGCGTCTTCGGGCCGTATCCCTCAGCCCCTCTGGATGAGGTATGCAGTTGCGCGATCGAGTCTACGGCTGGGCGGCCGGCCGTCCAGCCGGTCGTCCCACCGTGTGAGCTACGCCCGCCACCCCCCCCCCCGGGTCTGACGGCGAGGTGGCGGGCGTACGCCGTCAGATCCGGTGGGCGCCGGGCCGTCCGTTCTCCACCGCGAACGCGGCGAGCGTCGACTCGGCGGCGTCCCGGCGGCCGACGGTGTCCACCATCCGCAGCTCGGCACACATCTCGCGCGGGGTCACCCGGCACTTCACGTAGCCGCGCCGGTCACCGTCGAAGAATCTGATGTGTGGGTTGTACTTGATCATCGGGCCGTAGTACGGGCCGTACACCTCGCCGTCGCCGTTGCTGGAGATCGAGGTGCCGACGAACTCCGTGGCGACCACCGGCGAGCCGGGGGTGTCGAAGTCGCGGTGGATGTCGTTGACGAACGTCGAGTGCCAGTCACCCGTCACCACCACCGGGTTCGGGACACCGTGCCGGACCCAGGCGTCGGTCAGGCGTCGGCGGGCGGCCGGGAAGCCGTCCCACGCGTCGTGCCACAGCATGTCGCCGGCGTCCCCGTCATGGTCGAGGCGGCCCATCATCACGTTGCTGCCCAGGATGTTCCAGCGGGAGGACGTACGGGCGAAGCCGTCGTAGAGCCACCGTTCCTGCGCGGCGCCGAGCATCGTCACCGACGGATCGTTCTGCTCCGGCCCGGCCGGCGCCTCGCCCCAGCCGCTCGGCGGCACCGACCGGTACTGCCGGCCGTCGACCAGGTCGAGCTGCGCGAGCCGGCCCCACCGCAGCCGCCGGTAGATCCGCAGGCCGCCGGCACCGGGCCGGGCGACGCGGACCGGCTGGTGCTCGTACCAGGCCTGGTAGGCCGCCACCCGCAGCGCGGTGATGTCGCCCTCGTACTGCGACTGCGTGTTCGCGTAGTCGTTCTGCACCTCGTGGTCGTCCCAGGTCACCATCCACGGGAACGCGAGGTGGGCCGCCTGCAGCTGCGGGTCGGACTTGACCAGCGCGTAGCGCATCCGCCACTGGTCCAGGGAACGCGGAGCTGGCCGGAGCTGCTCGGGCACCGGGGTACGCCGGTAGCCGCCGTCGGCCGGGATGCCGTACTCGTAGACGTAGTCCCCGAGGTGCAGGACCAGGTCGAGGTCCTCGCGGGCCAGGTGCGCGTACGACGGGAAGTAGCCCTCGTCCCACCGCTGGCAGGACGCGAACGCGAAGGCCAGTCCGGCGACCGTCGCCGTCTCCCGGGGGGCGGTGCGGGTGCGACCGACCATGGAGACGTCGTCGCGGTACCGGAACCGGTAGAACCACTCCCGGTCCGACTCCAGCCCCTCGACGTCCACGTGCACGGCGTGCGACAGCTCGGGCAGCGCCCACGCGGTACCGGAGCGGACCACCCGCCGGAAACGCTCGTCGCGGGCGATCTCCCACCGCACGCCCACCCGGCGCGACGGCATGCCGCCACCGGGCTCGAACGGCTTCGGCGCGAGCCGCGTCCAGAGCACGGCCCCGGTCGCGGTCGGGTCACCGCTGGCGACCCCCAGGGTGAACGGATAGTCCCCGCCGGCGGGTCGCGGCGCGGCGGCGGCCCGGTCGGCCGGCAGTTGGGCGAGCGCGGCGACGCCCGCGACCCCGGCCACACCGGCCAGGAATCGACGACGATCCACTACGGAGAAGTCTCGAGGATCCACGCGAAAGGTCTATCGGGGCCGAATGGCCGCTTGATGACCAGCGGGTGAGCAGCCACTTCACCCGCCCGGAACGGCCCGCCCCGGTTCGGGGCGGGCCGCCCGGACATGGCCGTCACCGCGCCACCACCGCCACCCGGTCGACCACCGCGACGGGGTCCGTGACCGCCGCCGGCCGATCGGCGCAGCCGACGTCCCGCGGGCGGGTGCGGGCGCGGGTGACCAGGTTGGCGGCGACCAGTGCGGCGATGGTCACCGCCGCGCCGACCAGCTCGACCGGCCCGGGCCGGTAGCCGCGGGCGATCTGCACCGCGAACGTGGTCACCGGGACGAGGTTCATGAACAGCGCCGCGTTGGCCGAACCGAGCCGCCGCACCCCGGTGTTCCAGGCCAGCACCGCGATCACCGCGGCCACGATCACGGCGTACGCCAGCTGCGGCGCGATGGCGACGAGGTCGGCGGCGGCCGGCGCGTGCTGCACTCCGGCGAGGTCGGCGCCGGCGCTCGCGGCGAGCATGGCGAGCGTGCCGGCTGCGGCGGTGAGCGCGGTGTAGCGCAGCGGCGACCACTCGCCGAACCGGCTCGCCCCGTGGGTGTAGACCGCCCAGCCGAGCACCGCACCGATCATCATGAGCCCGCCGAGACCGAACTGGCCGAGCCCGGCGAGGCTGCCGTGGGTGATCACCAGACCGACGCCGAGCAGCGCCACCAGCGAGAGGGCCAGCAGGGCGGGCCGCGGGCGTACGCCGTCCCGGGCCCAGCGGACCAGCTGGGTGACCAGCGGGGTGGTGGCCACGAAGAGGGCGGTCTGCTGCGGCGTGGACTGTTCCAGGGCCAGGTTGGTGAGCAGGTTGAAGCCGGCGAAGCCGACCACGCCGAGCACCGCCACCTCGACGCCCCGACCGCCCACCCGCAGCGCGGCCACGCCTTCCCGGAGCAGCAGCAGGCCGAGCAGGATCGCGGCGGCGAAGAGATAGCGCGCGGTGGTCAGGTTGAGCGGGTCGACCCGCTTCAGCGCGCTGGCCAGGACGGGGAACATCACCCCCCAGCTCAGCACGGCGAGCAGCGGGAACGCGGCGGCGCGGGAACGCATCCTCGACTCCAATGTTCGACTATCTTCGAACCAACCCGATCGACCCTAGGATGTTGTTCGACGAAAGTCGAACAACGGTTACACTGGTCACATGGAGCTGGATGAACCCGAGCTGCGCGAGGTGCCGGTCACGGCCGTGCTGGGCGCTCTGGCCGACGACGTGCGGCTGCAGATCGTCCGGGCGCTCGCCGAGGGCGGCGAGCAGGCCTGCGGCACCTTCGAGTTCGGCGTCTCCAAGGCGACCCGCAGCCACCACCTCAAGGTGCTGCGGGCGGCCGGCCTGACCCGCACCCGCGTCGCCGGCACCAGCCGCCTGGTACGGCTGCGCCGCGAGGAGCTGGACCGGCTCTACCCCGGGCTGCTCGACGCGGTCCTGAGCCGGGACACCACCCCGGCCAAACGCGCCTGACCAGCGCCAATCGTTCAGCGCGCGGCGCCCGAGCCGCCGGTCGGCGCTTGGGCCTCGTGGCCGCCCGTCTCCCGGCCTCCGACGTGCCCGCGACGCCCTGTCGAACTGCCCCAGATCTGGTGCAGGCAGCCCTGCGTCGCCGGCTCGCCCCGTCAACTGGCCGACACCGTCGGCGCCGACGCGACCGGGGTCGCTGCTGCGGTATGACGCAGAGGCATATTTATGGCTCTTGTGACGTGTTTGTGGGTGGTTGGGCGCGTCCTTGATGGCGCACGCCGTTGTCCTGCCTAGGTTCTGGCTTGTCGAGGTCAGAACTGGATGGGCGGGAGAACGGCGTGCGTTCTGCCAGGGTATGGGCTGGGCTGCTCGGGGTCGAGCAGGCGGTGGTGGAGGGTGTGGAGTTCGATCCGGACGAGTCGGTGGTGGTGGCTCGGGTGCGGGTGCGTAAGGGCGCGTCGCGGCGGTGTCCGTATTGCCGGCGGCGGTGTGCCCGTTATGACGCTGGGGTGCGTCGTCGGTGGCGGGCGTTGGATCTCGGGACGGTGCGGGCGGTGATCGAGGCGGACGCGCCTCGGGTGTCCTGTCGGGTGCATGGGGTGGTCGTGGCGGCGGTGCCGTGGGCGCGTCACGGGGCGGGGCACACACGGGCGTTCGACGCGACGGTGGCGTGGTTGGCGGTGCACACG
The DNA here is from genome assembly GCF_027497215.1 of Micromonospora sp. WMMD812. NCBI lineage: Bacteria > Bacillati > Actinomycetota > Actinomycetes > Micromonosporales > Micromonosporaceae > Micromonospora > Micromonospora sp. WMMD812. The sequence goes on along the minus strand of NZ_CP114904.1, from coordinate 5,125,114 downwards.
GCGAAGTCGGCGGTGTCGCAGCTGATGCGGGTCGGTTGGCGCACGGTGGGGTCGATCGTGGCCCGGGTATGGGCCGATACCGGTGGCCTTGAGGACCGGTATGACGGGTTGCGTCGTATCGGGATCGACGAGGTCAGCTACAAGAAGGGGCACCGGTATCTGACCGTGGTCGTGGACCATGACAGCGGCCGGTTGGTGTGGGCGGCGCCGGGTAGAAGCGCCACCACGTTACAGGCGTTCTTCGACCTGCTCGGTCCCGAGCGGGCCGCGAAGATCACGCACGTGTCGGCCGACGGCGCGGACTGGATCACGACGGTCGTGCGGCGCAGGTGCCCGAACGCGGTCCGCTGCGCCGACCCGTTCCACGTGGTGGCCTGGGCCACCGACGCCGTTGACCGGGTTCGCCGTCAGGCATGGAACGAGGCCACCGGGCGAGGAGCCGGCCGCCGCGGTGTCGCCACCGGCGAGGCCCGAGAGCTGAAGAACACCCGCTGGGCGTTGTGGAAGAACCCCGACAACCTCACCGACGCCCAGCAGGCCAAACTCGCCTGGATCGCCAAGACCCATCCCCGCCTGCACCGGGCCTGGGCGTTGAAAGAGGGCCTACGGCTGGTGTTCACCCTGGCCAGGACCAGCCCGACCACGGCGGTCGAAGCCCTCGACCGGTGGATCGGATGGGCCCGACGCAGCCGCATCGACGTCTTCGTCGACCTGCAACGACGCGTCACGCGACACCGCGACCAGATCATCGCCGCCATCGAACACGGCCTGTCCAACGGCCGGATCGAGTCGGTCAACACCAAGATCCGCCTGATCACCCGGATGGCCTTCGGCTTCCACTCAGCCGAAGCCCTCATCGCCCTGGCCATGCTCAGCCTCGGCGGCCACCGACCCGAACTACCCCGACCATGACCCCGACCCACACATCAATCACAAGAGCCATAAATATGCCTCTCCGTCATATGCTTTCGTCGTCGATAAGGTCGCGCCGGAGCCGGCCGGCTCGGTGACGCCCACGAACGCCCCGGGCGGAGGCGGATCGGCCACTGGTGCGACCATGCGGCGGTGACCTCTCGACCGGCACAGCACCGAACCCTGCTCGCGAGCGCGCCGCTCGTCGGCGCCCTGCTGCTCGGTTCCTGCACCGCGGGAGCCGAGCCGGCCGGCGTGGCCCCCGGCGCTGGCGGGGAACGGCCGGCTCCCGGAGCCACGTCGGCCACCCCGGCCCGGTGCTCAGAATCGGGCGTGCTGATCCGGTCGACCGGGTCGGACGCCGCGATGGGCCTGCGGGCGCTCGGCCTGGAGCTGGTCAACTGTGGCACCGCGCCTACCGGTTGAACGGCTACCCCGCCCTGACCGTCCTCGACGAGCAGCGCCAGCAGATCCCGCTGGCGGTGGTTCCCGGGGCGACGGGGATCACGTCGGGCTACGACGCGCCGCCCCGCCCGTTCACGCTCCGCCCCGGCGATCGGGCCACCGCCTCCGTGCTCTGGCGCAACACGTTCACCGATTCCACCGCCGCGCCGACCAACGGCGCGTACGTGGAGGTCGCGTCGGCCACCGGTCAGGCCGCCCAGGCCGTCGACCCGGACGGGCCGATCGACCTGGGCAACACCGGCCGGATCGGGGTCAGCGCCTGGAAGCCGGCCGAACCGACCACACCGGCGCAACCACCGGCGCCGAGCGCGCCGAGCGGAGCGCCCTCGGTGGCGGCCACGCCCGACAGCCGGTTGTGAGGAACGGCTCCGCCGGCCGTAAGCGCACGGCTCCGCCGGCTAGGAGGTCACGTCCTTGCGGGTGAAACGCCAGTAGGCCAGCGCCCAGAACAGGGTCGCGTAGCTCACCGCCGAGATGGTGCCGCGGACCACGTCGTCGGTCTGCACCGGAGTCGAGAGCAGGCCCAGCCAGGCGGTGCTGAAGTGGGTCGGCAGGAAGGCGCGCAGCGCGCCGAGCGCGGTGATCTGGTCCAGGATGCTGGAGAGGATCCAGAGCAGCACGGCTCCGCCGACCGCGCCGAGCGCGGCGTCCGTGCTCACCGAGAGCAGGAACGCGAGGCCGGCCACCACCAGCAGGACGATCGCCAGGTAGCCGACCACGGCCAGCAGCCGGAGCAGGCCCTCCCCCGGCGGCAGCTCGGCGGCGACGGTGCTGCGCAGCGGCGACCACCCGTAGCGGAGCGTGCCGGCGAGCAGGGCGGTGCCGGCGAGCAGCAGCAACGCCAGCCCCGAGTACGCCAACGCGACCAGCAGCTTCACCGTGAGCAGCCGGGCCCGGGGCACCGGCACGGCGAGCAGGTAGCGCAGGCTGCCCCAGCTCGCCTCGCTGGCCACCGTGTCGCCGAAGAAGAGCGCCACCACCACGACCAGCAGGAACGACGCCGAGACGAAGATCGTGAACAGGGTGAAGTTCAACCCTCCCGACGTGGCGAACTCGATGAGGCTCGCGAACTCACCGCGCCCGTTGTCGTCGTCGCCACCCGAGTCGAACTGGAACGCGATCAGGATGATCAGCGGCAGCAGCACCATGAACCCGAGCGCCAGCTGGGTACGCCGCCGGGCGGCCTGCCGGCGGAACTCGGCGGCGAACGGCAGCGTCGCCGACGGCCGGTAACCCGGGGCGGCGCCCACCGTGGAAGTACCCATCACCGGTCCCCGCTTCCCCGAGACGTCTCGCCCACGAGGGCGAGGAACGCGTCCTCCAGGCGGCGCCGTGGCACCACCCGGTCCACCCCGATCCCGGCCCGTACCAGCTCGGCCACCACCTCGCTGCGCGCGGTGCCGTTGGTGTCGACCACCAGCTGGCCGTCGCTCTCCGGCAGCACCCGGACCCCGTGCAGCCGGCCGAGCACGTCCCGCGCCGCTGCCGGGTCGGTCACGTCGAAGAGCACGCTCGGCGACTCTCCGACGATCTCGTCGACCGGGCCGGACGCCACGATCCGGCCCTTGTTGACCACCACGGCGTGCGTGCAGGTCTGCTCCACCTCGGCCAGCAGGTGGCTGGAGACCAGGACAGCCCGCCCGTCGGTGGCGTACCGCTGGAGCACCCGGCGCATCTCGGCGATCTGCGGCGGGTCGAGCCCGTCGGTCGGCTCGTCCAGCACCAGCAGCTCCGGCAGGCCGAGCATGGCCTGGGCGATGGCGAGCCGCTGCTTCATCCCGTGGCTGTACGTCTTGATCTTCCGGTGCACCGAACTGCCCAGTCCGGCGATCTCCAGCGCCTCGTCGAAGTGGGCGTCCGCCCACGGCCGCCCGGTGGCCCGCCAGTAGGCCCGCAGGTTCTCCAGCCCGCTCAGGTGCGGCAGGAAACCGGGCCCCTCGACCAGCGCGCCGATCCGGGAGAGCACCGGAGAGCCGGGCACCAGCCGGTGGCCGAAGACGTAGATCTCCCCCGCCGTCGGCTGGGTCAGGCCCATGAGCACCCGCAGGGTGGTGGTCTTGCCGGCGCCGTTCGGCCCGAGCAGGCCGACGACCTGGCCGGGATGCACCTCGAAGTCCACGTTGGAGACGGCCACGAAGCCGTCCGCGTACTCCTTGCGGAGCTGACGCACGGCGAGCGGGACACCCGCGTACGCCGGATGCACGGAGCTGTCCTGGCGGCGGTGCCGGCGGCGGACCACGGCGACGACCACGACGAGCCCGACCACGATCGCGGCGAGCAGCCCGACCAGCACCCAGCGCCAGACGGTCGCCGCGGTGGGGATCGGATCGCCGGTCACGGTGGGCAGCGCCACCGCGCCGTCGCCCGCGACGGTGTAAACCGTGGGCTCGGCCGGCGAGGTGTACGCCTGGTCCGAGGTGGCCACCACCACCCGGAGCCGGTGCCCCGCCTCGATCCGGCGGACGATCGCCGGAAGGGTGACGGTGACCGGCCGGGCGTCGGCGATCCGCTCCGGGAGGCCGGTGAGCCGCACCGGGGCGACCAGGCCGTTCGGCAGCGTGGCCGCCCCGTTCGGGTCGACGTCGTAGAGCTTCACGAAGAGCACCGCCTCGCCGGTCGGCGACGCGGCCCGGACCGACACCGTCGGCGCGCCGACAACGTCCACCGCCTCGGCGAGCGCCGTCGACTCGAACCGGGCGTGCTGGCCGGGCACGTCTCCGGCCACTCCGTCCAGCAGCGAGGAGAGCGCGCCGGCGAACGGCACCGACGAGACGGCGGCCGGGTTCCCGTTCGGCGGGTTGGCGACCTGCTGCGCCGGGCCGATCACCGCGACCTCGGTGCGACCGTCCCCGGCGGTGCCGGGATAGTCGGTCGTCCGGTAGCCGGTGGCCACCAGGCCGCGGTCCAGCGCGTCGAAGCCGGCGATCCGGGACCAGGTGAAGTCGTTGCCCGGGGCCGTCCCCTCGCCCTTGACATAGTGGTCCAGCCACTGGACGGTCAGGAACCGCACCCGGTCGGAGTCGGTCTTCGGCCCCTCGCCGCCGTCGTGGCCGCCGGTGAACCAGGCGACCCGGACGGGGGTGCCGGTGGCGGCGATGCCGCGCGCGTTCGCGTCCGCCTCGCTCAGCGGGAAGAGCGTGTCCGCCTCGCCCTGCACCAGCAGCGTGGGCGCCGCGATCCGGTCGAGCACGCCCGCCGGGCTGGACCGCCCGAGCAGGTCCACCGCCGCCTGGTCGGCCCGTCCGGTGGTGGCGATCCGCAGGTACGCCGCGCAGACGTCGGCGGCGAACCGGCCACAGGACGGGTCGGCGGCACCGGTCGGCGCCCGTCCGGGACCGGTGCCCGGGCCTTCACCCGGGCCGGGGCTGGGCGGCCCGGCCGACGCCGGCGCGCCCTGCGGCTGCGCCGCGGTGACCCCGGACAGCCCGGCCGGGCCGGACCCGACGCTGCCGCCGCCACCGAAGAAGAGACCGGCCCAGCCCTTCTTGAACACGCCCGCGGTGGCCGGCCCGCCGGTGCTCTCCGGCAGGAAGCTGCGGGCCAGGTCGTTCCAGGTGATCATCGGGACGATCGCGTCCACCCGCCGGTCCTGCGCGGCGAGCAGCAGGGCCAGCGCCCCGCCGTACGAGCCGCCCACCACGCCGACCCGCGGGTCCCCGGTGGCGTCGCTGCGGACCTCCGGACGGGCGGCGAGCCAGTCCAGCAGGCGAGAGGCGTCGCGTACCTCGTAGTCGGGGTGGTCCAGGTGGATCTCGCCTCCGCTGCGGCCGAAGCCGCGCGCGGTCCAGGTGAGCACGGCGTACCCGCGCCCGGCGAACTCCTCGGCGTCGGCCCGCACCGACTCCTTGGTGCCACCGAAACCGTGCGCCAGCAGCACCGCCGGGACCTTGCTGCCCGCCGAGGCGTCCTCCGGCAGGTAGAGCGTGGTGTCCAGGTCGACCGGCGCCTGACCGTCCGGCCCGGACTGGACGGTCAGCAGGGCGGACTCGGTGCGCACCTCGGGCCCGCGCGGCCGGACGGCCCAGATGACGGCGGCGGCCAGCAGCACGGCGACCGCCGCCGCGGCGACGGCGCGACGGCCGCTGGGCAGGGCACGCCGGACCCGGGCGACCGACAACGGCGATCTCATGCGGCACACGGTACGGGCCGGACCCTGAGCATTGGCTGAGATCCGCCGTACGCTCGTCCGGTTGATCCGATCGGCTCCGGGAGCGGAGCGAGCGCCCACAGTCGAGCGCAGCTCAGCGAGACGAGTTCGGATTCCGTGAATTCCGATCTTCCAGGGGAAATCGGCCTTGATCACCGCATGTCAGCCTCTCGCGCGGCACCCAGCGTGCCGAGAAGGAGGACGAACAGTGACATCGCTCGAAGTGACGCAAAGCTGACCGATCGGCGGCAGCCTTGCGAGCGGGCCCCTCGGTTACTTTTCCGGTCCGGTGTACGGGACTGGCCGGCGACCCCGGCATCGACACCACCCACTCGCGCACTACACCGTCCCCACCCTCGGCGGAGGAGACAGACCATGACCGTCCCCGCGCCCCGGGCCGTTCGCCGATCCGCCCGCCGCGCCCTGCCGCTGCTCCTCGTGGCGGCGCTGCTGGCACCGGTGGGTGTGCTGTTCCAGCAGACCTGGCGACTCACCGACGACGACCGGAGTCTGGCCGCCCGCGAACGACTCGGCGTCGAGTACCTGCGGGCACTCGCCCCGGTCACCGACGCTCTGGTGGACGCCCAGTCCGCGGCCGTCGCCGGGCGGCCGACGTCCGCGGCGGCGCTGGCCGGGGTGGTCGAGGACGCCGCCACGGTGGACGCCCGGATCGGCGCCGAGCTGCGCAGCCAGGAACGCTGGGCCGGGCTGCGGGCCAAGCTGGAGGCGCTGCGCGACCGGGCGCCCGCCGACCCGGAGGCGGCCTTCACGGCGTACGGCGAGGTCACCGACCTGCTGCTGGACCTGCACCGCAAGGTCCGGGAGAGCTCCGGGCTGGTGCGCGACCCGGAGCCGGACACGGCCTACCTTCAGGACGCCGCCGGGCAGGCACTGCCGGAGGCGATGGTCGCGGCGGGCCGGCTCGCCGACCTCGCGACGCTCGCCGCCCGGCGACCGGACGCCGACCGGACCCGCACCCTCGCCGAGCTGGCCGCGCTGCGGACCGGCGCGCTTAGCCCGGCCGGTGACCTCGTCGACGACCTGCGCGCCGCGGTCGACAGCTCGGAGAGCACCAACCTGGGCGGCACCGTGCTGACCCCGCTGGACACCTACCAGCGGGCCGTCGAGGTGCTCGCCGCCGCCTCCGCCCCGAGTCGCACCGGCCCGGTCGACCCCGCGCCGATCGCCGGGGCGCGGCTCACCGCGCACTCGGCCGCGGAGCAGCTCCAACCGGTCATCCTGGCCCAACTCGACGCGCTGCTCGCCGACCGGATCGACGGGCTGGACCGGGAGCGGTGGCTGGCGATCGGGGCGGCCGCGCTGGGCGTACTCCTGCTGGCCGTGCTGGGCGGGCTGCTGCTCGCCGCCGCACGGCGGGCCCGGCGTGTGGCCGCGGCGGCGCGACGGGCCCGGGAGGCGGACGCGCCGCCGGACAGCCCGACGTGGCCGCCCGGGGCCGGGCCGGCCGGCATCCCGCCCGGCGAGCCCCGGCCACTCCAGCCGGCAGGCCGGGCCGGTGATCCACAGACCGCACGGTGGGGGCCCGTCGATGCTGCTCGGTAGGCTCCGGATCCGCGGCAAGCTCGCGCTGCTCGTCGTCATCCCGCTGGTCAGCATGGTGGGCCTCGCCGTGCCGGTCGTCCTGGACCGGGTGGCCGTCGCGCAGCGGGCCGGCGAGATCGCCGACCGGGTCCGGCTGGCCAGCCGGGTCGGCACCCTCGTCCAGGACCTGCAACAGGAACGGATCCTCTCGGTCGGCCTGCTGCTCGGCGAGGTGACCCGGGCCGACCTGATGCGCCGGGCGGCCAGCGTGGACGACCGGGTGGCCGACCTGCGCGCCGAGCGGGGCGACGCGCTGGACCCACAGGTCGCCGACGCGTTGGACGGCGTCCGGGCGCTCACCGACCTGCGCGCCGCGGTGCTCGCCCGCGCCGCCACCCCCGGGCAGGTGATGGACGCGTACGGCCCGGTGAACCGGGCGTTGATCGACTCCCTGCGGCTGGCGTTCGACGTGGACACCGACACGGCGGCCGGCCGGCAGGTGCTGGCCCTGGACGCGCTGCTCCGCGCCGACGAGGGTCTGGGCATCTGCGCCACCCTCATCGTGCTGGTGAAGGTAACCGACGACCCGGCCGTCAACGCCGGCTTCGTCGCCGCCATGGCCGCGCTCCGGGTGGACAGCCAGCGCTTCCGCAGCCTGATCACACCCGAGCAGCGCAAGCTCGCCGAGCTGAACGACGCGGCGGTGACCGCCCGCACCAGCGCGGACTTCCTCACCACCGGCGCCGTCAACCCGGCCGGCGGGGTACGCAACGTGCCGCTCGAGATGGTCTTCCCGTCCGCCCGGTCGATGGTCACCCTCGGCCAGTTCATCGAGAAGAAGATCGTCGCGGACGTTCTCGCCGAGGTGAAGGGTGAGCAGCGGCGGGCGCTGACCGCCGCGTACCTGGTCGCCGGCGTAGCCGCGCTGATCCTGGCCGTGGTGCTGCTGCTCAGCGCGGCGGTGGCCCGGACGGTGGCCCGGCCGCTGACCCGACTCACCCGCTCCGCCGACCGGGTCGCCCGGGTCGCCGAGGCCGAACTGGTCCGGGTCGCCGACGACGAGTCGGAGAGCGCGCCCCCGGTGCGGCTCGACCCGGTCGACGTCCGGGCCCGCGACGAGATCGGCGACCTGGCCCGAGCGTTCGAACGGGTGCAGGCCACGGCGGCGCGGCTGGTCGAACGTCAGGTCGTCGGCCGGCGCAACGTGGCGCAGATGTTCGGCCACGTGGGCCGGCGTACGCAGAACCTCGTGGGCCGGCAGATCACGCTGATCGACCGGTTGGAGCAGCGGGAGACCGACCCGGGTCGGCTCGAGGACCTGTACCGGCTCGACCACATCTCCAGCCGACTGCGGCGGAACGCGGGCAGCCTCGTGGTGCTCTCCGGATCGCCCGGCGCGGACGCGTACGTGGCGCCGGTGCCGCTGGCCGACGTGGTCCGGCTGGCGCTGGGCGAGATCGAGGACTACACCCGGGTGGACGTCCGGGTGCCCACGGAGATCGCGGCGGCGCCGGCCACGGTGGGCGACCTGGTGCTGGCGCTCGCCGAGCTGATGGAGAACGGCACCGTCTTCTCGCCTCCGCACACCCGGGTGGTCGTGGCTGCCGAACGGATCGACACCGGTGCCCGGATCACGGTGACCGACCACGGCATCGGGATGACCCAGGAGCGGATGGCCGAGGAGAACGCCCGGCTGACCCGGCGGGAGCGGCTCGACCTGGCCCCGACGGAGGTGCTCGGCCTGTTCGTGGTCGGCCGGCTGGCCCGCCGGCACGGCTGGGGGGTGAACCTGGCTCCGACCGGCGGCGGCGGGGTCACGGCCCGGCTGGAGATCCCGCAGGCGGCGCTGGTGATCCGGCGTACCGAGCGCCCCGGCGCCGCGATGGCGCGGGCCGCCGTACCGGCCCGGGACCGCCGCTCACCGGCCGTGGTCGGCACCGCCCCGGGCGGGCCGCCCCCGCTCCCCGGCGGTGCGCCACCTGCCGACCCGAACGACCCGCCCCGGTTCGATCCGGCGCTGCTCAGCCGGGCCACCCGGAGCATGGAGGCCGGCGAGACCTGGGACGCCTTCGGCGCCGGCGCGGAGCCGGCGGCCACGCCCGGCGGGGCCATCGCGTACCTGGAGATCAGCGCACCGGGCGGCGCCCGGCTCGACGACGCGACCACCGACCCGGACCTCCGGCCGGCAACGCCGGCCGCCGGGATCACGCCGGCCGGGCTGCCCCGCCGGCCCGTCGGCAGCGGGGCGGGCCTCGGCCGGGCGGGAGTCCGGCAACGGGTACCGGGGGCCAACCTGCCACCGAGCGGGCCACCGGCCGGCCCGGTGGCCGGCGCCGACGCCGATCCGGCCGAGGTCCGCGCCCTGGTCGAGGCGGTCGAGTCCGGGGTACGCCGGGCCGAGCTGAGCCAGCCGCTGCCCCCGGCCGGCCCGGAGGCGCGTCCGGACCGGCCACGGCTGAACCGGCGGGTGCCCGGGGCGAACCTCACCGCCGCACCGGCCCACCAGCCGCTCAGCCCGCACCCGGGCGACCCGGCCGAGGTCCGCGACCTCATCACCGAGTTCGAGGCGGGCGTCGCCCGCGCTCTGCGCGAAGTCAGTCCAGACCGTCGCAACGAAGGGGGATCAACACGGTGACCAGTTCCTTCCTGCACGACAATGTCGACCACCCGGGCAGCCCGGCACCCGCCGGGGACCTCAGTCCCGAGGCCCGCACCTTCAACTGGCTGCTGGACTCGTTCACGTCGAGCACCGCCGGCGTGTTGGAGGCGATCGCGGTCTCCTCGGACGGTCTGCTGATGGCCATGTCGGCGATCCGGGACCGGTCCAACGCGGAGCGACTCGCTGCGGTGGTCTCCGGCATGACGAGCCTGGCCGGCGGTGCCGCCAGCTGGTACGCGCTGGGCGGGTTGAACCGGGTGATCGTCGACATGGCCGAGGGCTACCTGCTGATCAGCGCGATCAGCAGCGGCTCGGTGCTCGGGGTGGTCGCCGACCGGTCGGCCAACCTGGGCACGGTCGCGTACGAGATGACCCTCTTCGCCGGACGCGCCGGGGGCGCCCTCACCCCGCGCCTCATCGCCGAGCTGAAGAACGCCGCCCAGCAATGACCCCGGAGTCCGCCGGCGACGGGCCGGATCCGGAGCCTGAGGTCCGGATCCGCCCCTACCTGCGGGCGCCGTCCACCCCGGTGCCGGGCGGGCCGGCGGACGGACCCGGTGCGGACGGACCGGCCGTTCCCCGGCCGTTCGTGCTGACCGCCGGACGGGTGTCCGCCGTGGACCCGGCGATCTGCCTGGAGACCCAGGTGACCGCCGCCGCCGAGGGGAGCGACGCCGCCGGGCCGGTCGCGCTGCTGGCGCCCGAGCTTCAGGCGATCATCGCCCTCTGCGACGAGCCGATCTCGGTCGCGGAGATCTCGGCCCGGACCCGGCTGCACTACGGCGTGACCCGCGTCCTGGTCGGCGACCTGCGCGCCGCCGGGCACCTCGAGGTACACCTCGACCAGGGCGACGGCGCCGCCGACCCCGATCTCATCCTGCGAGTGATTGATGGACTCCGTGCGATCTCCTGACTGGCCGGTCGCCCCGCTCGGCGGGCTCGCCGCGAACAGCGCCACCATCCGGTACGGCGCCCCCACTGGGGCCGCCCCGACGCCCGGGCACCTCACTCACCCGCCGGCGCGACCGTCGTACCGGACGCCCGTGGCACCCGGCGCGGCGCCGGCGCCGCGCCCGGCCGGCGGCGGGGTCTCCGCGCCTCCCGTACCGGTCAAGATCCTGATCGCGGGCGGTTTCGGCGTCGGCAAGACCACCACGGTCGGCGCCATCTCGGAGATCGCCCCGCTCACCACCGAGGCGGAGATGACCACCGCCGGGATCGGCGTCGACGACCCCGGCGCACGCTCGGCCAAGACCACCACCACGGTGGCGATGGACTTCGGGTGCGTGACCATCGACCGAAGCCTGAAGCTCTACCTCTTCGGTACGCCCGGCCAGTCCCGCTTCGGCTTCATGTGGGACGACCTGGCGCGGGGCGCGCTCGGCGCGCTGGTCGTGGTGGACAGCTCCCGGCTGGACGACTGCTACCCGGCGATCGACTACTTCGAGCAGGCCGGGCTGCCGTTCGTGGTGGGGGTCAACGCCTTCGACGGGCGGCTGGCGCTCGACCTCGACTCGATCCGGTGGGCGCTGGCGATCGGCGACCACGTGCCGCTGGTGCAGTTCGACGCCCGGGACCGGCTGTCGGTGCGGGACGCCCTGCTGGTCGTCCTGGACCGGGCGCTGGAGCGGGCCACCCGGGACAGGGGGGCCTGAACTCCTGGACGGTCAGACCCGTTTCCTCGGAAGGGGTGGTCGTGATGAGAGAAGGGTTGGACGAGACACTGGCCCGGATGGCCCGGCGCGAGGAGGCGCTGCGGCGGCGGGCCATCGAATCGAGCGAGCCCGCCGGTCGGGAGCCGGGCGCGCACCGGGTGGAACCCGAGGGTCTGTCGGAGGACGACCCCGTCCAGGCGGTGGTCGAGGCGGTCCACCGGGTGGTGGCCGGGCGGCCCGGGCTGGCGGTGAGCGTACGGGTGGAGCAGGACGGGGCGACGTACCCGCTGCGGATCGCCTGGGCCGGCGGGGAGGTGACGGTCACCGCGGAGCCCGCCGCCACACCGCCGCCGCCCTGGCCGACGTCCGCGCGGACCGTGCCGGCGTGGACACCGGGTCAGCGGCGGCCGGGCCCGGATCGGGCGGCCCGCCTGGCCGACCTGATCCGCCGTGACCCGTCGCTGCTCAACGGGCCCGACACCCAGCGCTGACCGGGCGGGCGCGCGGCCGAGGCCGGCCAACCCGGCCGCCGGTGGCGCCCGGCCGGGCGGGACCGCGCTGCCCGCCGATCGTGACCGGCCGGGCGGGACCGCGCTGGTGACCGGCGGACCGAGCGGCCGAGGGCTAGGGTCGGGCGGTGGCGCGACCCGACCTCACCCTGACCGCGAGCCTGCGGCCGGCGGCGCTGGACGCCCGGCGCGGCGTCGTCCGGCTGCACCCGGAGGTGCTGACCGCGCTGGGGCTGCGCCCCGGCGACCCGGTCCGGCTGAGCGGCGGGCGGGTGACCGCCGGGATCGTCGCGGCGGCCGAGCCGGGTGCGAGCCCCGCCCTGCTGTACGCCGACGACCTGGTGCTCGGCAACCTCGGCGTACGCGGCGGCGGTCAGGTGACGGTGACGCCGGTGCCGGTGACCGCGGCGACACGGGTGACCCTGGCCGGCCCGGTGGAGATCGTCGCGGCGGTCAGCCCGGAGATGCTGCGGCTGGCCCTGCTCGGCAAAGTGGTCACCGCCGGAGACGACGTGTCCCTGCTCCCCCAGGACGTGCTGCCCGACGCCTCGGTGCGCAGCCTGGTCGAGGCGGCCCGGCGCAGCCTGGCCAACACCGTCGGCTATGCCTGGACCAGCACGCTGCTCACCGTGGTCGACGCGGAGCCGGAGGCCGCCGCGCTGGTCACCATGGACACCCTGGTCGGCTGGGAGCACGGGCCGGTCACCCACGGCTCGGCCGCGGTTCGCCCCGCCACCGGCCCGACTCCCGGCCCGGCACCCGGGCCGTCCACCGTCGCTGCCACCCGGCCCGAGGACGCGCCCGCGATCGACGAGCTGCCCGGGCTGCGCGCCCAGGCCGAGGAGCTGACCGAGCTGCTGGACCTCGGCTTCCACCACCGCGAGGTGCTGGGTCGGCTCGGGACGACGGTGTCGCTGGGCGTACTGCTCGGCGGGCCGGCCGGCTCCGGTAAGTCGGCCCTGGTCCGCGCGGTCGCCGCCCGGGTCGGTGCCCGGGTCTGCGCGCTCTGGGCGCCGGAGGTGGCGGCGCTGGCGAACCAGGCCGCCGCGGACCGGTTACGCGCCGCCGCCGCGGAGGTGCGGGCCGGCGAAGGCCCCGCCGTGCTGCTGGTCACCGACGTGGAGGCGCTCGCCCCGGCGGATGAGCCGGGCCCGGTGGCCACGGTGTTCCGTCAGGTGCTGGCCGAGACGGTACGGGCCGGGGCGGCGGTGGTCTGCACCACCGGGAGGCCGGAGGCCGTCGATCCCGCGTTGCGCGCGCCGGACCTGCTCTCGCTGCGGATCAGCATCCCGCTCCCCGACCCGGCGCTGCGCCGCGAGCAGCTGACCGTGCTCACCCGACAGGTGCCGCTCGCCGACGACGTCCGGCTCGACGAGATCGCCGGCCGGACGCCGGGGTTCGTGGCCGCCGACCTGGCCGCGCTGGTGCGGGAGGCCGGCGTACGGGCCGCGCTGCGGCAAAAGTCGGCCACGACGCCGACGGTGGCGATGGCCGACTTCGCCGCCGCCCTGGAGGTGGTCCGGCCCACCACCATGGCCGCGTCCACCCTGGAACTGGCCACGGTGACCCTCGACGACGTGGGCGACCTGACCGAGGTGAAGCAGACGCTGACCGAGTCGGTGCTCTGGCCGCTGACCTACCCGGACACCTTCGCCCGGCTCGGCGTACGGCCGCCGCGCGGCGTGCTGCTCTACGGCCCGCCCGGCTGCGGCAAGACGTACCTGGTCACCGCCCTGGCCGGCTCGGGGCGGGCGAACGTGCTCTCCGTGAAGGGCGCCGAGTTGCTGTCCAAGTGGGTCGGCGAGAGCGAACGCGCGGTACGTGAGCTGTTCCGCCGCGCGCGTGAGGCCGCGCCCACCCTGATCTTCCTCGACGAGGTGGACGCCCTCGCCCCCGTCCGCGGTCAGGCCGGCGACGGCGGTACGACCGACCGGGTGGTCGCCGCCCTCCTGACCGAGCTGGACGGGGTGGAGACGCTCCGCAACGTGGTGGTGGTCGGCGCGACCAACCGCCCCGACCTGGTCGACCCGGCACTGCTGCGGCCGGGGCGGTTGGAGCGGCTGGTCTACGTGCCGCCGCCGGACGGGCCGGCCCGGGCGGAGATCTTGCGGGCCGCCTCGCGCACCGTCCCGCTGGCGCCGGACGTGGACCTCGCCGGGCTCAGCGAGGAGCTCGCCGGCTTCTCGGCGGCGGACTGCGCGGCGCTGGTCCGCGAGGCGGCGCTGGCCGCGATGCGCGAGTCGCTGACCGCGACCACGGTCACCGCCGCGCACGTGGCGACGGCCCGGCAACGGGTCCGCCCGTCCCTCGACCCGGCCCAGGTCGCCCACCTCGCCGCCTACGCCGCCACCCACCAACCCACCTGACCCCGCCGCCCCCCGCCCCCCCGCCGCGCCCCCAGACCGGTTGATCATGAAGTTGTTGCCACGCGCATCGGCGTGTCGCGGCAACAACTTCATGATCAACGCAGGGAATAACGACCCCGCCGGCCCCCGCCGCGGAGGAGAGGTGGGCGGTCAGTCGGTCGGGAGGAGGGGGCCCAGGGGGCCGAGGTCCAGGTTCAGATCCTCGGGGGCCAGGCCGAAGTGCTCGCGGAGCCCGACCATCTGCTCCTCGAGCGCCATCAGCGTCACGCCGATCCGCTCGATCTGCTCCTCGCTGAGGTCACCCAGCTCCACCCGGCGCAGCGCCTGCCGCTCCATCAGCTGCCGCAGCAGCTCGATCACGGTGAGCACCAGGCTGGCCAGCCCCCGCTCGACGGACTCGCGGTCCACCGCGAGCCGCCGGTCCAGCGGCGTCACCCGCGGCAGTCGCCACTGCGGCGCGTCCAGCGCGGCGGCCAGCTCGGCCGCCTCGTCCCGGCCGGTCATCCGAGCTCTCCGGGTCCGACGTCGCCGACCGGCCGGATGCCCCGGTCTCCGGGGCCGACGTCGCCGACCGGCAGGGTGCCCGGGTCTCCGGCGACAGCGCCGGCCGTCGGCAGGGCGTCCGGCTCGGGTGGGGCGAGGGCGCCGACCGAGGCGATCAGGGCACGCAGCGAGATGCGGACCAGGTCCACGTCGGCGATCGCCAGGGTGATGTCACCGCTGACCACCACGCCGGTGGCCAGCACCCGATCCAGCAGGTCGACCAGGGCCACCGGCCGGTAGGCCAGCGGGTCGTCCGCGCTGTTCGGAGCGAGCGAGGTGGTCACCACCGCGACCACCCGACCCCGGTGCCGGCGGTCACGCCGGCTCCCGCACGGTGAGCGCCGGCTCCGCCGGACGCTCGGCCACGAAGGAGTACGGCGGCCAGGGCCCGGTCAGCTCCAGCCGCAGCTCCGGATGGCGCTCCCCGAGCGTCTCCACCACGCCCGCGAAGCCGGCGAACTCGCCGGTGTCCACCAGGTACGCGCCGTTCAGTGCCATCGCGGTCGGCGCCCCGGACAGCCGACGGTCCTGCGGGGGGTGCCGCCGGGCGGCCACGGCGTGCCGGGCGAGCGCCTCGTGCACCTCCCCGGCGGCGGTGGCGGCGGCGCGCTGCCCGTCCTCCCGCGCGGTGAGCTGGGCCCGCCGCCGCCGCAGGTACGCCGCCCCGGCGCCACCCGCCCCGACGCGACCCGGCCCGGCAGTCTCCTCGGCCCGGGGCGTCGCCGTGCCCGGCACCACGTACCCCTTGACGCCCCACTCGCCGCGCCCGGTGAGCCGGTCGAGCAGCGCGGCCAGGTCGTCGCGGCGGTCGGCGAGCGAGGCCGCGACCCGCCCGTCGTCGTGGTGCACGGTGGCCAGTCGCGCCGGTACGACGGCACCGGCCCGGGTCAGGGCGTCCACCACCCGGTGGTGCGCCCGGGCGGCGCGTTCCAGCCAGGCCAGGTCCTCCAGGTTGCGCCGCAGCGCCTCCTCGCCGTACTCGGCCAGCGGCACGGTGCTCACCACGGCCACCAGCCCCGCGGCGCGGACCGGACGGACCGGATCCCCGGTCATCCCGGCGATCCCACCGAGCAGCCCGAGGTCCGCCTCCCGGACCACACCGTGCAGCCAGCGGCCGGTGCCCCCGGCGGGGCTGACCGGCCCGGCCACGTCAGCCGTCGAACTCATCCCACTCCTCCCCTCCGGCCTCGCGCCGGCGGGCCCGGGCGGCCACCCGGGGCCGGCGCTCCGCCTCGACCTGTTCCGGGTCGCGGGGGCCCGGCTCGACCGGCGGCCGGGCGCGGGAGCTGAGCCAGGGATCGTGCTCCCACCAGTCGATGCCGATCTGGCGCGCGGTGTCGACCGACGCGATGACCAGCCGGAGCTTCAGCGTCAGCAGCTCGATGTCGAGCAGGCTGACCCGGATGTCGCCGGCGATCACGATGCCCCGGTCGAGCACCCGCTCCAGGATGTCGCCGAGGTTGGCCGGCTCGTGTCCGGCCGGCAGCACCTGGCCGGAGTTCTGCACCACGGCCGGCGTACGCGCAGTGGTCATCTCAGCCCACCTCGCCCTTCCCCCGCTGGTAGCGCCGCACCCGCCGGTAGCCGAGCAGGACGCCGTCGATGTCGAGTTGCACCTCGTACAGGCCGAGGAGGTCGGTCGACGCGGGGATCCGGCGGTCCTCGACCAGCTCCACACCGACCAGCCAGCCGTCCCGTACCGCCTTCAGCGACGTGGTGCCGACCGGTTCCCGCCCGGTCAACTCGATGATCTGCCGCAGGCCCTCGCGGGCCGCCTCGGCGGCCGACAGCGGCTCGACGTACTCCTCGTCGCCGGCCCACTCGTTCTCCGCTTCGGGCTCACGCCGGCGCGCCCGGTCGTCGCGGATCCGATCCACCATTCCGTACACCTCCCCCGCCGTCACGTCGCCGTTCGCTTTCGGTCCGCCGGCCGCGCACCGGACCGGAGCGGGCGCTGCCGGCCCGCGAGCCCGCCGCGTCGCCACGCCGGCCCGCCTGGCCGCCACGCCGCCGCGCCGGTGCGTTCCGTCGTACGACCGGAGCACCGCGACCGGCACCCCCGGCGCGCGACGCGGGCCCCGGCTCGCGCCGCCCGGCGGCGGGAGCCGGATGGTGGCCGCCGGTCAGCCGGTCGAGGACCTGCTGCTGCCGTGCGTCCCGCTCCTCGGCGGTCAGCTCGCCGGCGGCGGCCGCGGCGTCCAGCTCCTCCAGCTCACGCCGGATGTTGGCCGGGTTGTACAGCTGCGACTCCGCCTCGCGGGCGATCACCTTGACCACCGCGGTCAGCCCGCGCATCGGCGCGTACGGCAGGGTCAGCAGCGACCAGAGGATGTCCACCGCCTCACCCCGCCAACTGGTGCGCGTCGACGAAGTCGTACGGGGCGAGCGGGCCCAGCAGCCGCGTCCGGACCAGGCCGCGGCGCTGCTCGGCGAACTCCTCGACGGCGTCCAGAAAGTCGTCCTCCTGGTCGGCGTCGACCAGGAAGGCGGCGTTCACCGCGTCCAGCTCGCTGCTCGGCAGCCGGGGCGCGGCCGACACCGCCAGCGCGCCGACGGTGTCGAGCAGCTCCCGGTTCTCCGCCTCGCGCCGCAGCTCCACCGCCTGGCTGATGATCTCGCCGAGGCGGATCCGCTGGGCGCGCGTCACGTCCTCCGGCTGCCCGCGTACCTGTTCGGCCAGGTCGGCGGCGGCGGGGTTGTCGTCCAGCACGCCGCTGATCAGCTCCGGTTCCTCGTAGCGGCCGTGCACCACGTACTGGACCCGACCCTCCAGCTCGTCGAGGGCCTCGGCGAACCGGTCGCCGTGGGCGTCGAGCAGGTCGGCGACCGCGTCCGGCCCGGTGACCACCGTGCCGAAGCGGACCGGCAGCACCGGGGCGACCGCCGCCGTCCCGTCCAGCAGTTCCTGGTACGCGGTGAGGTCCGCCGGCCGGCCCAACGCCGCCTCCAGCTCCACCTCGCCGACCAGCGCGGCCACCGGACCGTGCCGGATGGCGCGCACCTCGCCGGGCGGGTCGCCGACCCCCTGCGCGTCGGGGGTCGGCTCCACGTCGGACGGCACGATGCCGTAGATGAAGAGTCCTCTCTCGTCGGCCATCTCAGCGCTCCTCGTCCCGCCGGCGGCGCCGGGGGCGCTCCCGCTCCTGGTCCGGGCCCAGCTCGCCGACCGCGTCGCGGACCGCGCCGCCGATCGCGCCGACGGTCTTGCTCAGGCCGCTCGCCGCCTTGCCGACGCTCAGGGCTCCGGAGGCGCCCTCGACCAGATCGGGCAGCCCCTTCTGGTTCCGCGGGGTGATGGAGAGGCGGTCCACCGCCTGGGCGAACCGCAGGTACGTCTCGACGCTGGCCACCACGACCCGAGCGTTGATCTCCAGCAGCTGGATGCCGACGACGGCGACCGACACCTGGGCGTCGATCACGACGCCCTTGTCGAGCACGGTCTCCACGACGTCGGCCAGGCTGGACGACGACCCGCTGCGTTCCAGCGCGCCGCCGGCCTGACCCTCGGTGGTTGCGATTGTCACTCGTCCGACTCCTCTCGACGACGACGGACCACGGGGCGGCGCGGGGTCTGCGGCGCCCGGCGCGTACGGGGCTCCTCGCGAGGCTCCGACTCCTCCCGGGAACGCGCGCGGCGCGCCCGCTCGGGGGCCGGCCGGCGGGCCGGGCGGGACGGCGCCGGCTCCTCCGGTTCCTCGGGCTCCTCGTACTCGTCGTAGCCCTCGTCGTACTCGTCCTCGTACTCGTCGTACTCCTCGTCGACTGGGCGGCGCCGCACGGGCTCACGCCGGCCGCGCGCCGCCGGCCGGGCCCGCTCCCGGCGCGGCTCCTCGACGGCCGGTTCCTCCTCGGCGGTCTCCTCGCGCACCGCGGTGTCGTGGTCGCGGACCACCTGCGAGTCCTCGATCTCACCCCGCCAGCCCTCCACCGACTCCGGGTCGATGGCGGTCTGCGTCATGACGTGCCGGACGAAGTGCTTGAGCTCCAGCCGGACCCGGCGGCCCTGGGCCCGCCACAGGTTCCCGGTGTGCTCGAAGAGGCCCTGCGGGTGGTACTCGAGCACGACCAGGATCCGGGTGAGGTCGGGGGTGAGGGCGTGGAAGCTGACCGTGCCGTCGACCGAGCCCTTCTCGCCCTTGGAACGCCAGTGGATGAGCCGGTCGGGGATCTGCCGGACGATGGTCGACTCCCAGGTGCGGTGCGACCAGAAGACTTGCGCCTTCCAGGTGAGCCGCTCGTCCGACTGGGTGTCGACGTTCTCGACCTTCTTCATGAAGCTCGGGAAGTCGCCGAACTGGGTCCACTGGTTGTACGCGACCCGGACCGGCACGCCGACCTCGATCGTCTCCACGATGTTGGTCACCTTGAGCTTCTTGCCGCCGCCCTTGGTGGCCGCGCCCCTGCCGAGGGCCGACATCACCTTCTCCTTACCGCCGGCCAGGCCGGCATGGATCATCGCCTTCATGGGGGAGTCGCCCTCGGCCAGTCGCTGCGCGCCGGTGGCGGCGGCGATCAAGCCCGGGCCGCCGCCCTGCTTGGCGTACTCGCTGAGGCGGCCGGTCGCGCCGGTGACCTTCTCGGACACCACGGACACGGCCCGCTCGCCGATCGCGCCGGCCAGGTTGCGCACCTCGTCGGCGAGTTGGCGCCGGACCTTGTCGGCCAGTCCGCCCGGATTCGTGGTGGGCGCCATGGTCATCGCCTCCGCCGGCCGGCGGGAACGGCCGCGTCCTCCGCCGACGGCTCGTCACCGTCCGGGGACCGCTCGGCGCCGGCCACGTGCCCGGCGACTCCGGCCGAGCGGCGGCGCAGGGTCTCCGCCGAGCCGCGCAGCTTGCCGCTGAGCGCGTCGATGCCGTTCCCGGCCGCGGCGGTCGCCGCGGCCTTTCCGGCGACGGCGAGCGGACCGCCGAGACGGCCGAGGTTGGCCAGATGAGGGTTCGACTGCAGGAGGTCCGCACCTCGCTTCAGCAACCCGCCGGGGTCCCGGCTCGCCCGGCCGGCCGCGACCGCGGCGGCCAGAGTGAGGGCGGTACGCATTTTGCGGCGGCGCCCCAGCAGATAGCCGAAACCCACCGCGAGCCCGATTCGTGCTCCGCTGTTCATCAGTTCTCCTTCGCTCCCCCGCGGTCCGGACGCCTGCTGCGGTCGGGGCCGAAAGAGGGCCCGATGACCAACGTAAGCGGGACCTCGGTCAGGCGTCCCGTATTGGCGGACCCGGCGGGCAGTACCCCGAGGCATAGCCGCGAAACCGCGTACGCAATGTCGGGGAAAAGCGTCGGACAATGAATTCCGAAAAGCGGGGAGCCGATGCGCTAAAACGGACGTCAGGGCCCAGAGATGCAGCTCAGGCGCTTGCTCGCATCAGCCGGAAAGAGAACGCAGATGTGATCAGAGAGCTGGCGGTGTCGAATCCAGGCAGATTTCCGCGTACACCTTGTCGCCGTCGGCGCGCAATTTTGCGCCGCTTTTCTCGAGCACCGAGAGAGCCCCGGTGTTCTCCCGGGTGGTCTCGGCGACGACCGCCCGCATCCCGGCCGCCGCCGCCTCGTTGAGCAGCTCCCGCAGGGCCGCTCCGCCGATCCCCTGGCCGCGGGCCGACCGGCCCAGCCACATCCCGGTCTCCACCGTCCCGGGCTCGTCGCGGAGGGCCATCCGGACCATCCCGACCACCTCGCCGCCGGCCAGGATCGCGTACATCTGGGTGCGGGTCGGGCCGGTCAGCCCGCCGAAGCTGGCCCGGTAGAACTCGCGGAACGCCTCCCGGCGGGCCAGCGACCAGCCGGCCGGCGCCTCCACCGGCGGCATGACGTCGCCGGGCTCCGCCTCGGCGGCCGCTACGGAGAGCAACGGCTCGAGGTTCCGCTCGTCCACCGGCTCCAACCGGACCGATCCCGCCACGTGCCGCAGTCTGCCGGCCCTATCGGGAGAAGTCCACCCCATCGGGCCGCCACTGGCGGTACGTCGGCAGGTATCGGCCGGTCGGGCCGAATGGTGTTCCGCCTCACGCTCCGCTGTCGTCGGGGTTGAACTCACAGAGCACCACGGAGGCGTCGTCCGACCGCTTGTGCCGGCGCAGCCGGTCCGGAAGGTCGCGTTCGGCGGCGCGTACCCGGTCGATCAACGCGGCCGGCCCCTCGACCGTCAGCAGGTCCAGCAGCCCCGCCCAGTCCACCACCCCGAACTGCTCGACCGCGCTGGACGCCCCGTCGCTGAGCAGCGCGGCCCGGCGCAGGGCGTCCCGCCCGCGCAACGCCACCGTCCCGGTCACCGCGTGGTACGCCGCGTCCGGGTCGGCCGCGGCCACCCAGTAGCCGTGCGTCCGGTTCATCCGCTTCCGCTGCACTCCCACGGCCTCGCGGAAGCGGCTGGCCCGATCGCCGGCGCCGGCCGGGATCGTCGCCACCGTCCGGCGCAGGTCGGCCATCGCCGCGTCCAGCCGGTCGTCGGAGACCACGGTGATCCGGCCGCCGGCGTCCAGCACCAGCGGGCTGTCGCAGAGCACCAGGTAATCGACCTGGTCGCCGCCCTCGCGCAGCAGGCAGACCGTGCTGGACGGGGTACCCGGATGGTCCAGGTCGCACTCGTCGGCGTGGTCGGCGCGGACCGCGAGGATGGCCGCGGCCAGGTTGCTCATCAGCGTGGCCGCCGGCCGGGCCGCCTCGGCCAGCCCGATCCGGGCGGCGAGGTGCCGGACGTACCACTCGGGCCCGTGCACGCAGCCGGTGTCGAAGCCCTCCGGCACGGTCGCCCCGTCCAGCACACCGACCAGCGGCCCGAAGCGGAACACCAGGTCCTCGTTGACGTCCCGCCCCGGGGCGGGAGCGGAGGCGGAACGGACCCGCATCAGCGGAGCCCGTCCCACCGCCCGCACCGGCTCAACGCCGGAACTCACCGGCGGCCTCCTGTGCCTGCCCCCGCACCTGCTGGGTGGCCGACCGGCCCTCTTCCCGGACGGCGGACGCACCGTGCAGGGCCGTCGAACCGACCGAACGGGCCGCCTGTCGCGCCGGCTCCCGCATGTTGTCGCGGAGCTGGTGGCCCATCTGGCTGGCCTGCTCCCGCAGCTCACCGGAGTGCTGGCTGAACTGCTGGCCGGCCATCCCCTTGGCCTGCCCGGCCCACTGCCGCTCCTGACGGCTGGGCGGGATCAGCGCGGAGGCCAGCAGCCCGGCGCCGAAGGCGATCACACCGGCCGCGAGCGGGTTACCCTGCGCCTGTTCCCGGGACTGCTGCCCGAGCGAGCGGGTCTCGTCGCGCACCGAACCCGCGGCGTTCGACATCCGCTGCCCGGCACCGTGTCCGTCCATCTGTGTGCCCATCACCTTCTCCTTGACCCGGTTGAGCGTGCCACGCGCCTGGTCGACGCGGTCGCCGGCCATTCGTCGCGGGTTGACCCTGTCGGCCAGCGCGTCGACGTTGTCGCTCAGGTCTCTGCGGGTGTGCTCGATCTCCTGCCGTATCCGGTCCGGATCGGTCGACATCGTCTGCTCCCTCCCGGCTCGCTACCGGCCGCGCAGGGCGTCCGGCAACTGCCGTGCGGTCTGTTGCGTGCGCGGCAGCACCGCTCGGATCTGCCGCAGCTTCGTCCGCCCGGTGACGGCCAGGATGGCGGTGACCACCGCCCAGAACCCCGCCACGATGAGCGCGGCCCAGCCCTGGTCCATCACGTTGGACAGACCCCACCAGGCGGCGTACGAGACGAAGAGCACGGTCAGGAAACCGGCCAGCGCGGCGCCGGCGAACATGCCGCCGGCCTTACCGGCCTGGCTCGCCTCCTCGCGCAGTTCCGCCTTGGCGAGCGCGATCTCCTGGCGGACCAGTGTGGACATGTCGCGGGTCACGTCACCCAGCAGCTCGCCTACCGACTGGGTGCGCTCCCTGGTCGGGGCGCTCACGGTGCCACCCCGCCCGGGACGTCGGGATCCTGCCGGTTGGCGGGCGACACGTTCTGCGCGCGCGCCGTGCCGGCATAGGGCCCTTCGGCGGTGTACGGTGCCTGCACGCCGCGCTCGCCCGGCTGCGGACCGGCCTGCATCGGCTGACCCGCCTGGCCCATCTGCCCGGTCTGACCCGTCTGGGCAGCCGAGCGCTGTCCGTCGCCGGACGAGGCCAGGTTCCGGGTGAGCCGGCCGACCAGCAGCCCGGCCACCGCCGCGCCGGCGAGGAAAATGCCCGGGTGTTGGCGGGCGTACCCACGCACCTCGTGCAGCATGTCGGCGGGTTCGCGGTTGTCGATCCACCCGGCGGTGCGCTGCGCGGCGTCCGCCGCCCGGCGAACGGCCTCCCCGGCCATCCCGGAATCACCGCGATCGGCCATCGAGTCGAGGTCTCGGCCCAGACCGCGCAGCCGCTCGGCGGCGTGGTGCTGCTGCGACCGGGCCTGCTCACGCAACTGCGAGGTCGCCTCGCCGCCCAGGTGACGCGCCTGCTGCCCGGCCTGAGCGGCCACCTGCCGGCCCTGCTCCGCCACGACGTGACCGACCTGGCCGCCGGCCTGTGCGGTCTGCTGGCCGACCCGGGAAGCCTGCTGGCGCGCGTGTTCGGTGGTGCTGGTCGGCGGTCTGTTCTGGTTGATCGCCGTCATCACACACTCCCTCCTCGCCCCGGACCACGATGAGAGCCCTGGGGACCCCACCCGCCTACCCGCCCGGTCCGGGGCCATTCGTGTGCCGTCCGGCGGGCGCCGCCCCCGACCGAGTCGCGATCCGGCCAGGTCACGCGCCCCTTCGCGGACGTGTCCATCAGGGGTCGCGGGGAGGTCGGCGGCGAGAACGGACGGGCCCGACCCGGGGCACGCGGCGTGGCGGATCCACCAGGGGCGGCGAGACGGGACGTCGGGTGCCCGCGCGGACCTCGGCGCCGGCAGCGCGACCTCAGCGGCGGCGGTTGCGGGCGCGGGAGGAGCGCAGCCGGCGCAGCCGGCCGATCAGGACCGGCTCGGTGGCGAGCGCGGCCGGGTTGTCGAGCAGACCGTTCAGCAGTTGGTAGTAGCGGGTGGCGGAGAGCCCGAAGGTGTCCCGGATGGCCTGCTCCTTGGCGCCGGCGTGCCGCCACCACTGCTGCTCGAACGCCAGGATCCCGCGTTCGCGCTCGGTCAACCCGACTCCGGCGCTCGCGTCGGCGTCGGCGTCGGCGTCGGCGTCGGCGTCGGCGTCGGCGTCGGCGTCGGCGTCGGCGTCGGCGTCGGCGTCGGCGTCGGCGATCTTCCCCGGCGGCCCGGCCGCGCCGGTAGCCGGAACCGCCTCCGCCGCCGGCGCTGAGCGGGGCGGCGGGACAGCCGCGGCACCGGCCCGGGCGGTACGCGTCGTGCCCTCCTCGTCCGCGGGACGGGGAGCGTCGGTGGGCGGCTCGGCGGCGGCCGGGGCGGCGTCGGCGGAATGCATGGCGCTCCTCGGGCGGGCGGCCGGCACGGCGACGCCGACCGGGGGACCCCCAGCCTAACCAGGGCGGACGCCGGTCGCATCCGCCGTCATGGCCGGGCGGCCGGGCGCACGGTTTCCCGCAGCGCCCGGCCGTCCGGCGTGGACGGTCAGGAGATGTCGCGCCGACGCATCGCCCAGAGCGCCGCGCCGAGGATCACCACGACGCCGACCGCGAACAGCGCGGAGGATTGCTGCCAGGTGATGTCCAGGGTGTCCGGCTTGCACTCGCCGGTGAAGGTGGCGTTGCAGGCGTCCCAGTCCTCCAGGGTCACCTTCTTCTGCATCCAGGCCAGTGCGTACGTGGGCAGCAGCCACGCCTGGGCGAACCGGGTGCCGGCCATCTCCAGCAGGATGCCGAGCCCGAACTGACCGACGACCATCACCGCGACCACGCCACCGAGGGCCATCGCGGTGTGTCGGCCCAGCGAGGCCAGCGCGAAGCCGACCGTGGTGACCGCCAGCACCAGCACCAGCCCGCGCAGCCCGGTGAGGGCGAACGACTGCCAGGCGCCGGAGGTCATCTTCGCGGTGCTGCCGCGGAACATCGCGACCAGCCAGAACCCACCGAACCAGAGCAGCCCGGCGGAGACGGTCACCGCGAACACACCGGTGAGCAGGGCGGCCAGCTTGTTGAGCAGGACGGTCAGCCGCTTGGGCCGCCAGAGCAGCAGGTTCATCATGCCGCCGCTGTTCCACTCGGCCCCGACGAAGGACGCGCCGACCACGAAGCCGACCAGCGCGAGGATCGCCGCGAACGGGATCAGGGTGAAGGTGAAGCTCTTGCGGAAGTCGAACGTCGACGGCAGGAACCACCGCGCCTCGAAGGCCTCCCTCGGCGGGGGCGAGATCATGGCACAGTCCGGCGGGTAGCGGTCGGCGTTCACGCCGGCCGCCTTGTCCCGCTCGCACGAGGCACGTTCCTGCTCGCTGTAGCGCACCTGCTCCTGGTACTGCTGCTCGGCCTGTCGCTCGGCCCGGGCGTGCGCCGTGGCGTCGATCTTCTGGTTGCTGAAGAAGACCCCGACCACCACGGCCGCCAGCACCAGCAGGCCGAGCAGCGTCATGTAGCGGGTGAAGCGCCGCTTGACCAGCCGGCGCAGCTCCGTACGGTAGAGGCTCACGCGCCCCACCCCCCTCCGGCGGCACCGGACTGCTCCGGCCCACCGACCTTCGTGGACTGGTCGACCTGCCGGTGCTGGCCGGGTACGGGCGCGGTGGCGGTCAGTTCGAGGAAGACGCTCTCCAGGTCGACGGCGACCGGAGCCAGCTCGCTGACGTAGAGGCCCTGCTCGGCGAGGAGCCGGGTGACGGTCGCGGGCTTGTCCACGCCGCCGAGCATCAGGTGGTCCGGATGCCCGGTGACCCGGATCCCGGCCCGGGTGAGCGCGTCGGTGGCCGCCGGCAGGTCGGTGACCGCCTCCAGGCGCACCCGGACCGCGCCGGAGGAGTGCTGGGCGAGCACCTGCTCGACGGGGCCGAAGGCGACCCGGCGGCCCAGCGAGATGATGGTGACCGAGTCGCAGATCAGCTGGATCTCGCCGAGGATGTGGCTGGACAGCACGACGGTCATCCCCGACTCGGCCAGGTTCCGCATCAGGGTGCGCATCTCCCGGATGCCGCCCGGGTCGAGGCCGTTGGCCGGCTCGTCGAGGATCAGCAGCTTCGGGTTCTTGAGCAGGGCCGAGGCGACCGCCAGCCGCTGCTTCATGCCGAGCGAGTAGGTCTTGACCCGCTCGCCGGCCCGGTCGCGCAGCCCGACCAGCTCCAGCACCTCGTCGATGCGGGTGGCCGGCACGTCACCCGCGGACGCCAGCAGGGAGAGCGTGTCCCGGGCGGTGAAGTGCGGGAAGAACTGCGGGCTCTCGACGATCGCGCCGACCTGTCCGGCCACGACCGGCAGCGCGGCGGGCACCTCGTGCCCGAGGATGCGCATCCGGCCGTCGTTCGGCCGGATCAGGCCGAGCAGCGTACGCAGCGTGGTGGTCTTGCCGGATCCGTTCGGGCCGAGGAAGCCGTGTACCTGCCCCGCGTCGACCCGCATGTCGAAGCCGTCCAGGGCGTTGCGGGTGCCGCGCCGACGACTCTTGTACGTCTTACGTAGACCTTCTATCTCCAGGACAGCTGGCAAGCTGCACCTCCCCCGTTGGCGGTTCGTGACAGGCGACACCATACGCGGTATGCAGAGGCGCGCAATACCGGGTATGCATCGACGCGCCGAAAATGTCCGATCGGGATGGCGCGGTAACACTGCGCGATCGTCAGGCGCAGATCACGTGCACCCCGGCGGCCCGGAACGCGTCGACCACCTCGGGGTTGGCGCCCGAGTCGGTGACCAGGGTCTCCACCCGGTCCACCGGGCAGATCCGGGCGAACGCGTGACCGCCCAGCTTGGACGAGTCGGCGATGACCACCACCCGCTTCGCCCGGGCGACCATGAGGCTGTTCATCGCCGCCTCGCCCTCGTGGTGGGCGGCCGCGCCGAGCTGCGGGTCGATCGCGTCCACGCCCAGCAGGGCGATGTCCAGGGTCACCTCGCGCAGCAACGCCCCGCCGAGCGGGCCGACCAGCTCGAACGACTTCGGCCGGACGACCCCGCCCGCCACCACGACCTTCATCCGTGAGCGGACCAGCAGCTCGTTGGCGATGTTGAGGGCGTTGGTCACCACGGTCAGTTGGGCGCCGTCGGCACTGGTGTTGAGGTCCGGCCGGACGGCCAGGGCCCGCGCCACCTCGGTGCTGGTGGTGCCGCCGTTCAGGCCGACCACGGTCCCCGGCGACACCAGCGCCGCGGCGGCCGCGCCGATCCGCTGCTTCTCCGCCGAATGCTTGGCGGTCTTGTAGCGCAGCGGCAGGTCGTACGAGACCCCGTTGGCGACCGCGCCGCCCCGGGTCCGGGTGATCATCTGTTGCTGGGCGAGCTGGTCGAAGTCGCGCCGGATGGTCGCCTGGGAGACGACCAGCCGCTCGGCGGCCTCCTCGACGCTGACCCGACCGCTGTCGGTCAGCATCTCGAGCAGGGCATTCCATCTGGCGTAGCGGTCCACCTCGGGTGCCCTCCCAGCGACTGCACGATCGGTGATTGATTGCGTGCACAGTAGTGCGCGAAACTACGAGGGCGCAAAACATCGGCCTGCGCGATCCGCCGGCCGGTTGCGACAGGCACCCGGGTTCGCGCAGAATGACGCGCGAAACACGGGTGTAACGAACCGTATTACGCACGGCCGTCCCCTGCGAGGAGTTCTCATGGCGTACGTCGACGCGGAGATCGCTAGCCAGCCCGACTGCTGGCGGGAGGCGGCGAAACTGGCCGCGGGCTCCCGCGTCGAGCTGCCCGCCCGCGGCGAGCGGGTCGCCGTCGTCGGGTGCGGCACGTCGTGGTTCATGGCGATGGCGTACGCGGCGCTGCGCGAGCAGGCCGGCCACGGCGAGACCGACGCCTTCCAGGCCTCTGAGTTTCCCGCTGGGCGCCGCTACGACCGGCTGGTCGCGATCACCCGCTCCGGCACCACGACCGAAGTGGTGGAGCTGCTCGACGCGCTGCGCGGCCAGTTGCCGACCACGGTGCTCGTCGGCGACCCCGGCTCGCCGGCGGTGCAGCTGGCCGACGCCGCCGTGCCCATGCCCTTCGCCGACGAGCGGTCGGTGGTGCAGACCCGCTTCGCCACCACCGCGCTGGCCCTGCTCCGCGCCCACCTGGGCGAGAACGTCGAGGCGCTCGCCGCCGACGCCGAGGTCGCGGTGCGCGCCCCGCTGCCGATCGACCCGACCCGGATCGAGCAGGCCACCTTCCTCGGTCGGGGCTGGACGGTCGGGCTGGCCCAGGAGGCCGCGCTGAAGTGCCGGGAGGCGGCCACCTTCTGGGCCGAGGCGTACCCGGCGATGGACTACCGGCACGGCCCCATCTCGATCGCCGCTCCCGGCCGGCTGGTGTGGGCGTTCGGCGCGCTCCCCGACGGGCTGCCGGAGGACGTCGCCGCGACCGGCGCCGCCTTCGTCCACAGCCGGACCCACGGCTGCCGTACGGTGCTGGGCAGCTGGGCCGCCGGCCGCAACCCGGTCGACCCGATGGCCGACCTGATCCTGGCCCAGCGTTTCGCGGTCGCCCTCGCCACCAGCCGTGGCCTCGACCCGGACGCGCCCCGGCACCTGAGCCGGTCCGTGGTGCTCGCATGAACGACGGCGACGTCGTCGTCGCGCTCGACGTCGGCGGGACCGGCATGAAGTGCGCGCTGGTCCGCCCGGACGGCGGCACCGTGCACAGCGAACGGCACCCGACCGACGCCGCGCGGGGCCCGCAGGCCGTGGTCGACACGATCCTGGACGTCGCCGAAGGGCTGGCCGACAAGGCCCGCGCCGACGGCCGTACCCCCATCGCGCTCGGCGTCGCCGTGCCCGGCGTGGTCGACGAGGCACGCGGGGTCGCGGTCTGGTCGGCGAACATCGGCTTCCGGGACGTACCGCTGCGGGACCTCGCGGTGGCGCGGCTCGGCCTGCCCACCGCGCTCGGCCACGACGTGCGGGTGGGCGGCCTCGCCGAGGCCCGGCTCGGCGCCGGCCGCGGCGCGGGGCACGTCCTCTTCGTCGCGATCGGCACCGGCATCGCGGCCGCGCACGTGGTCGACGGCTCGGCCAGCGTCGGCGCGCACGGCGCGGCCGGAGAGATCGGCCACATCCTCGTACGCCCGGGCGGCCCGCGCTGCGGCTGTGGGCGGCCCGGCTGCCTGGAGGCGGTCGCGTCGGCCGCCTCCGTCGGCCGCCGCTACGCGGAGCTGGCCGGGGAGTCGGCCACCGCGGCCGAGGTCGCCGAGCGGGCCGCGGCCGGTGAACCGCTGGCGATCCAGGTCTGGGGGGAGACCGTCGAGGCGCTCGCCGACGGCCTCGCCACCGGGCAGGCGCTCTTCGACGTCGCGACGATCGTGCTCGGCGGCGGGCTGGCGCAGGCCGGCGAGCGGCTGCTCGACCCGCTCCGCGCGGCCCTGCACGAGCGGATGACCTTCCACCGGGAGCCGCGGCTGGTCGGCGCGGCCCTCGGCGACGAGGCCGGTTGCCTCGGCGCCGCACTGCTCGCCCTCGACGCCCTGGGCGTCCCGAGAACCGTGGAGAAGCGATGACCGTGCGGGTGAGCGGCAAGGTGGTGACGCCGACCGGCGTCATCCGGCAGGGCTGCGTCGAGTGGGACGGCGGCCGGATCACGGCGGTGGCCGAGTACCCGGCCGTGCGGGACGGGCACTGGATCCTGCCCGGCTTCGTGGACATGCACACCCACGGCGGCGGCGGGCACACCTTCACCACGGGGGACGCGGAGCAGGCCCGGGAGGCCGCCGCGTTCCACCTCGGGCACGGCACCACCACCCTGCTGGCCAGCCTGGTCAGCTCCCCGTTCGAGCTGATGCGGTCGGCCACCGCGGCGTACCGCCCGCTGGTGGACTCCGGCGTGCTGGCCGGCATCCACTTCGAGGGGCCGTACCTCTCGGCGGCGCGGTGCGGCGCGCAGAACCCGGAGTTCCTCCGCGACCCGTCCACGGACGAGCTGGCCGAGCTGATCGAGCTGGGCGGGGACGCGATCCGCATGATGACGATCGCCCCCGAGCGGGACGGCGCGCTGGAGGCGATCAAGCTGCTCACCGCCCACCGGGTGGTCGCCGCGGTCGGCCACACCGACGCCACGTACGACGAGACGCGCACCGCCGTCGCGGCGGGCGCCAGCGTCGGCACCCACCTGTTCAACGGCATGCGGCCGGTGCACCACCGCGAGCCGGGCCCCGTGGTCGCCCTGCTGGACGCGCCGAACGTGGTCTGCGAGCTGGTCGCCGACGGGGTTCACCTGCACGACGGCACGCTCACCTTCGCGACCTCGGTGGTCGGCCCCGAGCGGGCCGCGCTCATCACCGACGCGATGGCCGCCGCGGGAATGGCCGACGGCGAGTACGAGCTGGGCGGCCAGGCCGTCACCGTGGCCGACGGGGTGGCCCGCCTCGCCCGGGACGGCGCCATCGCCGGCAGCACCCTCACCATGGACGCCGCGCTGCGGCACGCGGTCGCCGCCGGCATCCCGATGGCGGACGCCACCCGCATGGTGGCCACCACCCCGGCGCGGGCCATCGGGCTCGGCGACCGGGTCGGCTCCCTCCAGGTCGGCCTCCGCGCCGACCTCGTGGTGCTCGACGACGAGCTGAACGTGGTCCGGGTGCTGCGCGACGGCGCCTGGCAGGAGTAGCCGGCCCGGTCAGCGTGGGGCCGGGATCTCCACTCCGAGCACGGCCTGCTCGTCGGGGCGGTGGACCAGCACGTCCGCCAGGTACGACTGCACCGCGTGGCGCATCCCGACGTCCCGGCCGGCGCGCTCGGAGAGCAGCCACTTGTGCTCGATGATCTGCGCGAAGAGCTCCTGCGGCTCCAGCTTGCGGCGCAGATGCGCCGGCACCGCCCGGACCACCGGTTCGAAGACCTCGGTCAGCCAGCGGTGCGCGGCCTGCTGCTCGTCGGTGAGGTCGCTCTCCGCCCGGTACGCGTCCAGGTCGTTGAGGAGCTTGCGGGCCTGGTTCTCCTCGGCGTCCAGGCCGGTCAGCCGCAGCAGCCGGCGCGTGTGGTAGCCGGCGTCGACCACCTTCGGCCGGAGCAGGTAGCGCCCGCCGTCGATGGTCGAGACGGCGATCTCGGCGACGTCGAACCCGAGTTCGTTGAGGCCGCGGATCCGGCTCTCGATGTCGTGCCGGGCCTCCCGCTCGACCTGCTGCTCGTACGTGATCTCGTGCCAGAGCCGCTCGTAGCGCTGCACGACCTCCTCGCAGACGACCTCGGGGTCGATCGACTCGTGCAGCAGCCCGGCGGCCTGGAGGTCGAGCGCCTCGCCGAAGATGTTCACCCGGGCGATCTCCAGGTCCTCGCCCCGCTGACCGTTCGAGAGCGAGGGCCGCAGCGCGCCGGTCTCCGCGTCCACCAGGTACGCCGCGAACGCCCCGGCGTCCCGTCGGAACAGGGTGTTCGACAGCGAGCAGTCGCCCCAGAAAAAGCCGGTCAGGTGCATCCGGACCAGCAACGCGGCGAGCGCGTCGAGCAGCCGGCCCATGGTCTCCGGACGCAGGGTGTGCGAGAAGAGCGCCCGGTAGGGCAGCGAGAACTGCAGGTGCCGGGTGATCAGCACCGGGTCCAGCGGCTCGCCGTCGTCGGTCTGCCGGTCGGCGACGATGGCCACCGCCTCGACCGCCGGGAAGTCGATCCGCTCCAGGGCCCGGAGCAGGTCGTACTCCCGCTCGGCGACCCGCTCGCCGGTCTCCTTGACCGCGTACACGTAGTCGCCGAGCCGGACGAACCGGACGATGTGCCGGGAGATGCCCTGGGGCAGCGCCACCAGGTGCTGGGCAGGCCACTCCTCCAGCGGGGTCGACCACGGGAGGTCGAGCAGCGCCGGGTCCACGAGAGCAGACGTGATCCGCACGGGAACAAGCATGCCGGGCCGCGCTGCGAAGCGCTTCCCATCGTGGCTGGGCCCACAGCACACCGGTAGCGTGGTCGCGTGCGGGAGACCACGGCGGTGCGCGGAGCGGTGCGGCCACGACCGGTCCGCCCGGCCGGCTGGTGGTACGACGTGCTGCTGCTCGCCGCGCTGGTCGGCCTCACCGTGGCGCTCACCGCCCACCAGCTCTTCGGCCTCGACCGGGCGGTCGCGGACTGGGCCGAGGCGCACCGGCCGACCGCGGCGTACTGGGTGGCCCGGGTGTTGAACCTGCTCGGCCAGGGCACCCCGCTGACCCTGATCGCGGCCGGGCTCGGTGTGCTGCTCGCGGTCCGGGTCCGCTCGATCCGGCCGGTCCTGCCGCCGGTCGTCGCGTTCGTGCTCACCTACCTCACCATCGGGCCGCTCAAGGTCTGGACGGCCCGCCCGGCGCCGAGCGCCAGCCTCAAGGAGCCGTTCCTGCCCGCCGAGCAGACCCTGCCGCTCTTCCAGCAGGACCTGCCGGTGCGCTTCGCCCAGTCGTACCCGTCGGGCCACGTGGCCAACGCGATCGTCTGGTACGGCGTCCTGGCGCTGCTGCTGGTCCCGCTGCTGCGCAGCTACGGTCGCACCGTCCCGCCCCGGGTCGTGCTCGCGGTCCGGGTGCTGCCCCCGCTGATCGTGCTCAGCACCACCACCTACCTGGGGTGGCACTGGCTCACCGACTCGGTGGCCGGGCTGCTGCTCGGATTGCTGCTGGACCGGCTGCTGCACCGGGCGCCCTGGGACGACGTGCCGCTGCCGGCCCGGCTGCCCGGCTCCGGCCGCACCGGAATGTTCACCTCCGGCACCTAGCCTGCCCGCCGTGAACCAGCTCGAACGCCGCCTTGGCGTGCCCGACGCGGTGCTCATCGGCCTGGGGTCGATGCTCGGCGCCGGCGTCTTCGTCGTCTTCGCGCCGGCCGCGGGAGCGGCCGGCGGCGCCGGGCTGCTGCCCGCCCTGGTGCTGGCCGGCTTCATCGCCTTCTGCAACGCGACCAGCTCGGCCCGGCTGGCGGCCCGCTACCCGGAGTCCGGTGGGACCTACGTCTACGGTCGGGAACGCCTCGGCCCGTTCGCCGGCTTCCTGGCCGGCTGGGGCTTCGTGGTCGGCAAGACGGCGAGCTGCGCGGCGATGGCGCTGACCATCGGGGCGTACCTCTGGCCGGGGCAGGTCCGGGTCGTCGCGGTCGCCGCGGTACTCGCGGTGACCGCGGTCAACCTGCGCGGCGTCGGTAAGACCGCGACCGCGACGAAACTGCTGGTCGGCCTGGTGCTGGCGGTGCTGGCCCTGGTCGCGGCCGTCGGCGTGGTCGGCGGCCCGGTGCACCTGGACCGGCTGGCCGACCCCGGCGGCTCCGGGCGGGGCGTGCTCACCGCCGCCGGCCTGCTCTTCTTCGCCTTCGCCGGGTACGCCCGGATCGCCACGCTCGGCGAGGAGGTGCGTGACCCGGAGCGGACGATTCCCCGGGCCGTGCCGCTGGCGCTCGGCGTGGTGCTGGCGATCTACCTGGTCCTCGCCGTGGTCGCGCTGGGCGTGCTCGGCGCCGACCGGCTGGCCGACTCGGCCGCGCCGCTCGCCGACGTGGTGACCGCCGCCGGGCTGCCCGGCCTGGCCTGGGTGGTCCGCGCCGGGGCCGCCGTCGCGGTGACCGGGGTGCTGCTCTCGCTGCTCGCCGGGGTGGGGCGCACCCTGCTCGCGATGGGCCGCCGCCGGGACCTGCCGGGCGCGCTGGCCGCCGTGCACCCGCGCCGTCGCATGCCGCACCGGGCCGAACTCGCGGTCGCAATGGTGGTGATCCTGGTGGTGCTGCTCGGCGACGTGCGCGACGCGATCGGCTTCTCCAGCTGCACCGTGCTGGTCTACTACACGATCACCAACGCGGCCGCGCTGACCCTGGGTCGCGACCCGGGCCGGAAGCTACCGGTTCAGGCGCTCGCCGGGCTGGGGCTCGTCGGGTGCCTGCTGCTGGCGGGCAACCTGCCGCTCAGCAGCGTGCTGGCCGGCTTCGGCGTGCTCGCCGTCGGCGCCGGCGGGTACGCCGCCCGGCGTCGGCGGGCCTGACCACCCCGCCGGGCCGGGCGGGGCGGGCGGGGCGCACTGCCGGGTGAGCCAGTCCAGGCCGGCCCGCCGGGCGACCACGGTCAGCCGGTCGCCCGCGAAGATCACCTGCCGTGGTTCGAGATCCTTCCACCAGATCGTCCGCGCGCCGCCGGCCGGCGTGCGGGCGATCACGCGGACCTGGCCGGCCCGGGAGACGGCGCTGAGCGGCCGCCCGTCCAGCTCCGAACCGACGGCCACCGGCACCTCGGCGACCGGCAGCGCGTGCCGACCGACCGGGATCGTGGCGATCACCGCGCGTTCGGTCAACGCGCCGGTGAAGGCGGGGGCGGCCAGGTAGGAGACCGACCGGGAGACGCCCAGGCCGAACGCCTCCTCGACCCGCTCGGCGAAGTCGCCGTCGAAGAGCCGCAGCACCACCCGCAGGTCCGCGCGGAGGTCCCGCCCGGCGAGCGCGGCCTCCAGGTTGGTCACGTCGTCGGTGGAGACCACCAGCAGCGCCTGGCAGTCGGCCACCGAGGCGGCCTCCAGAGTCTCCGGCAGCGCGGCGTCGCCGACGATCAGCGGCACCTCCAGCTGCCGGGCCAGGGCGCCACCCCGAGGCTCCGGATCCTTGTCGATGGCGACGACCTCGACGTCGTACTCGCGCAGCTGGGCCATCACCCGGGTGCCCACGTTGCCGAGGCCGACCACCACCACGTGACCGGAGCGCGCCGGTTGCAGCCGGCCGGTGTGCAGGGCCAGCCGGGCGTTGACGATCCCGTCGACCACGACCGCGGTGATCAGCGGGATCAGCGCCAGCCCGGCGAGGTTCAGCACCACCTGCATGACCTGCTCGTCGGGCGCCTTGGTGGTGTCCGGATCCGCGCCGCTGAGCGTGGTGACCAGGGTGAGGTAGAGCGCCTCCGCCGGGGAGACCCCCTCGGTCTGGGAGATCAGCGCGCCCAGCACGGCTATCAGCGCGAGCACCAGCATCACCGCGACGCCGATCTTGCGGGTGGCGAAGCCCCGGATCGCCCGCATCAGCACCGCGACCGGCCGTCGCCGGCGGCGGGCCCGGACCAGCCGGCGGGCCGCGACCTCGGTGCCCGGCGGTTGCCCGGTCGCCTCCGCCAGCACCAGGTCGGCGGCGGCCTGGTCGGCCGGCAGCAGCGCCACCCGGTGCGGGTCGCTCAGATCGGCGAGCCCGCAGACCACGTCCTGCTCGCGTACGTCGGCGCGGCGGGCGACCCGCAGCGTGCGGTCCTTGTGCTGGAAGTGTGTCGGGTCGACCTCGCCGAGCGCCGCCGCGACGAACGCGGGCGCGGCCATCTCGGCGTCGGAGAGCACGTCGACCTTGACCTGGAGCAGGGTGCGGACGCCGTCGGCCAGCGTGCCGTTGAACATCCGCAGCACCTGGCGGACGTGCCGGTCGACGGCCTGCGCGCAGAGCGCGGCGTGCAGGTTGCCGACGTCGTCCTGGGCCAGCAGGGCCAGCCCGGCCGCGCCGACCAGGTTGGCGGCCCGGAAGGTCGCCTCGTCGAGCCGGTCGGAGCGGACGACCCGGACGCCCCGCAACGTCGCCACGTCGGGCCCGTTGGCCCGGTAGCGCTCCGGCACCACCACGGTGACCCGGGCGCTGCCGGCGGGCAGCTCGGTCTCCAGCAACGCCTTGGCGACGTAGTAGGACAGCGCGTCCCGCCCGCAGACGACGTAGTGCGGGCGGGGGTCACCGGCGGCGGGCCGGAGCCGCCAGTTCCACTCGACCGCCCGTCGGGCCCGGTCCCGCCACGGCTCCCCCATGCCCGGATCGTAGTCAGGACGACCACCCTGGGCGACCCCGTCCGGTTCCTACCCGACCAGGCATGTCGGCCGGGCCGATGGGTAGAGCAGCCACATGCAGACGTTCCTCCCGTATCCGGACTTCCTGGCGAGCGCGCGGACGCTGGACCAGAAGCGGCTGGGCAAGCAGCGGGTGGAGACGATCCAGGTGCTGCGCGGGTTGACCTGGCCGACGTACGGCTGGCGCAACCACCCGGCGGTGAAGATGTGGGCCGGGTACGAGGAGGCGCTGACCCGGTACGGGCTGGACATGTGCGCCGTCTGGTGCGAGCCCGGCCGCGCCGACACCTGCGCCGGCACCATGACCCTCGACCTCGCCACGGCCTGCGGCGTCGAAACCGTCCGCACGCAGGAAGAACTCGCCGTGGCCGGCGAGCTGCCGCCCTGGCTGGGGCGGGAGGACCTGCACCGGAGCCACCGCTCGTCACTGGTTCGCAAGGACCCGACGCACTACCGGCCGATCTTCGGTGACGTGCCGGACGACCTCGAGTACGTCTGGCCCGCGTCGGACCGCGAGCGCCGTTGCCTGACCCCGCCGCCGTGACGGCACGGGCGCGGCGGCGCGCCCCGCCCGCCGCGGACGGGCAGACTGGAGGTCCGCCGGGGCGGGAGGGTCGGATGGCACTGTCGCGAGTGGTCGGCCGGCTCCTCGGCGTACGCCCGCATCTGGTGGACCCCGGCGGCGGTGGCGCCCCACGCGTGCCGCGCCACGCGGCGGCGGTGGTGGTCGTGGGTGGCGGGATCGCGGGCATCTCGGCGGCGGTGGTGCTCGCCGAGCGCGGGGTGCGGGTCACGGTGCTGGAGGCCGCGCCGACCCTGGGCGGCCGACTCGGCGCCTGGCCGGAGGCGCTCGCCGACGGCGTGCAGCAGGTGGAGCACGGGTTCCACGCGTTTTTCCGGCAGTACTACAACTGGCGGGCGATCCTCCGCCGGATCGACCCCGGCCTGGGGTTCCTCCGGCCGGTGCCGGGCTACCCGATCCTCTCCGCCCGGTGGCCGACCGAGGAGTTCGGCGACCTGCCCGCCGCGCCGCCGCTGAACCTGCTCACGCTGCTGGCGCGCAGCCCCAGCCTGCGCCTGCGCGACCTGCGCGGGATGGACCGGGAGGCGGCGCTGCCGCTGCTCACCTACCACCCGGCGCGCACCTACGCCACGCTGGACGACACCACCGCCGAAGCGCTGCTGGACTCGCTGCGGTTGCCGGACCGGGCCCGAGCGATGCTCTTCGAGGTCTTCTCGCACTCGTTCTTCAACCACGAGGCGGAGATGTCGGCCGCCGAGATGGTCGCCCAGTTCCACTTCTACCTGCTCGGCAACGGCGAGGGGCTGGCGTTCGACGCGCCGGACGAGGACTACGCGACCGCGATCTGGGCGCCGCTGGCCCGGCACGTCGAGCGGCACGGCGGTCGGGTGGTGACCGGCGCGGTGGCCACCGGGCTGCGCCGCCGTGCCGACGGCTGGCGCGTGGTCACCGCCGACGGCACCGGGTACGACGCACGGCACGTCGTGCTCGCGGTCGACCCGCCGGCGCTCGCCGCGCTCGTCGAGGGCTCCCCGGGCCTGGCGGAGCACGCGCCCCGGCTGGTGGCGCGGATGCCCGCGTTCGGCCGGCCCGGTCCGCCGTACGCGGTGGCCCGCTACTGGCTCGACGGTGACGTACGCCCCGACCGGGCCGTCTTCAGCGGGGTGTCCCGCCAGCCGACCCTGGACTCGGTGACGCTCTACCACCGCCTGGAGCGGGAATCCCGCCGCTGGGCGGAGCGGGGCGGCGGCAGCGTCGTCGAGCTGCACGCGTACGCCTGCGAGCCGGGCGTGCCCGCCGCCGAGCTGGCCGAACGGATGCGCCTGGAGCTGGCGACGCTCTGGCCGGAGTCGGCCGGGCTGCGGGTCCGTGAGCTGCGGGCCCGGGTGGCGGCACAGGCGCCGGCCTTCGCACCGGGCAGTCACACCGAGCGGCCCGGCGTACGCACCGACGCCGACGGGCTCTACCTGGCCGGCGACGGGATCGCCACGGCGTTCCCCACCGCGCTGATGGAGCGCTCGGCGGCCACCGGGATCATCGCGGCCAACCACATCCTGCGGGCCGAGGGCGGCGCGGCGGAGCCGGTCCGCTCGGTCCGGCCGCGCGGCCTGCTGGCGAAGCGGCGCTGAGACCGCACCCCTCGCGCCCGCGGCGCCCGGCGGCCGGTCCCTCGATCGAAATCCGTTGCCCGCCTCTCCCCGGCGGACCTACCGTGATCGCGCAAGGTCAACCACCGCACCGGGAGCCGTCCATGTCGATGCCGCACGCCAACACCGTGCCGTCGTGGCTGCTCAGCGGCGGTTGCCGAGCGGAAGGTCCCGGGGACGACCGGCCCGACTGACGCGCGTCCGCACGCGTCGAGCCGCCCCGTCCCATCGCCGGACCGGGCGGCTCTTCGCTGTCCGGCCACGTACGCCCGTCACCGTCCTGGAGGGAGATTCCGGTGGACGCCGTCCTTGTCGTCAACGCCGACCTCGGCCCGTTGCACCGGGTCACCGTCCAGCACGCCATCCGGATGCTCTGTCGCCGGGTCGCCGAGATCCACGAGGCCGAGCCCGACCAGGTGATCGGGGTCTTCCCGGTCCCCCGGGTGGTGCGGCTCGTCCGGTACGTGGTGACCCGCTGGCGCTTCAGCGCCGGCCCCGCCTGGTCCCGCGCCGGGGTGTTACGGCGCGACAGCCGCTGCTGCGCGTACTGCGGTGGGCCGGCCAGCACCATCGACCACATCATGCCCCGCTCGCGCGGCGGCCGGAACACGTGGCGGAACACCACCGCCGCCTGCTACGCGTGCAACCAGCGCAAGGGCGACCGGACGCCGGCCGAGGCGGGCATGCCGCTGCGGCGCGAGCCGGTGGTTCCGAGCTGGGCGGCGCTCGCCGGGCGGTGACCGGCCGGCCGGCGGGCACAGGGGGTCGCGTCGGGGGTACGCCTCCGGCGCGGCGCCCGCCGGTCCTGTCCGGCGCGGTCGGCGGTCAGTCGGCGGCCGGTGGCGTCCAGGCGAAGCGGGGTGGCCGGCGCTCCCGAACGGCGGCGATCCCCTCGCTCGCCTCGCCGCTCGCCGCGACCTTCCGGTGCCACCAGGCGACCCGGGACGGCGTGGCGCGGTCGTCGATGATCTCCTTCGCCGCGGCGACGCTGAGCGGCGAGCGCTGCGCGATCCTGGCGGTGATCTCCTCGACCCGGGCGGCGAGCCGCTCCTCGGGCAGCACCTCGTCGACCAGGCCGATGCGCAGGGCCCGCTCGGCGTCGATCAGCTCGGCGGTGAACAGCAGGAACTTCGCGGCGGACGGCCCGACCAGCCGGGCCAGCCGACGCGTGGTCGGCGCCGGATAGACCAGGCCGAGCCGCGCCGGCGGCACCCCGAACCGGGCGTCGTCGGCGGCGATCCGCAGGTCGCAGGCCGCGGCGAGCTGGCACCCGCCGCCGACGCAGGCCCCGCGTACCGCCGCGACGGTCGGCTTGGCGAACCCGGCCAGGCGCTCCTCGGCGGCCACCGCGATGCTCCCGTCCCCGGCGGCCAGCAGCTCGTCGAGGTCGGTGAGGTCGGCCCCGGCGCAGAAGGTGCCACCCGCGCCGGTGAGCACCAGCGCCCGGATCGCCGGATCGGCCTCCAGGCCGTCGAGCAGCGGCGGCAACTGCCGCCACATGGCCGGGGTCAACGCGTTCCGGCGTGCCGGGTTGCGGATGACCACCGTCGCCACCGGCCCGCTCACCTCGACGACGAGTTCCGCGTCCGCCATCGTCACCCTCCCTCGCCCCGGTCCGGCCGACCCTAACCGCGCGCGCCCCGGTCGACCGTCGAGGGGTGCCCCGTCATGTCGATCATGAGGTTGACGGCTACGAATCCGGTGATCCGTGCCGTCAACCTCATGATCGGCGGAAGGGTGGCCGGCCCCGAGCGGCCCCGCGGGTTCAGCCGGCGCGGGCCGCCCGGGCGAGGACCGCCGTCACCCACGCCCACCCGACCAGCGCGGCGAGCCCGAAGCCGACCATGGTCACCGGCCCCGGCACGACGATCAGGGCGACCCAGGCGGTCGCGAAGTACGCGCCGGTGAGCAGGCTCAGCGCCGCCCACACCCGGTCGCCGGCACGCGCCGCCCGGCGGGCGACCAGCACGGCGGCCACGATCAGCGCGACGAAGCCGACGGCCGCGGCGAGGAAGTGCAGCCCGCCGTGCCAGCTGATCTGCCCGGCGCCACGGGGCGTACCGGCGGGAAAGCCGTCCGCCGGGTCGGCGCTGAACACGCCGGCACCGACCAGCCCGGCGCCGTAGAGGGTGAGCAGCCGCGGCAGCCAGACCGAGCCGACCGGCTCCGCCGGGCGCAGCGCCCACGCGGCCCCGACGGTGAGCAGACCGGTGACCAGGAAGGTGGCGATCTGGATCCACCCGAGGTCGCCGGTGCTCAGCACGCTCACCGGGTGCCGCCGGAAGTCGAAGCCGTCCCGGGTGAGGCCCTGGACGAGCGCGGAGCCGACGAAGATCGGGCCAGCCAGCAGGCCGCCGGCCAGCAGGAGCCGGCGTCGGCCGACGGCCTGCGCCGGCCGCGCGGAGTGGAGCGTGATCGCCTCGGTCACCGGTCCGCCCCCCTCAGCCCTGCGGGTTCATCTGGCCGATACGGATCTTGTTGCCGAACGGGTCGCGGATGCCGAAGTCGATCCCGTACGACCGCTCGGTGGGCTCGTCGGTGATCTCGACGCCCTTGGCGACCAGCGTCTCGTACGTCTTGCGGGCGTCGTCGGTCGTGATGGAGAGCCAGCCGCCCATGGCGCCCTTCGTCAGCAGCTCGCGGACCTGCTCCGCGGTCGCCGGGTCGAGCGCGGGCGGGCCCGGCCGCTCCAGCAGGATCTCGCGGTCGCGGTCGCCCGGGATGCTGACCGTGAGCCAGCGCATGAAGCCGAGGTCGACGTCGGTGTGCACCTCGAAGCCGAGCTTGCCCACGTAGAAGTCGAGGGCCTCGTCCTGGTCGAGCACGTAGATCTGGGAGCGGGAAAGTGCGTTCATCGTCATGCCGTTGACGCTAGAGGTCCGGCCTGACCTGGCGCTTATCCAAAACTGCTGGGTCGGGTCCACGCCTTGGTGAAGCAGGACGGCACGTCGAGCGGCACCTTGCGCCGGCGGTACTCGGTCGGGGACTCGCCGACGATCTGTCGGAACGTCCGGCTGAACGTGCCGAGGCTGCTGAAGCCCACCGCGAAGCAGATGTCGGTCACGTCCTGGTCGGTCTGCACCAGCAGGTACATGGCCCGCTCGACCCGGCGTCGTTGCAGGTAGCGGTGCGGGGTCTCGCCGAACGTCGCCCGGAAGGTCCGGATGAAGTGCGCCTCCGAGACGTGCGCGACGCGGGCCAGCGCGGGGATGTCCAGCGGATCGGCGTACGCGCGGTCCATCGCGTCGCGGGCACGCAGCATGGCCCGGTTGGACTCCTCGACCGCCCGGCTCATCCCGGCCCCCTCCCACCCGGTCGCCCGCCAGGCTACCCGCGCCTACGCGTCCCGCCCGGCGCCGTGGGTCGCGCCGGGCAGGGCCATCCGGAGCAGCTCCGCGGTCGCCGGGCCGGGCGGTGCGCCCGCCGCCACCGCCACCGAGACCTGCCAGGTCGGGCCGGCGCCGGCCGCGAGCGTGGCCGCGTGCAGGCCCTTGGCGTGCGGCTTGCGCGTCACCGGGGCCGGCACCAGCGCCACGCCCAGCCCCTGGTGGACGAAGTCGAGCAGGGTGTGCACGTCGTTGACCTCGACCGACACCCGGCGCTCGGCCTCGGCGCGGGCGAACGTCTGGTC
Organism: Micromonospora sp. WMMD812; assembly: GCF_027497215.1. NCBI lineage: Bacteria > Bacillati > Actinomycetota > Actinomycetes > Micromonosporales > Micromonosporaceae > Micromonospora > Micromonospora sp. WMMD812. The sequence continues at coordinate 5,083,734 of NZ_CP114904.1, read as the reverse complement.
GTTGACCCGGCGGGCGCCCCAGTCGGAGCTGAAGTCGACGAAGTCCTCGCCGAGCAGCGCCTCCACGTCGACGGTCTCCCGCCCGGCCAGTCGGTGGCCGGGGTGGCAGAGCAGGACCATCTCCTCGGCGGCGAGCGGCAGCAGGCGTACGCCGTCCGGTGGCGGGCCGGGCAGCGCGACGAAGCCCACGTTGAGCCGGCCCTGCCGGATCTGCTCGGTGACCTGACCGGAGCCGGCGTAGCGCAACTGGATCTCCACGCCCGGGTGGGCCCGGCGGAACGAGGCGAGCATCGGAGGCAGGTCGATCACCCCGAGGCACTGCTCGGAGCCGACGGCGAGGCTGCCCCGCAGCAGCCCGCGTACGGCGGCCACGGCGTCGCGGGCGGCCACGGCGCTCGCCAGCGTCCGGTGCGCCTCGACCAGCAGGGCCCGGCCGGCGTCGGTCAGCTCCACCCGCCGGGTGCTGCGGACGAACAGCTCGGCGTCCAGGTCCCGCTCCAGGGAGCGGATGGCGGCGGACAGTCCGGACTGGGCCACCCGCATCCGCTCCGCCGCCCGGGTGAAGTGGCGCTCCTCGGCGACCGCCACGAAGTACTCCAGATGCCGCAACTCCATGATTGAGCAGTCTAGGTGCTGATTCCGAGCGCTTTCTTCTGTTGGACGGGCGGCCCGCGCCGGACCAGGCTGGAGGGCCGGGTCCCGCGAGCGCGGGATCCGTGACGAGGAGGTCTGTGCCATGCAAAGCCGCCGCATCGGCGACGTTTCCGTGGGCGCGATCGGTCTCGGTGGCATGCCGATGTCGATCGAGGGTCGTCCGGACGAGGAGCGCTCGATCCGTACGATCCACGCCGCGCTGGACGCCGGCGTCACCCTGATCGACACCGCCGACGCCTACCACCTGCACGCCGACGAGGTCGGTCACAACGAGTCGCTGATCGCCCGCGGACTGGCCACGTACGGCGGCGACACGTCGGACGTGCTGATCGCCACCAAGGGCGGGCACCTGCGCCCCGGCGACGGGAGCTGGACGATCAACGGCTCCCCCGACTACATCCGGCAGGCGTGTGAGGCGTCCCTCAAGCGCCTCGGCGTCGAGGCCATCGGCCTCTACCAGCACCACCGCCCCGACCCGCGGGTCCCGTACGCCGAGTCGGTCGGCGCCGTCCGCGACCTGCTGGACGCGGGCAAGATCCGGATGGCCGGCATCTCCAACGCCAACCCGGAGCAGATCCGCGAGGCCCAGGAGATTCTCGGTGGCCGGCTGGTCTCGGTGCAGAACCAGTTCTCGCCGGCCTTCCGCTCGTCCGAGCCCGAACTGGAGCTGTGCGACCAACTCGGCATCGCCTTCCTCCCGTGGTCGCCCCTGGGCGGCATCGGCCGGGCCGACCAGCTGGGTGGCCACGCCGCCGCCTTCGCCACGGTCGCCGAGCGGCACGGTGTGAGCCCGCAGCGCGTGTGCCTCGCCTGGCACCTGGCCAAGTCCCCGGTGGTGATCCCGATCCCCGGAGCCAGCCGCCCGGAGACCATCATCGACTCGGCCCGGTCGCCCGAGCTGGCCCTCACCGCCGAGGAGTTGGCCAGCCTCGGCTGACCGTCCCGGCCCAGCACGCATGTTCGCCGATGGCGGGGGTATCGCCGCCATCCGCCACGTACACCGAGGAGTTCCGTGAACACCAGCTACGTCGCCGACCCGGACCGGTACCGCACCATGGAGTACCGCCGGTCCGGCCGCAGCGGCCTGAAGCTGCCCGCCGTGTCGCTCGGGCTGTGGCACAACTTCGGCGGCACCCGGCCGGTCGAGACCCAGCGGGCCATCGTCCGCCGCGCCTTCGACCTGGGCATCACCCACTTCGACCTCGCCAACAACTACGGCCCGCCGTACGGCTCCGCCGAGGAGAACTTCGGCCGGATCCTGGCCAGCGACCTCCGGCCGTACCGCGACGAGCTGGTCATCTCCACGAAGGCCGGCTGGGACATGTGGCCCGGGCCGTACGGCGAGGGGGGTTCCCGGAAGTACCTGACCGCGTCGCTGGACCAGTCGCTCCAGCGGATGGGGCTGGACTACGTCGACATCTTCTACTCGCACCGCTTCGACCCGGACACCCCGCTGGAAGAGACCATGGGCGCGCTGGACGCCGCGGTCCGCGCCGGCAAGACGCTGTACGTCGGCATCTCGTCCTACTCGCCGGAGCGGACGGCGCAGGCCGCGGCCATCCTCCGCGACCTAGGTACGCCGCTGCTGATCCACCAGCCGTCGTACTCGATGCTGAACCGCTGGATCGAGGGCGGCCTGCTGGACGTGCTGGAGCGCGAGGGCGTCGGCTGCATCGGCTTCTCGCCGCTCGCGCAGGGCATGCTGACCGACCGCTACCTCGGCGGCGTGCCCGAGGACTCGCGGGCCAGGGCGGGCAGCTCGCTCGCACCGGAGTGGCTGACGGAGGAGAACCAGGCCAAGATCCGGGCGCTGCACGACATCGCCGCGCGGCGCGGGCAGAGCCTGGCACAGCTGGCGATCGCCTGGGTGCTGCGCGACCCGCGGATGACCTCGACCGTGCTCGGCGCCAGCAGCGTCGCCCAACTGGAGGCGAACGTGGCGGCGCTGGAGAACACCGCGTTCACCGACGACGAGCTGGCCGAGATCGACCAGTACGCCACCGAGTCCGGCATCGACCTGTGGGCCGGCTCCAGCACGGCCTGATCCGGCGCCGTGTCGCTCTGCCGGGCTCGGCGATACCCGCGGCGGCGGGGGCGGGTATCGCGTCCCGGCCCGGCTGGTCTGGTCGCCGTGGTCAGACCTCGGCGACCAGACCCGCCTGCCGGTTCGCCTCCTCCTGCGGCACGCCGGAGGCCTGCAGCACCTCGGTCACGGTGACGCGCAGCTTCGAGACGACGACCTCGCCGGCGAACTCGACCCCCGCGTCGCACGCCTCGTCGAGTTCCCTCGCGGCCTGGAGCAGCCGGGCCCGGGTGCGATCCGCTTCGTCGCCGACGAGGAACTCGCGGTGCAGGAGCCGGACCGCCTCGCTGAGGTGCTCGATCGACGCCGGCAGGCCGGGCGGCACCGGCTCGCCCGAACGAATGGTCGACACGCTCCAGTGCGCCATCTCCCGGCAGTTGGTGTAGGCCCGTTCGAGGTGCTCGGCGGTCTGCTCGTACCGCCGCATGATGCCCAGCCGGCGCCGCCGCCACGGCGACAGCACGGCGACCTCCCGCGCCGCACCGATCAGTTCGATCGTGCTCCGCTCTTGCTCCTCCAGCCCGCAGAGCCGCCCCAGGGCCTCGTCGGCCCGCCGGACGTCATGGTCGGCGAGCGCCTTCGCGCACCCGCTGAGTTCACGGGCGAGGCTGTCCAACGCGGGACCGGCGGTGCGGTGGACCGCACGCAGCGGGTTGAGCGGCAGGATCAGCAGCACCACGGCGAGGGCCACGCCCGCGCCGACGAGTGCGTTCGCCGTACGTGGCACCGCCAGGTCGGGTGCGTTCGCCGACACCGTCCCCAGCAGCACGGCGGTGCTGCCGGCCTGCGTCATCACGGCGCCGGAGCCCCGGACCAGGACCGCCGCCGTGACGGACAGTGTCACGACCACCCCGGTCTGCACCGGACCCACCCCGATGAGCTCGACGATCCCGATCCCGACCAGGGCCCCGACGAGCACCCCGGCGACGAGCTCCAGCGTCCGCCGCGACCGGTTCCCGACGGCCGCCGCGATCGTGCCCACGGCGACGGCGGGCGCGAACGCCGGCTGCGGGTTGTGCAGCACGTTGCTCGCGACGAACCAGGCCAGGCCGGCGGCCACCCCCGCCTGCGCCGCGACGATGAGGTATGTGCGGAGCCGCTCGACGAGGTCCTGGCCTTCCCGCCGCACCTTTCCCGGCGGCACCCGCCGAAGGCGGCTCAGCACGCTCACCTCCGACCCGTCCGCTCCCCCGACGCCATCGTCGTACAGCCCGATGATCACGTGTCGGAGATCCGCGTTCTGTCACGCGAGCAGGTCGTCCGCGGGGGCACGGCCCTGCTGGCGGCCGGACGCGTCGGCCGCGTCACCTCCGGCGGACGGTGGCCGTCGGCCGGCTCGGGGAGGACGATGGAAGCCGACGAGGGAGGTCGACCATGGGTGCGGAGCGGCGGCACACCGAACAGGTGACGGATGCGGAGTTCGCCCGTCGGCGGCACGTCCGGTTCGGGGAACTGCCCGTCCGGGTCGTACCCGCGGAGGATCTGGTCGAGACCGTGGACACGGAGCCCGCGCACGAGGAACCCGAGCAGCCCATGGTGCGCCGGGAGTGGGCCTGACACGACGCGTCCGACCGATTCGCGGCGCGCCGGCCCCCGCCCTCGTGCGGTGCAACTGGAGCCCCCGGCCGGGATCGAACCGGCGACATCTCGCTTACAAGGCGAGTGCTCTGGCCAGCTGAGCTACAGGGGCTGGTGTGTCGTGGCCAGCATAGCGACTGACGTCCGGATTTCCCGCTCGGCAGGGCTCCCGAGCACGGGAAACGTCAACATCCCGACGATCACGCGGCGCTCCCGGCGGCGTCGCGCGTCGATTGCTGTCGCCCCGTGCCCGGTTGACCGGAATGTGTATGCCACCTGTCGCATCCGAGATCACCCCGCCTTGGCAGCGCCGGAAAACCCGTTTACCGTGCAGTGACACGGACGACAGGTCCCGGCCGCCCCCGCGACCGGCCCGTCGCCCGTTGGCCGGCACGACACGCGCCGGTCGCTCCTTCACTCGGATCGTCCGGCACGTTCCTGCCGGTGAAAGGAAGCGCTCCACCATGGCTACGGTCACTTACTCGAAGGCGTCCCGGATCTACCCGGGCACCGAGCGCCCCGCCGTCAACCAGCTCGACCTGGAGATCGGCGACGGCGAGTTCCTGGTCCTGGTCGGCCCCTCCGGTTGCGGCAAGTCCACCAGCCTGCGGATGCTCGCCGGCCTGGAGGACGTCGACCAGGGTTCGATCTACATCGACCAGCGCGACGTCACCCACCTCCCCCCGAAGGCCCGCGACATCGCGATGGTCTTCCAGAACTACGCCCTCTACCCGCACATGACGGTGTACGAGAACATGGCGTTCGCGCTGAAGCTCCGCAAGACTTCGAAGTCGGAGATCGACCGGCGGGTCAAGGAGGCGGCCGGGCTGCTCCAGCTGGAGGAGTTCCTCAACCGCAAGCCGAAGGCGCTCTCCGGTGGTCAGCGCCAGCGTGTCGCGATGGGCCGCGCGATCGTCCGCGAGCCGCAGGTCTTCCTCATGGACGAGCCGCTGTCGAACCTCGACGCCAAGCTCCGGGTGCAGACCCGTACGCAGATCGCGTCGCTGCAGGCCAAGCTGGGCGTCACCACCGTCTACGTCACCCACGACCAGGTCGAGGCCATGACCATGGGCCACCGGGTCGCCGTGCTGCTCGACGGTGAGCTCCAGCAGGTCGACACCCCACGGTCGCTCTACGACACCCCCGCCAACGTCTTCGTCGCCGGCTTCATGGGCTCCCCGGCCATGAACATCAAGACGGTGCCGCTGGCCGAGAAGGGCGCCGAGTTCGCCGAGGTCTACATCCCGCTGACCCGCGAGCAGGTCGAGGCGGCCAAGGCCGAGGGCGGCGACGGCAAGGTGACCGTCGGCTTCCGCCCGGAGGACTGCGACCTGGTCAGCCCCACCGAGGGCGGCATCCCGGTCGTGGTCGAGCTGGTCGAGGACCTGGGCTCGGACGCCAACGTCTACGGGCACGCCGCGCTGGGCGGCAGCTCCGAGCGCTTCGTGGTCCGCACCGACCGCCGCACCATGCCGAACATGGGTGACACCGTGTTCGTCAAGCCGCGGGCCGACCGCACCCACGTCTTCCACGCCGCCACCGGCAACCGGATCTGACGTACGACGAAAAGGGGCGGCCCGCCGGTCGGCGGGCCGCCCCTTTCGTGTTCGTGCGACTGGCGTTCAGCCGGCGACGGACCGGCGGCGAGCCACCTCGGCGAGGGTGACCGCGGCGGCCACGCTGGCGTTGAGCGACTCCACCTCGGAGACCATCGGGATGCGGACGGTCAGGTCACAGGTCTCCCCGACCAGCCGGGACAACCCTCGACCCTCGGAGCCGACCACCACGACCAGCGGCCCGACCGCGGCCTCCAGATCGAACAGGTCGGTCTCGCCGTCGGCGTCCAAGCCGACAACCATGAAGCCGGCGTCCCGGCAGGCCTTCAGCGACCGGGTCAGGTTGGTCACCTGGGCGACCGGGACCCGCGCGGCCGCGCCGGCGCTGGTCCGCCAGGCGGTCGCGGTGATCCCGGCGGCCCGCCGCTCGGGTACGAAGACACCCTGCGCGCCGAACGCGGCGGCGGACCGGATCACCGCGCCGAGGTTGCGCGGGTCGGTGACCCCGTCCAGCGCCACCAGCAGCGGGGCGGGCTGCTCCACCGCGGCGGCGACCATGTCCTCGAACGGCTGGTACGCGAAGGGCGGCACCTGGAGGCCGACGCCCTGGTGCAGCACGCCGCCGGTCATCCGGTCCAGCTCGGCCCGGCTGATCTCCAGGATGGCGATGCCCCGGTCGGCGGCCGTGCGCACGATCTCGTTGACGCGGTCGTCGATGTCGATGCCCTGGGCGGTGTAGAGCGCCGTCGCCGGCACACCGGCCCGCAGCGACTCCACCACCGGGTTGCGGCCCACCAGCAGCTCCGGCGCGTCCCGGGACGGGTTGGACTTGCGCCCGGGGGCGACCCGCGGGCCGGTCCGGCCGGTCGGCTTGCCACCGCGACCGGCCGCGCCGCGACCGCCGCCGCCCGCCGCGCCCCGGCCGCCACCCTTGCCCCAGGTGGTGTCCTTGGTGCCCGGCTGGCCGATCTTGGGGGCGCGCCCCTCGTCGGCCGCGGCGCGGCGCTCCTTCTCCTGTTTCCAGGCGGTCCGCTGCGGCAGCTTTTCGGTGCCCGAGTACGCCTTGTGCCAGGGTCGCTCGTCCGCCGGCAGGGTCTTCCCCCGCCCGGCGAGCGCGTCCCGGCCCTTGCCGCCGGAGCCCTTCGGGGCGCCCGCCTTCGGCGTCAGTCGCCGGCCACGGCGCTGCGAGTTGCCGGCCATCAGTCCTGCTCTCCAATAGTCCAACGGGGACCCTGAGGGGTGTCCTCGACCACCACGCCGGCCTGCTTGAGCTGGTCCCGTACGGCGTCCGCGGCGGCCCAGTCCTTGCGGGTGCGGGCCTGCGCGCGCTGTTCCAGGGCCAGGGCGATGAGCGAGTCCACCACGCCGCGCAGGTCGTCCACCCGGCCGCCACCGGTCCACGCCGGGTCGAGGGGGTCGACACCGAGGATATCCAGCATCGCGCGGACGGCGGCCAGTGCGGTGCGGACCGTCACATCGTCGCCGCCGGTCAGCGCGGTGTTGCCGTCCCGGACCACCTCGTGCAGCACGGCCAGCGCGGCCGACGTGTTCAGGTCGTCGTCCATCGCGGCGACGAACCCCGCCGGCAGCTCGCCGAGCTGGCCGGCGCCGACCCGCTCGGCGGCCCGCTGCACGAAGCCCTCGATCCGCCGGTAGGCGGTGGCCGCCTCGCGGAGCGCGTCCTCCGAGTAGTCGATCCGGGAACGGTAGTGGGCGGCGGCGTAGTAGTAGCGCAGCTCCACCGGGCGTACACCGAGCGCGTCGACGTACGCCAGGTCGAGGGTGTTCCCGAGCGACTTGCCCATCTTGGCGCCGCCGATGCTGAGCAGGCCGTGGTGCACCCAGTAGCGGGCGAACGGCAGGCCGGCGGCCTGGGACTGGGCGATCTCGTTCTCGTGGTGCGGGAAGGTCAGGTCGAGCCCGCCGCCGTGGATGTCGAACTCGGGGCCCAGATAGCGCCAGCACATCGCCGAGCACTCGATGTGCCAGCCGGGACGGCCCCGGCCCCACGGCGACGGCCAGTACGCGTCCTGCGGCTCGTCGGGCTTGGCGCCCTTCCACAGCGCGAAGTCGCGGGGGTCGCGCTTGCCCCGGTCGGGGGCGTCGCCGGCGGACTGCATGTCGTCCGGGGACTGGTTGGAGAGCGACCCGTACGCCGGCCAGGAGGCGACGTCGAAGTAGACGTCGCCGGAGCCGTCGACGGCCGGGTAGGCGTGCCCGTCGGCGATCAACTCGGCGATCAGCTCGTGCATCTCCGGGATGTGCCCGGTGGCCCGCGGCTCGTAGGTCGGCGGCAGCACGTTGAGCGCCCGGTAGGCCGCGGCCAGGATCTGCTCGTTGGCGTACGCGATCGACCAGAACGGCCGCCCCTGCTCCGTCGCCTTGACCAGGATCTTGTCGTCGATGTCGGTCAGGTTGCGGACGAAGGTGACCTCGTAGCCCGTGACCATGAGCCACCGGCGCAGGATGTCGTAGTTGACGCCGGAGCGAAGGTGACCGATGTGCGGCGGGGCCTGAAGAGTGAGACCACACAGGTAGACCCCCACCTTGCCGGCTTCCCGCGGGACGAAGTCCCGCACCGATCGGGTGGCGGTGTCATACAGGCGTAGCGTCACCGTACAAGGGTAGCCGTCCCCGCTTTTCCGGGCCGGCCGGTGCCTCGTCGTACGCTCCCAGTCATGGACACGGCGGCACGCCCCGGCGGCGGTCCGGCAGCCCGGCCCGGCGCCGACCCGACCGCCCCGCCCGGCGCTGAGCCGGCGGCCCGGCGCGGCGCTGAGCCGGCGGCCCGGCGCGGGACTGACCCCACGGCCCGGCGCGGGACTGACCCGACCGCCGGAACCGGGGCTGACCCGACCGCCCGGCGCGGGACTGATCCGACCGCCGGAACCGGGGCTGACCCGACCGCCCGGCGCGGGGCCGACCCGACCGCCGGAACCGGAGCTGACCCGACCGCCCGGCCCGGTGGCGGCCCGGCCGCCCGGCGCGGCGCCGCACCCCTGCTTGAGCAGGGTGGCGCACCCCCGGCGGAGGCCGAGGCCAGCGGGGCCGGGCGGGTGGGCGAGACGGCGCAGACTCTGGACCGGGGGTTGCGCCTGCTGCACCTGGTCGCCGACGCGCCCGGCGGGCTGACCGTCACCGAGGCCGCGCGCCGGCTGGGCATCGGGCGGGCGGCCGTCTACCGGCTGGCCGGCCCGCTGACCGCGCACGGCATGCTGCGCCGCGACGAGGGCGGGCGGCTGCGCCTCGGCGCCGGCGTACTGCACCTGGCCCAGCGAGCCCAGCCGCTGCTCGCCGAGGGGGCGCTGCCCGCGCTGCGCCGACTCGCCGAGCAGGCCGGCGCCACCGCGCACCTCACCGTGGTGGAGGGGGGCGAGGGGGTGGCCCTGGCGGTGGTGGAGCCGAGTTGGACCTCGTTCCACGTGGCGTACCGGACGGGGGCCCGGCACCCGCTGGACCGGGGGGCCGCCGGTCGGGCCATCCTGGCCGGCCGGGCCGGCGCCGTCGACCCGGTGAGCAGCAGCGGCGAGTTGCAGGCCGGGGCGTACGGGGTGGCCGCGCCGGTGCTCGGGGTGCCCGGCCTGGAGGCCAGCGTGGGCGTGGTCGCGCTGGCCCCACTGGACGTCGAGGTGGTCGGCGCCCAGGTACGCGCCGCCGCGACGGACATCGCCACCGCCCTCGGCTAGCGGCTCCACCGGCCCGCGCGCCCCTACCGACCCCGGCCGCCCCCCACCCGGCCCGCCCCACCACCGGCCCGGTCGACCGCCGGCGCGGCCCCACCACCTTGATCCACTCCACGGCCCGGCCCGCCGCCGGCTTGATCCACTCCACGGCCTGGCCCGCCGCCGGCTTGATCCACTCCGTGTCAGCGATATGGCGGGGTCCCAGTGCCGTGGATACCGCCATATCGGTGACTTGGAGTCGATCACCCGTATCACGTCGGCGGTCGATCACTCCGGTTGTCCACAGGGCCGTGGACCGGCGAGGCCAGGCCCTGTCCACAGGGGTGTCGCCCGCCGGTCGACGACGGCGAGGGTGGCCACATGCCTCCTCGCCCGCATCGACCTAGTTGCCTGGCATGGCAGGCCTTCCGCGGTTCCGACGCCGTCCGGCAGGGCCTGCTCACGCGGCACCAACTCCGCGGCGCCTCCTGGGTCCGGCTGCTGCACGACGTCTACGCGGACGCCCGCCTCGACCGTGACCACCGGCTGGCCTGCCAGGCCGCGCTGCTGAGGCTGCCGCCCGGGACGATCATCGCCGGCCCGTCCGCTGTCTACCTGCACGGCATCGAACACGCGGCGACGTTCGCCGACGACGTGCACGTCCTCCTGCCGAGGGCGACCCGGGTCGGCTCGCACCGGGGCATCCGGGTGCATACAGTCGAGCCAGCGATAAACCCGGCCGGCACAGGTCCGTCCACCACCGGCGGCAGACCGCTCGGGAACTCGGGCGGGATGACCACATCGGATCCGGCCGGGGCGGCGTGGGAGACGGCGGTCTGGCTCGAACCGCTTCGGGCGGTCGGCATCGTCGACTCGCTGCTCAGGGAGGGCCTGACCAGCCGGGACACGCTCGCGGTGATCGCCCACGCCAACGCGGACCGGCCGGGTGGGCGGCGGGCGCGGTGGGTCTTCGGGCTGGCCGACCCGGGCGCCCAGGCGCCGCCCGAGTCGCATCTGCGGGTCCGGTTGGTGCTGGCCGGGATGCCTCGGCCCGTCGCGCAGCATCCGGTGCGCCTCGCCGGGGGCCTCGTGCTCCACCCCGACCTGGCCTGGCCGGAATACCGGGTGGCGGTCGATTACGACGGCCAGTGGCACGCCGACCCGGACCGGCTGCACACCGACCGCAGGCGACTCAACCAGTTGGCCGCCGGCGGGTGGTTGGTGCTCCACGTGACCAGCCGGCGCCTGCACAACGACTTCCCGGGCCTGGTGCGGGAGGTCCGCACCGCCCTGGCCGCCCGGGGCTGGCGCCGATGACCGCCGCCGGCGGCGACTCCGTAGGTCGCGCCAGGCCGGGCAGCCGGACCAGCGCCGCCCGGACGGCCAGCGCGAGCAGGTCGCGGCCGTGACCTTCGCCGACGACCAGGGCCTGGCGATGACGTGGCCGCCCCCCGGACCGAGAGGTCGACGATCCAGTTCTCCGGCTGACCCGGGTTCCTGGCAGTCGCGGTGTCGGCGACTCGCCGTGGCCCCGATTACCAGGAACCCGAGATGATCAACCCGTGGACCGCGCCAGCCGCCCGGCCGGACCTGGAAGGTGACCCGGAGGCCCCGAAGGCCGTCACCGCTCGCCCGCGAGCGCCGGCTCCGGCGTGGCGTCGACCGGCGTCCGCCCGCCGCGCAGCTCGTCGAGGCGCACCAGCGCGACGCCGGCGATGATCAGCACGCCGCCGAGCAACTGTACGACGGTGGGCAGCTCGCCCAACACCAGCCAGGCGATCAGGACCGCGAACATGACCTCGGTCAGCCCCACGAAGGACGACAGGCGGGGACCGAGGATCCGCGCTCCGGCGATTCCGGTCAGGTACGCGATCACGGCCGCCACCAGGGAGAGACCGGCGATCGGGACGAGCCAGCTGGTCTGCTGCCCGGCGAAGTCGACCGTGCCGAAGGTGGCGTGCAGGGGCAGCGCCCCGGCCAGCCCGAGCGCGGTCAGGGCGGCCGCGCCGACGGCCATGCCGCCGCTGGCCAGGACGACCGAGGGGAGTTCGGCGTCGACCCGGCCGGCGAGGACGAAGTAACCCGCCAGCCCGACCGCCGCGCCGAGCCCCCAGAGCACGCCGAGCGGGTCGAGCCGCCCGGCGCCGGTGAGGTCGAGCACGAAGACCAGCCCGGCCAGCGCCGCCGCCGAGCCGGCCACGGTCAACCGGCGGGGCCGCTGCCCGTGGACCAGCCACGTCCAGGCCACCACCAGAATGATGCCCAGGTACTCCAACAGCAGGGCGACACCGACGGGCAGGTAGCGGACCGCGTTGAAGAAGCAGACCTGGGCGAGCGCCACGCCCAGCAGACCGAAGACTCCGACCACCCCGAGGTTGCGTCGGAGCACGTGCCACCTGCCGCGCAGCGCGAGCACCGCCGGCACCGCCACCACCAGGGCGGCGATCCCGACCCGGGCGATCACGGCGGACGGGGCCGACCAGCCGCCCTCGATCAGCGACCGCGCGAAGGTGCCGGAGGTCGCGAACGTGACCGCCGAGAGCAGGGCGAGGCCGAGACCGACACCGGTGGCAGGTGGCTTGTGCATCGGGCGCTCCTTGGCACGACGGGGCGGTAATGGGCAAACTATGGCTATACCGATGACGCTAGGCGGCCACGCCGACAGGAGTCAAGTTGCTTTTTGCTCATGACACTGAGTGTTCACTGATCTCCGCCGCCGCGCTGGTCAACACCGGCGGCAGCGACGGCGAGGGGCTGCCCGACGTCGCGGCGCTGGACGCGTTCTACCTCGCGCACGCCTACAGCGGGCGGCACGAGCACACCGAGGCCGAACTGGAGGCGGTACGCGGGCTGCGACCCCGGCTGCGCCGCGTCTGGGACGCGGACGTCGACGAGGTCGTCGGCATCGTCAACGGGCTGCTGCGCGAGAACGACGCGCGGCCCCAGCTCATCACGCACGACGACGAGCCGTACCACTTCCACGCCGTGCCCCGGGACGCGCCGCTCGCCACGCGGATGGCCGTCGAGGCGGCGATGGCCATCGCGGACCTCGTCCGTGGCGGCGAGCTGAGCCGGCTGCGCATCTGCGACCACCCCGACTGCGACAACGTGCTGGTCGACCTGTCCCGCAACCGGTCCCGCCGGTTCTGCGAGGCCGGCTGCGGCAATCGCGCCGCCGTCACCGCGTACCGGGCCCGCAAGGCCGCCGCCCGCGGCTGAGCCTCAGCGCGGGCGGCCGGTCATCAGCCAGCGGGTGACGGTGACGCGCAACAGCACGTACGGACCGTCCGGCCCGACCGTGGTCACGTCCCAACCGTCGTAGCGGCGGCGGAGACCCTCGACCACCTCGACCGGGAACGGCGGGCGCAGCACGGTGGCGCGCCCCTCCGCGACGACCGGCGCCTCCCCGTCCGGCAGCGCGAGCGACACCCGCGCGTCGGCGACGACGTTGCGGACCTTGCGGTTGCGCTCGGCCGTGCCCACCTACCAGGCCCCGTCGTGGAAGAGGAACCAGACCGGTGTCAGGTGCGGCGACCCGTCCGGCCGCAGCGTGCAGAGCCAGACCCCCCGCTCCCGGTCGAGCCGGGCCAGCACCTCCGCGCCGGGCAAGGTGGCCACCGGATCCTCCCCACCACATTGATCAAGAGCTTTGCGTCATGTTCGATCTTCATCCTGACGCAAGCCTCTTGATCACCGGCGGCGGGGCGGGGCCGGCGGGGCGGGGCCGGCGGGGGCTCGCGGGGTGGGTCAGGGGTGGGTCATCCGCAGCAGGTCGAGCGCCTCGTCCAGCTGGGTCTCGGAGAGCTTGCCGCCCTCCACGTGCCCCCGCGCGATGACCACCTCGCGGATCGAGGTCTGCTTGGCCAGCGCCTCCTTGGCGATCGAGGCGGCCTCGTCGTACCCCACGTACCGGTTCAGCGGGGTCACGATCGACGGCGAGCCCTCGGCGTACGCCAGGCAGACCTCGGCGTCCGCGACCAGCCCGACCACCAGGCGGTCGGCGAAGAGCCGGCCGGACGCGGCCAGCAGCCGGATCGACTCCAGGACGTTGCGGCCCATCACCGGGAGCATGACGTTCAGCTCGAAGTCGCCCTGAGAGCCGGCGAAGGCGACGGCGGCGTCGTTGCCGATCACCTGGGCGCAGACCTGTCGCATCGCCTCGGCGACCACCGGGTTCACCTTGCCGGGCATGATCGACGAGCCGGGCTGGAGGTCGGGGATGCGCAGCTCGCGAAGGCCGGCGCGGGGGCCGGAGCCCATCCAGCGAACGTCATTGGCGATCTTGTAAAGGCCGACGGCGACGGTGCGGAGCTGTCCGGAGGTCTCCACCAGCGCGTCCCGCGCGCCCTGCGCCTCGAAGTGGTTACGCGCCTCGGTCAGCGGCAGCCCGGTCGACGCGCGCAGCTTCTCGATCACCGCGGCGGCGAAGCCGAGCGGCGTGTTGATGCCGGTGCCCACCGCGGTGCCGCCCAAGGGCAGCTCGGCCAACCGGGGCAGCGCCGCCTCCAGCCGCTCGATCCCGTAGCGGACCTGCGCGGCGTATCCGCCGAACTCCTGGCCCAGAGTCACCGGGGTGGCGTCCATCAGGTGCGTACGCCCGGCCTTCACGACGGTCTCGAACTCCGCGGCCTTGCCCTCCAGCGCCCCCGCGAGGTGGGCCAGCGCCGGCAGGAGGTCCTGCGCGACGGCCTGGGTGGCGGCCAGGTGGATCGAGGACGGGAAGACGTCGTTGCTGGACTGCGAGGCGTTCACGTCGTCGTTCGGGTGGACGTCCCGGCCCAGCTCCCGACCGGCGAGGGTGGCGATCACCTCGTTGGTGTTCATGTTGGACGACGTCCCAGAGCCGGTCTGGAACACGTCGATGGGGAACTGGTCGTCGTAGCCGCCGTCGGCAACGTGCGCCGCGGCGGCGGCGATCGCCGCGGCCACGTTCGCGTCGATCACGCCCAGCTCGCCGTTGACCTCGGCAGCCGCGCCCTTGATCTGAGCCAGCGCCCGGATCTGGGCCGGCTCGATGCCCCGGCCCGAGATCGGGAAGTTCTGCACCGCGCGCTGCGTCTGGGCGCGCCACAGCGCCTCGGCGGGCACCTCCACCTCGCCCATCGAGTCGCGTTCGATCCGGTAGCCCGTCGCCTCTGGAGTCGTCACGCGTACCATCCTGCCGCGCTGCGCCCGGCCGTGCAGATGATCGCGGACACACCCGATCAGCGCAGCTCGGCGAGAAGGCGCTCGACCTCGTGCCGGTCCGGCGCCTCGACCTGACGGAACAGCACCAGCGCCCGGGTCCAGTGGGTGCGCGCGGCGATCGGGTCGGAGTCCCGGAGGCAGCGGGCGATGCCATCCAGCGCCCGCGCCTGCTCACGTCGGGCGTCCAGCCGGGCGGCGTCCGCCAACACCCGCCGATGCAGGTCCAGCGCGGCACCGGGGTCTCCGGCCTCCAGCAGTGCCCGGGCCAGCAGGTTCCGCGAGGCACACTGCCCGCTGCGGTCACCAGCCTCGGTCATCGCCACCAGCGCTTCGCGGTGCAGGTTCATCGCCGTCTCCGGATGGCCGCTCACCCGCTCCAACTCGCCGATCTCGTTGAGCAGCTCACCGACGCCGTACCGGTTGCCGAGGCGACGTTTGAACGCGAGCGCGACCCGCAGTCGCCGGCGCGCCGGCTCGCCGTGCCCCATCCGGGCCCGGGCCATCGCGACGTGCCCCATGGCGTTGGCCGTCTCGTAGAGCGTGCTGGCCGTCCGCGCCAGCATCAACTGCGCCCGGGATACCGCCAGCGCCTCGGCCAACCGCCCGGCGCCCAGCAGGATCGCCGCCTGATTGTTGAACAGCGCGACGACGCCGGCATCACGCCCCTCGCGTCGAAGAATGCCCAGCGCCTCGTCGAGGTGCCGTAACGCGGCCGGCACGTTGCCGAGGATGGCGTGGGCCGCCGCGATGTTCTTGTGGGTGCCGGCCTGTCCCACCCGGTCCCCCAGCCGCGCACGCAGGCGGAGAGCGATCTCCATCGAGGCAACCGCCTCGCCGTACCGAGCCAGGCGGTAGTAGCCGGAGGCGAGGTAGTTGTGCATGGCGGCGACAGCCGCGTCGTCGTCGAGCCGCTCCGCGGCCCGAAGCCCGACCTCATGCGCCTCGATCAGGTCGTCCAGATGGCCGTACGCGTACCAGTAGCTCCACCCGGCATGGGCGAGCTGCCAGCAGTAGCCGTCCCGGCCCGCCTGTTCGGCGAAGCGGATCATGGCGGTCAGGCTCGCGCGGTTCCCGTCGAGCCACTCGATGGACGGTGGGGCGCCCGCCTCCACCAGGTCGGGCCGGAGCAGCGCGGGCAACGGTAGCGGTGCCGGGCTCGCCGACCGGTTGACCTGGCGGGCCGTGGCCGTGACCAGATGCAGGTGGACGTTCAACATCCGCTCCACGGCCGCGGACCGCTCGGCGGCGAGCCCCGGCTCCGCCACCAGCTGCCGCGCGTAGTCCCGGACGAGGTCGTGGAAGCGGAACCGTCCCGGGTCCGGCTCGTCGACCAGGTGCGCGTCGACCAACTCGTCGAGCAGGTGCTCCGCCCCGGGCAGCGGCACGTCGGCCAGCGCGGCGGCGGCCCGGGTGTCGAACTGTGCTGCCGGATACAGCCCGAGCAGCCGGAACATCCGCTGCGCGGCCGGGCTGACCTGCGCGTACGACAGGGCGAAGGCCTGGCCGACGGAGCGGTCGCCGGCCACCAGCTCGGTCAGGGCATCCGACCCACCGGCGAACCGCGCGGCGAGGTCCGCGATGCGCCAGCGGGGCCGGTGCACGAGCCGCGCGCCGGCGAGCCGGATGGCCAGCGGCAGGTGCCCGCAACGGCGGACCACCTCCGCAGCGGCCTCCGGCTCGGCGGCCACCCGCTCGGGGCCGACCACCCTCGCGAGCAGCTCGATCCCCTCGTCCCGGTCGAGGACCGCGAGCGACGAGGGCCTGCCCTCGTCGAGTCCGGTGAGCCGACGCCGGCTGGTGATCAGGGTCAGCGTGCCCCGACCGTTGGGCAGCAGCGGCGCCACCTGGGCGGCGGAGGCCGCGTTGTCCAGCACCACCACCGCCCGGCGGTCGGCGAGCTCGCTGCGCCAGCGGGCGGCGCGTTCGTCCTCGTCGAGGGGGATGCGCTCGCCGGGCACGCCGAGCTGGCGCAGCAGCGCGGCGAGCGCCGCCGCCGGAGGCAGCGGCTCCCGCTCGCTGTGGCCATGCAGGTCGATGAAGAGCTGCGCGTCGGGATAGCGGTCCTCCAGCGCGGCGGCCAGGTGGACCGCCAGGGTGGTCTTGCCGCTGCCCGGCATGCCGTCGACGAGCTGGACCCGGGTGCGGTCCTCGTCGATCTCCTTGATCAGTCGCGCGAGGGTGTCCTGCCGGCCGGTGAAGTCACTGATCGCCCGAGGCAGGCAGCGCACCGGGCCCGCCGGGCCACGCGCCGGGCCGGCCAGCGCCAGGTCGCCCGCGAGCACCCGCTGGTGCAGCTCCTGCAACGCGGTGCCGGGCTCGATGCCCAACTCCTCGGCGTAGAGCCGGCGCCCGTCGCGGTAGACGGTGAGGGCGTCGGCCTGCCGGCCGACCGCGGACAGGGCGAGCATCAGGTGACCCCGCAGCCGCTCCCGGAGCGGGTGCCGGTCGACGGCCTCGGTCAGCTCGGCCAGCAGCTCGGCGGCCCGACCGAGACGCAGCTCGACGTCCACGCACTCCTCCAGCACGGCCAGCCGGTGCTCGTCGAGCGCCTGCGCACGCCGACGGACGCTCCGGCTCGGGATGCCGCTGAGCGCCGGCCCACGCCAGAGCGACAGCGCGGCCCGAAAATGCTCGCGCGCCTCCGCGAGCCGACCCGCGGTGAGCGCGGCCCGGCCGGCGTCGACGCCCCGGCCGAAGACCTCGGCGTCCAACTCGTCCGGCCCGCTCCGGACGCCGTAACCGACCGGGTCGGTGACGATGGTCTCCGGTGGCACGCCGAGCTGGGTGAACCGGCGTCGGAGACGGGACACGCAGGTCTGCAACTGGGCGCGGGCCGTGGCCGGCGGCCGCTCCTCCCAGACCGCGTCGACCAGGTCCTCCACGGGCACGATCCGGCCGGCGCGCAGCAGCAGCATGGCGAGTACGACCCGGTCGCGACCCGCGGTGACGGTGGCCTCGCCACCACCGACCCGCAGGGGCCCCAGGATCCCGAACCGCATCTGCTCCCCCGCACGCCAGGTGCAACCTGTCAGCAGCGTAGTCCGGCCGTGACCGAGCGGCGCGGCCGGCTGATAGCGATGTGAGAGCGGATCGGCAGACCCGGAGGCCAGACTCTCCGCGGGGCGTCAGCGATGGCGTCCGACGGGGGCGGTGCGCCCGTCCGTACCCCCCAGGGGCGGGCGCACCGACGTCGACCCCGGACCGCGCCGGCCCGACGAGAGCGGGGCGCCGGGCCCAGGCCCGACGCCCCGAACGTGTCGTACGCGGTGGTCAGCGGCGGCCGACGGTGAGCACCGGCTTGGTGACTTCGGCGAAGAAGTCGTTGCCCTTGTCGTCCACCACGATGAAGGCCGGGAAGTCCTCGACCTCGATCTTCCAGACCGCCTCCATGCCCAGCTCGGGATATTCGAGCACCTCGACGTGCTTGATGCAGTCCTGGGCGAGCCGGGCGGCCGGGCCGCCGATCGAGCCCAGGTAGAAGCCGCCGTGCTGCTGGCAGGAGCGGGTCACCTGCGCCGAGCGGTTGCCCTTGGCGAGCATCACCTGGGACCCGCCGGCGGCCTGGAACTTCTCGACGTACGCGTCCATCCGGCCGGCCGTGGTCGGCCCGAACGAGCCGGAGGCGTAGCCCTCGGGCGTCTTGGCCGGGCCGGCGTAGTAGACGGCGTGGTCGCGCAGGTACTGCGGCATCGGCTCGCCGGCGTCCAGCCGCTCGGCGATCTTGGCGTGCGCGATGTCCCGGGCCACCACCAGCGGACCGCTCAGCGAGAGCCGGGTCTTCACCGGGTACTTGGACAGCTCGGCGCGGATCTCGTCCATCGGCCGGTTCAGGTCGACGCGGACGACCTCGGAGGTGTCCAGGTGCGCCTCGGTGACGTCCGGCAGGTAGCGGGCCGGGTCGGTCTCGAGTCGCTCCAGCCACACGCCCGACGGGGTGATCTTCGCGACCGCCTGCCGGTCGGCCGAGCAGGAGACGGCGATCGCCACCGGGCAGGAGGCGCCGTGCCGGGGCAGCCGGACCACGCGGACGTCGTGGCAGAAGTAGCGGCCGCCGAACTGCGCGCCGATGCCGAAGTTGCGGGTCAGCTCCAGCACCTCGGCCTCCAGCTCCAGGTCCCGGAAGCCGTGGGCGGTCATCGAGCCGGCGGTGGGCAGCGCGTCGAGGTACTTGGCGCTGGCGTACTTGGCGGTCTTCAGGGCGTACTCGGCGGAGGTGCCGCCGATGACGATCGCCAGGTGGTAGGGCGGGCAGGCCGCGGTGCCGATCAGCCGCAGCTTCTCCTCCAGGAACTGCATCATCCGCGTCGGGTTCAGCAGCGCCTTGGTCTCCTGGTAGAGGTACGACTTGTTGGCCGAACCCCCGCCCTTGGCCATGAAGAGGAACTTGTACGCGTCCGGGTGGCCGTCCGGGTCCTCGGCGTAGATCTCCACCTGCGCGGGCAGGTTGCTGCCGGTGTTGCGCTCCTCCCACATGGTCAGCGGCGCAAGCTGCGAGTAGCGCAGGTTCAGCCGGGTGTACGCCTGCCAGACGCCCCGGGAGATGGCCTCCGCGTCGGTGCCGTCGGTCAGCACGTGCCGGCCGCGCTTGCCCATCACGATCGCCGTGCCGGTGTCCTGGCACATGGGCAGGACGCCACCGGCGGCGATGTTGGCGTTGCGCAGCAGGTCGAGCGCGACGAACCGGTCGTTCGGCGACGCGGCCGGGTCGTCGATGATCGACCGCAGCTGGGCCAGGTGCGCCGGGCGCAGGAAGTGTGCGATGTCATGCATCGCCTCGGCGGTCAGCGCGGTGAGCGCGGCCGGCTCCACGGTGAGGAAGCGGCGGCCCCCGGGGCCGTGGACGACGTCGACGCCCTCGTCGGTGACCAGGCGGTACTCCGTCTGGTCGGGGGCGGTCGGCAGCAGGGGGGCGTACGAGAAGGCGGCGGCACTGCTCATGAGCGGAAAGCCTAGGGCAGACCGATCGATCACTCCCACCCGCCGGGTGCCCGCAGGGGCACCGCTCTCATCCGGCCCTGGTGAAGTGCGGGAAGAGCCCGGTCACCCGTCCTTGCCACCGGGCGGGTCGGGGCAGAGTTCGCGCTTGGGGCCGCAGGTGTCGTCGTCGCCGGGGGTCGGGTCGCCACCGCCCGGGCCCTGGCCCGAGCCCGGGCTGCCGCCGCCGGCGGGCGGGACGGGGGCGACGGCGGCTCCGCCGAACCGGACGTATCCGATCTCCCGCCCCTCCCCGACGATCATGCCGGTCGGGCCGACGGCGAGCGCGTTCGCGGAGGTGCGCAGCACGGCCAACTCGCGGCCGGTGCGCGGGTCCAGGGCGACCAGCCGGTTGGGCTTCTCGTCGGCGATGACGGCCGCGTACGGGGTGAGCGCGGCCCCCGCCTTGCCGCCGGCCGGGCGCGTCCACAGGACCCGGTCGGCGCCGAGCGCGCGGGCGGCCACGGACCGCTGGTCGGCCGATCGGATCAGCGCGTAGCGGTCGTCGACCGCGACCAGCTTCTCGCCGTCGGCGCCGACCCAGAGCAGCCGGCCGTCGTACCCGTCGAGCACCGCCTCCCGGGCGTCGGGTCCGACGCCGATCAGCACGTTCCGCGCGCCCTGCGGGTCCTCCCGCTGCACGCAGCCGGCCTTGTCGGCCGTTCGCACGTTGATTCCGGCGCGGTGCCACGCCTCCTGACCGGTGGCCGGATCCCGGCCGGAGATGGCGAAGTAGCAGCTGTCGTCCTGGGATCGGGCGGTGATCCGGAGCAGCCGGCCGCCGACCACGGAGAGGCGCTCCTCGCGGCCGGGCTCGACGTTCTGGAGCACCGAGCCGGTGGCGGTGTCGACCACGTGCACCCGGCCGTCGACCGGGAACCCGAGCAGCGGCGGCACCGACTCCGGGCCGGCGACCCCGTCGTTGATCCGGTTGCTGCTGAGCCGGCGGGTGCCGCGCAGCCCCGGGTTGTCGGCGAACAGCCCGCTGCCCACGCCGGGCAGGAACGCCGTCCACAGTGGCGCAGTGCCGCGCGGGTCCCAGGCGCTCAGGGTGCAGTCGGTCGGCTGCGCGCAACGGGCGTCCAGCAGCAGGTTGCGGTACGTCCACACGGCCACCGCGTCGTCGTCCCGCCGCCGGGTGACTCCGGTGGTCGGGTCGAGCACCTCGTACCCCTTGACCAGCAGCTTGCCCACGACGACGACCGCGTCCCGCTCGGCGCCGGCGACCGCCGCCCAGTCGGCCTTGCGCTCCCAGAGCTGGCCGCCGGTCGAGAGAGCGCGCGCCTCGACCCGGGTGCGCTGCTCGACCAGGACGGTGTCGCCGGCGAAGGTCACGCTCTTCGGGGTGCCTCCGATCCGCTGCTGCCAGACCACGTCCGGCTCGGCGATCGGCTCGCTGCGGTCGACCCACTCCCACACGCCCGGGAAGGGGTTCCAGACGCCGGTCGAGGCGAGGACGATGACCGAGATCAACGCGAGCAGCAACACGTTGCGTACGCCCCGGCCGCTCCCCTTCGCCACACGGACACGGTAGCCACGATCACGGATCTTCCGTACGCCCGCATCGCCGTGTCGCCGCGCTTTCTGGCCACGGAGGTGTTAACAGGCGGCCGATCCGCCGACGGGCACCCGCGCGAGGTCGCCCGCGGTCAGCGCCGGACGGCCGAGCGGACCAGCGGAAGCGTGCGGTACGGGATCTGCTCGGCCAGCGCGATGATGGTCGAGGCGCGGGTGATGCCCTCGGAGGAGACGATCTGGTCGATCACCCGCTGGAGGTCGGCGTTCGACCGGGCGACGATCCGGCAGAGCAGGTCGCCGGAGCCGGTGATCGTGTGCGCCTCCAGCACCTCGGGGATCGCGGCGAGGTGCGCGGTGACCGGGTCGTGGCCGTGCCGCTGGCTGATCTCCAGGGTGACGAAGCTGGTCACGCCGAACCCGATGGCCGCGGGCACGATGTCCGGCCCGAAGCCGGTGACGACGCCCCGCTCGACCAGCTTGTCCAGCCGGGCCTGGACGGTGCCCCGGGCCACCCCGAGCCGACGTGAGCACTCCAGCACACCGATCCGGGGCTCCTCGGCGAGGAGTTCGATCAACCGGGCGTCCAGCTCGTCCAGCTGTACATCCTGCACACCATTCACGGGTCATGACCATACCGAATGCGCAACCTGACCAGCGCTAACGCCGACAGTTGCCCACTCGCCCCCGGGGCAGCGATCCTCGCCACACAGACCATCACGGCGGCCCAACAGGCCGGCCGGTACGCGAGGGAGGCCGCGATGACCCAGGCGATCGACCGACCCCAGTCGACCGAGGAGGTCGACGTCGACCAGCTCGTCGGCGCCGTCGAGCACGACATCACCACCGACCCGTTCCCGGTCAAGGGCCTCGACCACGTGCACTTCCTGGTCGGCAACGCGAAGCAGGCGGCGCACTACTACTCCACGGCGTTCGGCATGACCTGCGTGGCGTACCGGGGGCCGGAGCAGGGCTACCGGGACCACGCCCAGTACGTCCTGACCAGCGGCTCCGCCCGGTTCGTGCTGACCGGCGCGGTCCGCCCGGACGCCGACGGCTCCGCGCACGTCGCGAAGCACAGCGACGGCGTCAGCGACATCGCGCTGGAGGTGCCGGACGTGGACGCCGCGTACGCGCACGCCACCGCGCAGGGCGCGACCGGCCTGGTCGAACCGCACGACGTCAGCGACGAGCACGGCACCGTCCGGCTGGCCGCCATCGCCGCGTACGGCGACACCCGGCACACGCTGGTCGACCGGTCCCGCTACACCGGCCCGTTCCTGCCCGGCTTCGTCGCGCGCGGGCCGATCGTGGACCGGCAGCCGATGATCGACGCCGGCATCCAGCCGAAGCGCTTCTTCCAGGCGGTCGACCACGTGGTCGGCAACGTCGAGCTGGGCCGGATGGACGAGTGGGTGGAGTTCTACAAGCGCGTCATGGGCTTCACCAACATGGCCGAGTTCGTCGGCGACGACATCGCCACCGACTACTCGGCCCTGATGAGCAAGGTCGTCGCGAACGGCACCCGGAAGGTGAAGTTCCCGCTCAACGAGCCGGCGATCGCCCGCAAGAAGTCGCAGATCGACGAGTACCTCGAGTTCTACCAGGGCCCCGGCGCCCAGCACATCGCCGTGGCCACCAACGACATCCTGGCCAGCGTCGACGCGATGCGGGCCGCCGGCGTCGAGTTCCTGGACACCCCGGACTCGTACTACGACGACCCGGAGCTGCGTGCCCGGATCGGGGACGTGCGGGCGCCGATCGAGGAGCTGAAGGCGCGCAAGATCCTGGTCGACCGGGACGAGGACGGCTACCTGCTCCAGATCTTCACCAAGCCGGTGCAGGACCGGCCGACGGTCTTCTTCGAGCTGATCGAGCGGCACGGCTCGCTCGGCTTCGGCAAGGGCAACTTCAAGGCGCTCTTCGAGGCCATCGAGCGGGAGCAGGAAGCGCGCGGCAACCTGTAACACTTGCGAGCGTGACGCAACCCCCGTCGTACCCGATGCCGCCGGCCGGTGGGCCCCCACCCACCGCCGGCGGCTTCGCGCCGCCCCCCGGCCCGATCTCCCCGGGGCACACGGTGCCGCCGCAGTACGCGCCGCCGGGCCACCCGCCGCCCGGTCCGCACTACGCGGCCCCGCCCCCGACACTCGCCCCGAACGGGCAACCGCTGGCCAGCTTCGCCGACCGGCTGCTGGCCTGGATGGTGGACACCGCCGTCGCGACCGGCGTGCTCCTCCTGCTGTTCATGCCGGTCTTCCTGGTGATCTGGGGGAACACGTTCACCACGTTGACCAGGACGAACCCGGACGGCACGCTGGTGGAACCCGACCAGGCCACGATGATCAACGAGGTCCTGATCCCGCTGGTCCTGCTGGAGCTCGGGCTGCTGGTCCTGATGCTCGCGCTCTACTGGCTCTACCACGTCGAGTACCTGAAGCGCGGCGGCCAGACCCTCGGCAAGAAGGCGCTGAAGATCCGAGTGGTGCCGCTCGACCCGACCCGCACCCTCGACCGGCGCATGGCCGCCCGGCGCTGGTTCGTGCAGTACCTGGCCGGCTCGTTCGTGCCCGGCCTCAGCTACCTGGACGGGTTCTGGCAGCTCTGGGACAAGCCCTGGCAGCAGTGCCTCCACGACAGGTTCGCCGGCACGGTCGTCGTTAAGGTGTCTGAGTGAGCGTGCAACCCGGCTGGTACGTCGACCCCGCCGAACCCGAGACCCGGCGGTACTGGGACGGCGAGGGCTGGATCGGCGCGCCCATCCCCGTCGACGCCACCCCGCCGGAGGGTCCACCCCCGGTCGAGCCACCGCCCACCCCGGCGCCGCAGCCGGTGGCCCCCGGCCCGGTCGCGGCTCCGACGCCGCCGGCCGCCGGCTGGCCGACGTCCGCACCGCCGGCCGCCGGTCCGGCCTCGGCGCCACCGGCCGCTCCCGGCCCGCCCCCGGGTTGGCAGCCGCCGCCGGGCTGGCAGCCCCCGCCCGGCTGGCAGGCTCCGCCCGGATACGGGCAACCGGGTGGCCCGCCGCCGGGCTACGGCCACCCGGCCGGGCCGCCGCCGGGCTACGGGTATCCGGGCGGACCCCCACCGGCGTACGGGCACCCCGGTGGTCCGCCGCCCGGGTGGGCGCCGCCGGGCTGGCCGGGCCGGATGCCCGAACCGCGACCGCACGGTCTGGCGCTGGCCGGGTACGGCCGGCGGCTGGCCGCCCGGCTCATCGACTTCGCCGTCCTGCTGGCGCTGAACGTCGTGGTGAACGGCTGGTTCGTCTGGAAGCTGGTCGAGGAGACGGGGCCGTACTGGCGGGAGGTGTTCCGGCGGGCGGCCGCCGGTGACTCCTCCACCGAGGGGCTGCCGCAGCCCGGCGAACAGTCAGCGGGCCTCCAGCTGGCGATCGTGGTGATCGCCGTGGGGCTCTGGCTCGCCTACGAGGTACCCAGCACGGCCGCGTCCGGGCAGACGTTCGGCAAGCGCCTGATGCGGATCAAGGCGGTGCCGCTCGCCGCCGACCAGCCGCTCGGCTTCGGCCGGGCACTGCGCCGGTGGAACACCTTCGGTGGCCTCCCCACCCTGCTCTGGTGCTGCTTCGGCCTCGGCCTGCTGATCCAGCTCATCGACGCGCTCTCCCCGCTCTTCGACCACCCGCTGCGTCAGGCGCTGCACGACAAGCGGGCGCAGACCGTCGTCGTGCAGGTTCCCCCCGGCGCCGGTCCGGCCGCCCCGACACCCGGTCCCGGCGCTCCGGAGACCGGTTCCACCACCCCGAACGACCGCACCAAGCCCCCGGGAGACACCCCATGACCGACACCGGACGTTCCCAGCCGGCCCTGCGGCTGACCCGCGCCGACCTGGACGCGCTGCCCAGTTACGTACCCGGTCGCAGCCCTGCCGACCTGGCCCGGGAGCTCGGCCTGCCCGAGGCGATCAAGCTGGCCAGCAACGAGGTCCCCTACGGCCCGCTGCCCGGCGTGGTGGAGGCGGTCGCCGAGGCCGCGGCCGGGTCACACCGCTACCCGGACATGGGCGTGGTCGCGCTCCGCGACGCGCTGGCCGAGCGGTACGGGGTGGACGCCGACCGGGTCGCCACCGGCTGCGGGTCCGTGGCGCTCGCCGAGCACCTGGTCCGGGCGACCTGCCTCCCCGGCGACGAGCTGGTCTACTCGTGGCGCTCGTTCGAGGCGTACCCGATCATCGCGGCCACCAGCGGGGCGACCAGCGTGCGGGTGCCCAACGACGCCGGCCACGGCCACGACCTCGCGGCGATGGCGGCGGCGGTGACCGACCGGACCCGGATGGTCGTCGTCTGCAACCCGAACAACCCGACCGGCACCTCCGTCCGGCGGGCCGAGCTGGACCGCTTCCTGGACGCCGTCCCCGACGACGTGCTCGTGGTGATCGACGAGGCGTACCGGGAGTTCGTCACCGACCCGGACGTGCCGGACGGGTTGACCTACCTGGACCGGCCGAACGTGGTGGTGCTGCGGACCCTCTCCAAGGCGTGGGGCCTGGCCGGGCTGCGGATCGGCTTCCTGGTCGCCCAACCCGAGGTGGCGGCGGCCGTCCGCAAGGTGGTCACGCCCTTCTCCACGAGCCTGGCCGCGCAGGCCGGCGCGCTCGCCGCGCTCGCACAGGCCGACGAGGTGGAACGGCGGTGCGCCCTGGTGGTCGCCGAGCGGGACCGGGTCACCGAGGCGCTACGGAAGTTCGTCCCGGAGCTGCCCGGCAGCCAGGCCAACTTCGTCTGGCTGCCGCTCGGCGACCGGGCGGTCCCGTTCGCCAAGGCGTGTGAGGCGCGCGGGGTGATCGTCCGGCCGTTCGCCGGCGACGGGGTCCGGGTGACCATCGGCACCCCGGCCGAGAACGACGCCTTCCTGGTCGCCGCCGAGACCGCGCTGGCCTGACCGGCCGCAATCCGGCCCGCCCGTCCGGTCCGGTCCGCCTTCCCCTGTGCGCGGACCGGACCCGGACGGTCAGGCGGCCGGCTCGCCGCTCACCGCCGCGGTCGTGCCGTAGGTGACCCTCGATGCGGCATCGGCCGGCGCCGGGGAGATCAGGATGATGATCGCGCCCACCAGGGCTGCCACGAGTCTCACGGTAGAGACCATAAGTAGCTTATGTCCGATTTGTCGAGCAGCCACGCTTGACGCTGCTCAGGTCGCGGCGAGGATCACCGGTTCGGAGGTGAAGAAGTACGCCTGGTCGCCGGCCTCCGGGTCGACCGGCTCCCGGAGCCGTTCGACCGCCAGATAGCCGTCCGCCGCGTACGCCGCCCCGGAGGCCCAACCGGTGCCGTCGGACCCCGCGTTCAGGGTGACCCGGGATCGCTCGACGCCGGTGGCGGGGTCCAGCGTGACCAGGTCGTTGGCGCCGGTCAGCAGGTGCAGCCGGCCGGGCTGGACGGCGAGTACCCGCCCCGGGCCGAGGTCGGGCCGGCGCCACAACTCGTCGCCGGACCGCGCCGACCGACCGACCGGCACTCCGTCGACGACGGCGACCGCCTGGTCGCCGGTCAACTCGGAGCCGAGCCCGTCCAGCGCGGGCGCGGCCACCGGCTCGCCCGATCCGAGCAGCCAGCCCCGGCCTCCCGCGTCGCCGGGTCCGGACGTCCGCAGCCCCGCGCACCCCGACCGGCCGCTCCGGCAGCCCACCGGGGTGACGACCAGCTCCGCGCCGGCGCCGGGCGGCCGCCACCGGCCGCTCACCGTGCCGGTCGCCGCGTCCCGGAACTCCACCGTCGCCGGAGCGGCACAGGCGTCGAGGCCGACCAGCTGCCCGGATCCGGTGGTGCCGACGTCGCTGCGACAGCCCGCGCCCAGGTCCGCGCGCCAGAGTTCACGCCCGCCGGCCAGCTCGACGCCACGCGCCTCGTCGGAGCCGGTGGCGACCACCACCTCCCGGCCGCCGGTGAGCCGGGTGAGGTAGAGGCCGGGCGGGTTCCACACCACGGTCGCCCCGGTACGCCGGACGGCCGGCTCCTGCGCCGGCCTCGGCCCGTCGGCGCGCCAGGTCACCCGGCCGGTCCGCGCGTCCAACGCCACCAGCCGCCCGTCCGACCAGCGGCTCACCACGGTGGTGCCACTCGCCACCACGCCGACCAACTCGGCCGGCCACCGCCGGTACGACCAGAACGGGGTGGTCCGGTGCCGCCAGTCGATCGGACGGTCGGCGTAGACCTGGCGGTGAGCGGCGTACACCCGCAGCCGCCCGTCCACGACCAGCGGGGCGACGGGCAGCCGGGCGACGACACCGGCGGGGGGCTGGGGCGCCGCCGGGTACGCGGCCCGGGCGACGGTGCTGACCTCGGCGGGGGCGAGCACCCGGTAGAGCGTCGCCGCGACCGCGGCGGTGGCGAGCAGCGCCGCGACCACCACGAGCACGATCCGCCGACGGCCGTTCAGGAACCCCATGCGCACCTCCGCCCGGCACCCTATCCAGCGGAGCCCGGCCGGCCCCTGCCAGGTCTCTGTGCCGGGCGGGCGGCAGTGATGGCGGTGGCGACGGGCGGCGGCGGTGGTGGGGTCGGTGGCGGCGTCAGGCGGCCTCGATCGCGCCGGCCGGGCGCTCGGCGGCGGCGGCGAGGTCGCCGAGATCGCGGCGGAGCGCGTGCTCCACGGCCCGGGCCGCCAGCCCGCCGAGGAGCAGTGCCACCACCCGGCCGTACGGTGCCGTCGGCACGGCCTCCTGGGTCACGGTGACCGCGGTGCAGCCCCGGCGCCGCCGCTGCACGGTACGCAGTGTCCAGGTGACGCGGTAGTCGACGCCGGCGCCGGCCGAGGTGAGCACCAGCCGACGGGGCGGCACCGCCTCCACCACACAGAACTCTTCGACCAGGATGCCCCCGTCGGGCTGTGACCGCGGCTCCCGCCAGACGGTGCCCGGACCGAAGGCGCCGGGGGTGAGCAGCTCGACCGGGCCGGCGAGGTGTCGCCCGGCCCGGCCGGGCAGGTCGGTCAGAAGACGCCAGACGTCGACGGCGTGCGCCTGGATCAGCCGGGTAACCGCCACCGTCGACATGCCACCTCCCGTGGCCTCGACGGTACGCCGGGTGAGCGCGGGAGGGGGTCCTGCACACAGAATTTCCACCGCCGGGAGACCCAGATTCGGTACGCCCGGCGGTGGCGGCCTCGACGGGCCGGCGGTCAGCGGTGGAACTGACCGCCCCGGATCGCGTCCACGAAGGCTGTCCACCCCGGCGGGCTGACCGCGAGTGTGGGGCCGGACTGGTCCTTGGAGTCGCGGACCGCGACCACGCCGAGGACGTCGACCAGGTTGTCCGCGACCTCCACGCAGAGTCCCTGGTCGTTGGAGCGGCTGCTGGTGCGCCAGACGGCGCCCGCCAGATCGTTCATCGTGACTACCTCCCTCTCCGGTGGGACGCCCCGCACGGCGGCCGGGACCGATGGCTCGGCCCGGGCCGGCGCGACGGGGCGTCGGAATCCGGAGCGATCAACGCGGGAGGGTACGGCCTTGATCGCACAGATGGTGCGATCGATCAGCGGGCCGGGAGGATGGTGCCGGTGACCTCGCCGAGGGCGACGGTGGTGCCGTCCGGGCCGGGTGCGGTCGCGGTGATGGTGACCGTGTCGCCGTCCTCCAGGAAGGTCCGGGTCTCGCCCGCGCCCAGCTTGACGGGCTCGGCGCCGCCCCAGGTCAGCTCCAGGAACGAGCCGACCTGCCCGCGCTCCGGACCGGACACGGTGCCGGAGGCGTAGAGGTCGCCGGTGCGCAGCGACGCGCCGTTGACGGTCAGGTGGGCCAACTGCTGGGCCGGCGTCCAGTACATGGTGTCGAACGGCGGTTCGCTGACCCGCTCGCCGTTCCAGTCGACCGCCAGCCGCAGGTCCAGCCCGAGGTGCGGCACGTCGCGGAGGTAGTCGACCACCGGCGGGTCCTGCTCCGGCGCCGGCACGAACGCGTCGGCGAGGGCGTCCAGCGGGGTGACCCACGCGGAGACCGAGGTGGCGAAGGACTTGCCGAGGAACGGGCCGAGGGGCTGGTACTCCCAGGCCTGGATGTCCCGGGCGGACCAGTCGTTGACCAGGACCGCGCCGAAGACGTGGTCGGCGAAGTCGTCGGCGGAGACCCGGGAACCCAGCGGGCTCGGGACGCCGACCACGAAGCCGACCTCGGCCTCGATGTCCAGCCGGACCGACGCGGCGTGGACCGGACCGGCCGAGGACGCCCGCTGGCCGCTCGGACGGGTCACCGGTGTGCCCGAGACGACCACCGTGCCGGCCCGCCCGTGGTAGCCGATCGGCAGGTGCTTCCAGTTGGGCAGCAGCGGCGGCTGGCCCGGCCGGAAGATCTGCCCGACATTGCCCGCGTGGTGCTCCGACGAGTAGAAGTCGACGTAGTCCGCGACGTCGAAGGGCAGCAGCAGCCGCACCTCGGCCAGTGGCACCAGGAGCGGCTCCACCGCCCGGCGGTGCGCGGGATCGGTGAGCAGCTCGATGATCCGCTGCCGGACCGCCGTCCACTGCGGTCGTCCGAGCGCCATGAACTCGTTGAGCGTGGGCGCGCCGAACGCGCCGGCGGCCAGGATCAGGTCGGCCGCCTCGGCGCCGGCCAGGTCGAGCACGAGATCCCCGATCCGTACACCGATCCGCGGCTCGCGGCCGCCGTGCGCGAACACCCCGTACGGCAGGTTCGTCACCCCGTACGGCGACCCGTCGGCTCCCGTCACCCAGGTCATGCGTCCTCGCTCCCGTTCAGCAGCCCAAGCCGGGTCAGATCGGTCAGTGGTTCCACAATGCTGCACGAGCCGAAGCCGATCCACAGCGGACGCGCCCGGTCCCGCGCGGCCGCGATCCGGTCGACCAGCGGGCCCCGGCTGCACTTGACGAGCACGCCGGCGACCGCGTCGGCCGCGGCGCCGTCGGCGGCGGCGACGGTGGCGGCCAGCAGGTTGGCGAACCCGTGGTGGGTGAACCCGGTCTCCGGGTCGAGGTGCCGGACCGCCTGGTGCAGCCCGGCGGTCAGCTTGAACGGCAGGTCGAGGTCCCGGCACGCGCAGATCACCGCGGCCAGCTCGGCCGGCGTGGGGAAGAGCTCGGCGGCGAGCCCACCGGTGCGGAACTTCGCCGCGACCGGCAGCCCCTCGGCGCGGGCCGCGGCGAGCGCGTCCAGCGCGGCCATCAACCCGAAGGTCAGCGGCAGTTCGGCGTAGACGTCCAGAGGGGAGACCTCGTGCGGTCGGCCGTCCCCGCCGGCCGGCTCGGCGGGTGCGGCGTCGCGGGCCCGCCGGGCCAGGTCGATCAGCTCGCGGACGCCCGGCTGCGGGTCCTCGCCGCGCTTCGCGACCGCCGCCTCCACCTGGCGGATCCGGATCCGCGGGTCCGCCTCGGCACACACCGCGGCCAGTCCGGCGATCGGCACGTCGGCGATCACCCCGACCGCGATCCGCTCGTCCTCGTGCAGCAGCGCGGCCAGCTCCGGCAGCTTCGAGGCGGGGACCAGCAACGGGCCGACGAGGCCGGCGTACCAGGCGGCGCGGTGGCGGCGGTGCGCGGCGACGGCGTCGGGCAGCGCGGCGCTGCCCGGCGGGAAGACAGCGGCGTCGTCCACCAGGCCGTCGAGGAGCGCGGGCACCTGCGTTGACACGGAACAAGAATGTACGGGACGCTACAACGAACGGACAACAGCGTCCGATTATCGGACGCTCTCGACCGGTGACCAGTCCCTCTCGGGAGGCGAGATGCCGTACTACCGCAGCGTCGGCGAGGTGCCGCGCAAGCGCCACACCCAGTTCCGCCAGCCGGACGGCAGCCTCTACGCCGAGGAGCTGATGGGCCAGGAGGGCTTCTCCTCCGACTCCTCGCTGCTCTACCACCGCCACGCGCCGACCGCGATCGTGGCGGCCGAGGAGTTCGCGCCGCCGGCGTACACCCGGGCGCCGAACCTGCCGCTCAAGCCCCGCCACCTGCGCACCCACAAGCTGGACGCGGCCGGCGCCGACCCGGTGCTCGGCCGGCAGTACCTGCTCGCCAACGACGACGTCCGCATCGCGTACGTGCTGGCCGACCGGCCGTCCCCGCTGTTCCGCGACGCCACCGGCGACCACTGCCTGTACGTCGAGTCGGGCAGCCTGCGGGTCGAGTCGACGTTCGGCGTGCTCGACGCGGTCGCCGGCGACTACGTCATCGTGCCGACGTCGACCATCCACCGCCTGTTGCCCACCGGCGACCAGCCGGCCCGGCTGCTGACCATCGAGGCGTCCGGCCACATCGGCCCGCCCAAGCGCTACCTCTCCGTGCGCGGGCAGTTCCTGGAGCACTCGCCGTACTGCGAGCGCGACGTCCGCGGCCCGGACGCGCCGCTGCTCGTCGACGGCGAGGACGTCGAGGTGCTGGTCCGGCACCGGCGCGGATGGACCCGGCACGTCTACGCCCACCACCCGTTCGACGTGGTCGGCTGGGACGGTCACCTGTACCCGTGGGCCTTCTCCATCCACGACTTCGAGCCGATCACCGGCCGGATCCACCAGCCGCCGCCGGTGCACCAGACCTTCCAGGGTCCGAACTTCGTGGTCTGCTCCTTCGTGCCGCGCAAGGTGGACTACCACCCGGACGCCATCCCGGTGCCGTACAACCACCACAACGTCGACTCCGACGAGATGCTCTTCTACACCGGGGGCAACTACGAGGCCCGCCGCGGCTCCGGCATCGAGCAGGGCTCGATCTCGCTGCACCCGTCCGGCTTCACCCACGGCCCGCAGCCCGGCGCGGCCGAGCGCGCGATCGGGGTCGACTTCTTCGACGAGCTGGCCGTCATGGTCGACACGTTCCGCCCGCTCGACCTCTGCGACGCCGCGGCCACCTGCGAGGACCCGGGCTACGCCTGGACCTGGGCCCGCCGCCCCTGACCACCGTCGCGGCTCAGACCGGGGTGCGGGACCAGACGACGAGTTCCGCGACCGCGGCGGTGGCGATGGCGAGCACGAGCGGCCACGGGGTACCGACCAGCGCGTAGAGGAGGATCAGCACCGGCGCGGCGGCCGCCGCGTAGACGGCCAGGGCCAGGGCGCGGTCGGAGCGGAGGAGGCCGGGCAGGATGGTCCGGGACAGCCCCGGCATCCGGGCCGCGAAGCGCCACACCACCACGGCCCCGCCGAGCGCCGCGAGCGCGGCGGCGAACCGGGACAGACCCGCGCTGCCGGGCGCGAGGCAGGCGATCAGCACGGCGGTGATCATCGACCAGCCGGCGCCGTAGACCACCAACTGCCGCAGGCCGGCGGAGATGGTGCGGCTGGAGTCCACCCGCCCGGGGTTCATGGCCGCGGCCTCGGCGAGGTGTTCCAGCGCCTCGCTCCACCGGCGCTGCTCCAGCCGGATCACGCCCATGTCGTGGCGGGCCTCGGCGAGCTGCGGGTCGAGCCGTAGCGCCTCCCGGTAGGCCCGCTCGGCGAGGTCGAACATCTGCATGTTGGCGGCGACCAGGCCGAGCACCAGGTGTGCCTGCGGGTCCTCCGGGGCCAGCTCCACCCCGCGCCAGGCCGCGTTGAGCGCCGTCTGGCCGTTGCGCGAGCCGGCCAGGATCGCCGCCGCGCTGCGCTGGGCGTACGCGTCGTTCGGGCCGATCGCCAGGATCTCGTCGGCGCACCGGGCTGACTCGGCGTAGCGCTCGAGGTCGGCCAGGGCCAGTCCCCGGGCCACCAGCGGCGGCACGGTGCCCGGGGCGGCGGCCAGCGCCCCGTCGGCGGCGGTCAGCGCCTCGGCGGGCCGGCCGGCGGCCAGGTGCACCCGGGCCAGCAGGGTGAGCGCGGCGGGGTTGTCCGGTTCGAGGGCGACGGCGTACGCGACCTCGGTGGCGGCCTCGTCGTAGCGGCCGAGCTCGGCGAGGAGTTGGGCCCGCTGGAGGTAGCCGTCGGCGGAGGACTGGTCGGGTGCGGCGTCGCTGGACATCGCGGCGAGCCTAGGCGGCCGGAGCGTCGTACACCAGGGCCACCGCGATGCCGGCGAGCCCTTCGCCACGGCCGGTGAAGCCGAGCCCGTCGGTGGTGGCGGCCGAGACCGTGACCGGCGCGCCCACGGCGGCGGAGAGCACCCGCTGAGCCTCCTCCCGGCGCGGCCCGATCTTCGGGCGGTTGCCGACCACCTGCACCGACACGTTGCCGATCGCCAGCCCGGCGGCGCGGACCCGGCGGGCGGTCTCGGTGAGCAGCGCGACCCCGGACGCCCCGGCCCACTCCGGCTGGTCGACGCCGAAGTTGGCGCCCAGGTCGCCGAGGCCGGCGGCGGAGAGCAGCGCGTTGCAGGCCGCGTGGGCCGCCACGTCGGCGTCGGAGTGCCCGGCCAGGCCGTCCTGGCCGGGCCAGAGCAGGCCGGCGACCCAGCACGGCCGGCCGGCCTCGAAGGCGTGCACGTCGGTGCCGATGGCGACCCGCGGAACGATCATGACCAGAGGGTACGGCGTCAGTCGGCGGTGGCCAGCAGGTGTTCGGCCAGCGCCAGGTCGAACGGCCGAGTGATCTTGAGGGCGTGCTCCGAGCCCGGCACGCAGAAGACCGGGACGCCCTGCTTCTCCACCAGGCCGGCGTCGTCGGTGAGCGGATCACCGGCCGCGGCGTGGGCGGCGGTGAGCACCGACCGGCGGAAGCCCTGCGGGGTCTGCACCGCCCGCAGCGCGGAGCGGTCGACGGTGCCGAGCACGACCTCCTCGGCACCGACCTCCTTGATCGTGTCGACGACCGGGAGGACGGGGATGACCGCGTGCCGGCCCGCGCGGACCGCCGCGGCCACGGACTCCACCAGCTCGGGCGGGGTGAGCGCCCGGGCGGCGTCGTGCACCAGGATGATCTCCGGGCCGGGTGGCACCGCGGCGAGCGCGGCGGCCACCGACGCCTGGCGCTCCGCCCCGCCGGCCACCACCGTCACCGGGGCCACCGGGGCGAGCAGGCCCCGGACCGCCTCGACCTCGGCGGCCGGCGCCGCCACCACGATGGTGTGCACGGAGCCGGCCGCGGCGAGCCGGCGGACCGCGTGCACGAGCAGAGGTTCCCCCGCGAGCAGGCGCAGCGCCTTGGGTCGGCCGGGGCCGAGGCGTACGCCGGCACCCGCCGCAGGGACGAGGACCGCGACGTCACCGCGCGGATTGAGCTGCGCGGTCACGTCGCGGTCCTCGGTGGTTTGTTCGCTACGAAGTGGGTACGTCGATGCTGTGCGGACTAGGCCTCGGTCAGGACCTTGTCGAGCAGCGTCTCCGCCTCGTCCTTGGTGCTCTTCTCAGCCAGCGCGACCTCGCCGACGAGAATGTCGCGGGCCTTGGCGAGCATCCGCTTCTCGCCCGCGGACAGGCCCCGCTCCCGCTCCCGCCGCCACAGGTCACGCACGACCTCGGCCACCTTGAGCGGGTTGCCGGAGGCCAGCTTCTCCAGATTCGCCTTGTAACGCCGCGACCAGTTGGTCGGCTCCTCGGTGTGCGGAGCCCGGAGAACGTCGAAGACCTTGCCGAGGCCCTCTTCGCCGACCACCTCGCGCACACCCACGATCTCGGCGTTCTCGGCCGGCACCCGGACCGTCAGGTCACCCTGCGCGACCCTCAGGACGAGGTACTGCTTAGGCTCGCCCTTGATGACCCGAGTCTCGATTGCCTCGATGAGTGCGGCCCCGTGGTGGGGGTAAACAACGGTCTCGCCGACACTGAAAACCATAGGTTCGAAACCCCTTTCGCTGTGTCTAGGGTAACACGCTCAGGCACCGATGTCTCACCGCTGTCCTGACCGTTGGCGCAGCTCAGGGGCCCTGTGAGAGGTATTTCTTCGGCTTGACAGGCGGTCAAACCGATGGTTCGAACACGCTCCGTAACGTACGGATGACATCCCGGTACGGGTGAACGGAACGCTGAGATCAAGGGCTACGCGCACTGCCCATGGTATCCCGCCGGCCGCTCACGCGCCCAGGTGTAGCGGGAGCAGCCCCCGGTGCGGGAGGCTGGAAGGCGAACCGCTGTCCGCTCTCCGAGACGGTTCCAGGGGGTTCCGATGGGCACGCCGGACGCCGAGGGCCACGGGCCGCCCGAGGGCCTGCCCGACCTGCCGGCGGAGTGGGGACGGGTCGTCGTCCCCGACGACGCCTCCGCGCTCGCCCGGGAGGCCGCGCAGGTGCGGCGGGAGCTCCGCCGGGCCGCCCGCCCCACGCTCCGCCGGTCGGGGCTCGGGCTGCCGGTGCTGATCCTGCTGGTCGCCATGCTCACCACGCTCGCCGGCCTGGTGGCCGTCACCTGGCCCCGTTCGACGCGCTCCACCGACCGGCCCGCCCCGGCGCCCTACTCGCCGCCGGCCGCGCTGATCGGCCGGCCGCTGCCCGCGCTGGACCTGGTCGACGCCGGGCAGTCGCCGGTGCCGCTGCGCGGCCTGCTGCCCACGATGATCATCCTCGTCGACGCCTGCGCCTGCCCGGATCGGGTTGCCGAGGCGGCCGGGGCCGCCCCGCCGGGGGTCACCGTCGTCACCGTCACGCACGCCCGGGCCGTCCCGGCCACCGTGCCCGCGGGCGGCACCCCCGTACGCGCGCTCGCCGACCCCACCGACGGCCTGCGGGCCTTCCTCCGCCTGCCGCCCCGGCCCGGCCGGGCCGGGGCGGTGCTGGTGGACCGGGCCGGCGTGGTGGTCACCGTGCTGCCCGATCTCGGCCCGGTGGAGACGTACCGCGCCGACCTGGCCCGGCTCGCCGCCTGATCGGGGCCGGCGGCCGGCCTGGCCGCGCCCCGACGGGCCGGCTGCGGTCAGTCGAGCCCGACGAGCTGCGCCTCGACCCGGACCGGTTCGTTGCCGACGGTCGTCAGGGAGATCCGGATGGGCGTGCCCGCCCCGGTCACCACCTGCGTCTGCAAGGAGCCGTCGCAGTCCGGTTGGGTCCGTTCGTCGGAGCGCGAACCGGTGATGACCACCAGCAGGTCACCCGGCCCCGAGCAGCGGCCCTGGAGCAGGTAGCGGACCCCGTCCTCGCCGGCGGACTGCCTCGTCACGCCCCGCTCCGGGCTGATCGTGGTCCGTTCCCGCCAGAACGTGTTCGGCGACCAGGGCAGGCCGCCGTCGGCGTCCTCGCCGCGTGGCTGGGGGTCGTCCGGGTCGCCGCCGTCCGGGCCACGGTCGACGCGGAAGGCGGCGCCGGTGGACGGGTCGACGTGGAAGACGGCGCCGTTCTCGGATTCCGAGGGCACGAAGCGGTCGACCCGCTCCGGCGACGGGCTCGGCGCGCCGGGCGTCGGGCCGGTGGCCGGGGCGCTGGCCCGCCACCACCAGCCCCCGAAGACCAGGGCGAGCACGGTCGCACCGGCCAGCACGCCGGCGTTCAGCCGGTCTCCCGTCTCGACGCCCACCTGGCGAGCGTACGGCCCGGCGCTCAGCCCTGTCGATCCAGCAGGACCGCGTAGAGGGTGAGCCCGGGGCCGAAGGCGAGCATGACGATCCGCTCCGGGGGCGCGGCCGCTCGGCGCAACCGGTCGAGGATCAGCAGCACGGTCGGGGACGAGCAGTTGCCGTGCTCGTCGAGGGTCGCGCGGGACGCGGCCAGCGCCTCCGGCGGCAGCGCCAGCTCGCGCTCGACCACGTTGAGGATCCGCGGCCCGCCCGGGTGCACCGCCCAACCGTCCACCTCGGCGATCGTGCTGCCGTGCCGGGCCAGCAGGTCGTCGACCAGGCCGCGGACGTGCGTCGAGAGCACCTGGGGGACCTTCGGCGACAGGCCCATCCGGAAGCCGGCGTCGGTGACGTCCCAGGTCATGTGGTCGGCGGTGGAGGTGTCGGTGACCGAGGTGACCTCGCGCAGCGCGTACCCGGGGCCGCCGGGCAGCACCACGGCGGCGACCGCCGCGTCCGAGAAGAGCGCGTGCGAGACGATCTGCTGGGTGTCCACCCGGGCGGTGGCCGGTTGGATGTGCAGGCTGGTCAGCTCCGCGCAGAGCAGCAGGGCCGGGCGGCCACGGGCGGTGACGAAGTCGCTCGCCGCGCCGAGCCCGGGCAGCGCCGCGTAGCAGCCCATGTGCCCGACGAACATCCGCTGGGTGTCCGGCGCCATGCCGAGGTCACGGGCGAGCAGGATGTCCAGCCCGGGCGTGGCGTAGCCGGTGCACGAGCAGACGATGAACAGGCCGATGTCGCCGGCGTCCAGGCCGGCCGCGGTCAGCGCGCGGCCGACCGCCTCCTTGCCCAACGGCAGCGCCTCGACGAGATAGCGGCGCATCCGCCGCTCGGTCGGCCAGTCGGAGACGTCCTCCAGCAGCGGATTGACCGCCGCCTGGCGCCGGCTGACCCCCGAGTTAGCGAAGATCCGCTCCGCCAGCGACCGGGTGGTCCCGGAGAAGTGCCGGGAGAAGAAGCCGGCCCACAACTCGTCCTGCGCGGCGGAGGGCGGCTGAGCCGTCCCCAGGCCCGCGATCACCGGTACGGACACGATCCCCACCTCTCGTCCGACGCTGCCCTTCTCCGAGCCCTCCCCCGACCCGGGCGAACCCGGGTGGCTCCACGCTCACCAACGAGGCGCCGACCCGTCCCGGTCCGGGTCGCCGCCCAGCGCCGCGATCCCGAGCCAGTCGGCGCAGACGTCCGAGGTGGCCGGGTGCAGCGAACCGCACCGGGCGTCCCGGTAGAGCCGCTCCAGCGGGTGACCCCGCCGGGTGGCGGACGTGCCCGCCGCCTCCAGCACCGATGCCGCCACGTCGGCGGCGGTGGTGCCGGCGAGCAGCTTGGCCCGCCACACCCAACGGTTGGTCTCGGCGTCCCCCGGCGCCTCGTCGACCCGACGGGCCGCCTCGCGCACCACCAGGTCGGCCGCGGCCACCGCGGCGTCGGCGCGCCCGAGGCGGGTGCGGACGGCCGGCAGGCCGGCCAGGTTGCGGGCGTTCAGGTGTTCGGCGGCGGCGTCGACGGCCGCCCGCGCCACCCCGACGTAGACCGCCGCGTAGCTGGCCACCAGCCAGTGCGGCATGAGCTGGGCGACCACCAGGGCGAGCCCCTCCACCCCGCCGAGCAGGCGGTCGGCCGGCACCGTGACGTCCAGGTGCAGGTCGTGCGAGGCCGTGGCGCGCATGCCGAGCGCGTCCCAGGTCGGCTCGACGGTGAGCCCGCCCGGGCCGGCCGGCACCAGGAACTGCGAGACCACCGACTGGTCGCCGGCGCTACGCGCGGCCACCAGGTAGCCGTCGGCGTGCCCGGCGCCGGAGCAGAAGGTCTTGCTCCCCTTCAGGTGCCAGCCACCGTCGACCGGCTCGTAGACCGTGCTGAGCTGGGAGAGGCGCGCGCCCGCGCCGCGTTCGCTCATCGCCACCGCGTACCAGGAGCCCTGGGCGGCGGCGGTGAGGAGCCGGTCCCGGGCGGCGAGCGCGTCCTCGGGCACGCCGAGGGCCTCCGCCAACTCCTCGGTGACCGCGCCGAGCGCGCCGGTGACCGAGGCGTGCATGTTGAACACCAGCGCCGTCGCGCCGTTGCCCCGGGCCAGCTCGGTGGCGACCGCCGCGTACTCGGCGAAGGTCGCGCCCAGCCCGCCCAGCTCGCGGGGGACCATCAGGCCGAAGAGGCCGGCCTCCCGCAGGTCCTGGAAGTCCTCGACCGGGAAGGAACCGTCCCGGTCGTGCTCCGCCGCCCGGGCGGCGAACCGCGGCGCCAACCGGCGGGCCGCCTCCAGCGCGTGCACCGTCATTTCCGCCCCCTTCTCGGCGTCCCCTTACCCCCGCCGGTCGCGACTATCCTTTCCGGACCCCCCAGCCCTGGTACAGCACCGCGGTCGAGCGCGTCGGAACGATGCGCGGGGCCCGGCCGGCCGGCGCCGCGGCCCCCCGGGCCCGGCGCAGCAGCCAGCGGAGCAGGCCGCCCACCTCCGGCCGTACGCCGCGCAGGCGCAACGTGACCCCGTGCCGGGCGCACTCGGCCACCAGCGCGCGGGCGTCCACGAACAACCGTGGATCGTGGATGCCGCGCGGCACGGTCGGCAGCCGCTCGCCGAGGTGGACGGCGACGAGCCGGCTCACCGCGGTGTCGTTCAGGGTGTCGAGCACCAGCAGGCCGCCCGGACGGAGCAGCCGGCACGCCTCGGCCACCGCACGCCGCCAGTCGGGCACGTGCTCCAGCAGCTCGCCGGCGGCCACCACGGCCGCGCAGCCGTCGGCCAGCGGCACGGCGGTGGCGTCCCCGTTGACCGGCGTGACCCCGTGCTCGGCGGCCTGGGCCAACGCCGAGCGGGTCAGGTCGACACCCACGTGCCGGTAGCCCTTGCCGGCCAGGTGCGGCGCGAGCAGCCCGGCACCGCAGCCGAGGTCGACCAGCAGCGCGCCGGGGCTCTCGGCCGGCGGCACCAGGGCGGCTCGCGCCTCGGCCAGCCAGTGCAGCATCGCGAACACGCCGTCCGGCCGCCACCACTCGCCGGCCAGGTCGTCGTACTGCCGCGGATCGTTGCGCGGCAGCACCCGTCCAGGGGTGGGCGCCGGAGCCACGTCTCGCATGGCACTGAGCGTGGCATGACTCCCCGGTAACGACCAGACTTCCCTTATGTCGACAACGGTGTTAGGGCTGGTCAGGGCGAGCCACCCGGAACCGACCGCGGCGGTGACCATCGTGGCCGGTCTGCTGGCCGTCGGTGTGGGGCACCGACCGGCCGGGATCGTCGCCGTGGCGCTCGCCGTGCTGGCCAGCCAACTCGCCGTGGGCTGGGCCAACGACGCGCTCGACGCCGACCGCGACGCCGCGGTGGGGCGTACCGACAAGCCGATCCCGGCCGGCGCGGTCAGCCGGCGCACGGTGGCCCTGGGCGCGGCGGTGGCCGCGCTCGCCACCCCGGTGCTGGCGCTGGCCACGACCCCCCTCGCGGCGGCCTGGGTCACCGTCGCGCTGGTCTCCGCGCTGCTCTACGACTGGCCGCTGAAGTCCACCCCACTGTCTGTGCTGCCCTACGCGGTCTCGTTCGGTTCGCTGCCGGCCTTCGTGGTGCTGGCGCTGCCCGGCGCGCCGGCGCCCCCGGCCTGGCTGGTCGCCGCCGGGGCCTGCCTCGGCGCCGGGGCGCACTTCGCCAACGTCCTGCCCGACCTGGCCGACGACGCCCGGACCGGGGTGCGCGGGCTGCCGCACCTGCTCGGCCCGGCCGGCAGCCGGACCGCCGCCGCCGGGCTGCTGCTGGCCGCGACCGGCACCCTGGTCTTCGGCCCGCCCGGGCCGCCGTCCGGGGTCGGGCTCGCCGCGGTGCTGGCCGCCGTCGTGGTGCCGCTCGTCGGCTGGTACGGCGGACGCGCCGCGATCCGGGCCGGGCGCCGGCCGGTGGGCGCCTTCCGGGCGGTGATGCTGGTGGCCCTCATCGACGTGGTCCTGCTGGTCACGAGCGGTCGGGTGGTCTGAGCGTCACCCCCCGAGGTGGCATCCCCGGGTCGGCGTGCGGCCCTCGATCAGCCCCAACTACCCTGGAGCGCGGTCTGCGCGGGCATGGCCAGCGTGCCCGGCGTACGCACCGGGTGTGATCGTGACGAGGAGGACCGACGTGACGCGCTCGATCAGGGGTTCCCGGCGGGCGGCCCTGCTGCTGTCCGGGGCGGCGGCGGCGACCAGCCTGCTGCTGTCCGGGTGCGGCGCGGGCCAGATCTCGGAGACCGCCGCCAAGGAGCCGTCGGTCCAGGGCGTCAACCTCACGACGGAGGACGGCCTGCTGGCGGTGCGCGGCCTGCTGGTGGAGTTCCCCGGCACCGAGGGCTACCGGGCGGGCGAGAACGCGCGGCTGAACGCCGTGATCTACAACGACTCACGGAACCCGGTCACGGTCACCGTCAGCAGCCAGAACGCCCGCTCGGTGGTGATCACCGGCGGCGCGACGAGCCCGTCCGCCTCGGCCAGCCCGTCCGAGTCGGCCTCGCCCAGCCCGTCCGAGTCGGAGTCCGAGTCGCCCACGCCGAGCGGGTCGGCGACCCCCAGCGGGTCGGCCACGCCCAGCGGATCGGCCTCCCCGTCGGAGTCGGCCAGCCCGTCTCCCTCGCCGGCCGGAGAGCCGGCCCGGATCGAGATCGCGCCGAACAGCTACGTCCAGCTGAACGAGAAGTCCGGCCGCCTGCTCGAGCTGATCGGCCTGAACGAGGCGCTGCTCTCGGGCCAGAACGTCTTCGTCACCTTCGACTTCGGCGGCGGCCAGACCGTCACCGGCCCGGCCCCGATCGCGGTGCCGCTCACCCCGGGGGCCCGGCCCTCCCCGATCATCGAGCGCGAGGGTGGCCACGAGGACACCGACGAGGGCGGCGCCGGACACGGCGGCTGACCCTTTCCGACCTCGGCGACACCGCCGGCGTGGTGACCACCATGCCGGCGGTGTTCTCGTTTTCGTCGTACGACACGGCTAGCGTCCTGGTGTGACCACGTCCCGATCCACCTCCCCGCGGGGCGGCGCGGCGACCGGCTCGCGTGGCCGCGCCAGCAGCCGCGATCCCCGGCCGGCCTACGAGTGCGACGCCTGCGGCCACCAGCCGCCCAAGTGGGTGGGGCGCTGCCCCGAGTGCGGCGAGTGGGGCTCGGTGGTGGAGTCGACGATCACCGGCCCCACGGTCTCCGGGCGGGTGGTCAGCTCGCGGATGCCCGCCGAGCCGGCCCGCCCGATCGCCACCATCAGCGCCGCCCCTGCCCGCGCCCGTCCGACCGGCGTGAGCGAGCTCGACCGGGTGCTCGGTGGCGGTCTGGTGCCGGGCGCGGTGGTGCTGCTCGCCGGCGAGCCGGGGGTCGGCAAGTCCACCCTGCTGCTCGACGTGGCCCAGCAGTGGGCCGCCGGCGCGGGCAGCCCCTCGCTGGTGGTCAGCGGCGAGGAGTCGGTGAGCCAGGTCCGGCTGCGCGCCGAGCGGATGGGCACCCTGCACGACCAGCTCTACCTGGCCGCCGAGAGCGACCTGGCCGCGGTGCTCGGCCACCTCGACGCGGTCAAGCCCGGGCTGCTGGTGCTCGACTCGGTGCAGACCATCTCCACGACCGGCACCGAGGGGGTCCCCGGCGGCGTGACCCAGGTCCGGGCGGTCACCGCCGCCCTGGTCTCGGTGGCCAAGGAGCGCGGCATCGCCACCGTGCTGGTGGGCCACGTCACCAAGGACGGCCAGGTGGCCGGCCCCCGGGTGCTCGAGCACCTGGTCGACGTGGTGCTGCACTTCGAGGGCGACAAGCACTCCTCGCTGCGGATGGTGCGCGGCGTCAAGAACCGGTTCGGCGCCGCCGACGAGGTCGGCTGCTTCGAGATGCACGAAGGTGGCATCACCAGCCTCGCCGACCCGTCCGGGCTCTTTCTCACCCGCTACTCCGAGCCGGTGCCGGGCACCTGCGTGACGGTCGCGATGGAGGGGCGGCGCGCGCTGGTCACCGAGGTGCAGGCGCTGATCGGCGCGACGGTGGCCGGCTCGCCACGGCGCACGGTCTCCGGGCTCGACTCGGCGCGGCTCGCGATGGTGCTGGCGGTGCTGCAGCGGCGCACCGAGCGGCTCACCCTGCACGACCGGGAGGTCTTCGCGGCCACCGTCGGCGGCATCCGGGTGGTGGAGCCGGCCGCCGACCTCGCGGTCGCTCTCGCGGTCGCGTCCGGCGGGCTCAACCTCGCCATCGCGCCGCACCTGGTGGCCATCGGCGAGGTCGGACTGACCGGCGAGGTCCGCCGGGTCGGTGCGGTGCCGCGCCGGCTCGCGGAGGCCGCCCGGCTGGGCTTCCGCGTGGCGCTCGTCCCGCCCGGGTGCGGCCCCCAGTCGACCGGGGCCGGGCCGGAACAGCTGCAGGTGATGGAGGTCACCGACGTCCGTTCGGCATTGCAGTGCGCCGCACGCGCGTCGGCGGAGTGACCGAGGGTGGCCGTCCCGCAGGACCGCGCGGGCGATACCGGACAGCCGGCCCGGGGGCGGACAGCGGCATCGTGACACATCACAGTAACCGCGACAGCACCCACCGCACGGCAGTCCGTAGACTGTGCCCGTGCCGATCGACCGCGATACCACCAAGCCTGCCGGCACGACGCCCCACGCCCGCACCGGCGCCGTGGGCTCGCCGGCCCGTTCCATCAGCGTGAGCGTGACCGGAGGCCCCGGCGGCGCGGGCGGCGATCCGCTGCGCGCCAACCTGGCGCTCATGGCCCCGGGCACCGCCCTGCGCGACGGCCTCGAGCGGATCCTGCGGGGCCGCACCGGCGCCCTGATCGTCCTCGGCTACGACAAGGTGGTCGAGGGGCTCTGCACCGGCGGCTTCCCACTCGACGTGGAGTTCTCCGCCACCCGAGTGCGGGAGCTGTGCAAGATGGACGGCGCCGTGGTGCTCTCCAGCGACGGCACCCGCATCGTCCGGGCGGCCGTCCACCTCATGCCCGACCCGTCCATCCCGACGGAGGAGTCCGGCACCCGGCACCGCACGGCCG
Source organism: Micromonospora sp. WMMD812 (assembly GCF_027497215.1). Classification (NCBI taxonomy): domain Bacteria; kingdom Bacillati; phylum Actinomycetota; class Actinomycetes; order Micromonosporales; family Micromonosporaceae; genus Micromonospora; species Micromonospora sp. WMMD812. The sequence continues at coordinate 5,040,185 of NZ_CP114904.1, read as the reverse complement.
AGCGGGTGGCCCGGCAGACCGGCTACCCGGTGATCTCGGTCAGCCAGTCCATGCGGATCATCAGCCTCTACGTGAACGGCCAGCGGCACGTGCTGGACGACTCGGCGGCCATCCTGTCCCGGGCCAACCAGGCCCTGGCCACCCTGGAGCGCTACAAGCTCCGGCTGGACGAGGTGTCCGGCACGCTCTCCGCGCTGGAGATCGAGGATCTGGTCACCGTCCGCGACGCCGTCGCGGTGGTGCAGCGGCTCGAGATGGTCCGCCGGATCGCCGACGAGATCGCCGGCTACGTGGTCGAGCTGGGCACCGACGGCCGCCTGCTCGCGCTCCAGCTCGACGAGCTGATGGCGGGGGTGGACGCCGACCGCACCCTGGTCATCCGCGACTACCTCCCCGCCGGGCGCAAGTCGCGCACCCTCGACGAGGCGCTGGTCGAGCTGGACCTGCTCGGCGCCACCGAGCTGATCGACCTGGTCTCGGTCGCCAAGGCGATCGGCTACCCGGCCGCCTCCGACGCGCTGGACGCGGCGGTCAGCCCGCGCGGCTTCCGGCTGCTGGCCAAGGTGCCCCGGCTGCCGGTGCCGGTGGTCGACCGGCTGGTGGTGCACTTCGGCAGCCTCCAGCGGCTGCTCGGCGCGACCGTGGAGGATCTCCAGGCCGTCGAGGGGGTCGGCGACGCTCGGGCGCGGGGCGTCCGGGAGGGCCTCTCCCGGCTCGCCGAGGCGTCGATCCTGGAGCGGTACGTCTGAGCCGGCTCAGCCGGTGATGGTGAGCTTTACCGGCTCGCTCAGCTTGGTGCCCACGCGGGCGAAGACCTGGTACGCCCCGGCCGGCGGCTGAGGCCCGTTGGCCACGCCGTTCGCGCACCGGCTGGCGTCCCGGCCGTTCCACCCCACCTGATAGGACCGCTCGAAGCCCGGGGTGAACGACTGCACGTCGTTGCCCTTGCCGGTGCCACAGGTGTCCGACGACCAGACCTTCTCGGCACCGGCCTTGATGAACAACTCCTGAAGGTCGGCGCCGACGTCCCGGCTGCACGTCCGGTCGGACTTGTTCTTGATCTTGAGCTGCAGGTCGACCGCTGCGCCACGCTGCGCCGAGGAGGGCAGCGCCACCGGGGTCACCGTGATCTCGGCATCGGTGCAGGTGCCGTCGTCGACCGTGCCGCCGGCCGGCGCCGCCGGCGCCTCCGAGGTCGGCGACGTGGACGGGCTGCTGGACGGCTTCTCCCCCTCGGGTCCGTCCGCCCCCTCCGGCGGCGGCGTCCCGGTCTGCGGGGTGAGCACCGAGCCCGTCGGCCCCGGGGTGGCCGACGAGGTCGACCCGGCCCGCGGTGCGTCGCCGCCGTTGCCCGACCCGGTGCACGAGTAGAGCAGGACAATCAGGAAGAGAAGCCCCGCTCCGAGGACGACGGCGCGACGCCGCCAGTACACGGCGGGTGGCAGGGGGCCGACCGTCAGACGCATGATGCCCCCACCGTAGCCGCGCGCGGGCCAGCAGCCGACGCGACGCGCCGGAGCGTCGACCGGGCCCGGTGCCGCCCGCGTCCACTGTCGACGATCAAAGCGGCTCGGCGCACCCCGGTCAGAGGTAGACCTTGCGCTGGTAGACGGCGTGCGCGCCGGCCACCCGGTCCAGGAACAGCAGCCCGGCGCAGTGGTCGATCTCGTGCTGAAGGGCCCGCGCCTCGAAACCGTCGGTGACCAGTCGCACCTGCTTGCCGGTCCCCGGCAGCTCCGCCTCGACCACCAACCGGCTGGCCCGCTTGACGTCCCCGGTCAGGTCGGGCACCGACATGCACCCCTCCCGGCCCGGCTTCCAGCGGGTCGCCTCGACCACCCGGGCATTGCAGAGCACGAAGGTGCCGTGCACGGTGACCGCCTTCGGATGACCGGTCACGTCGACCGCGAACACGCGGGCGCCCACGCCGATCTGCGGAGCCGCCAAGCCGACACAGCCGGGCGCGACCCGCATGGTGGCGATCAGGTCGGCGGCCAGCCGTACGGTCTCCGTCGAGGTCGGGTCGACCTCGCCGCCGGCCCGGCTGAGCACCGGGTGCGGGGCGGCGACCACCGGCCGGACCTCGCCGGGCACGGTCAGCGTCTCCGGTGTCCAGTCGCCGAGCCCGGCGTACTCCTCGCCGGTGCCGGCGGCGTCCGGGTCGCGCGCCTCGCCCGTCACAGCAGGTCCGGATCCGCCGGCCGGAGGGTGACCTCGACGCCCAGGTCGGCGGCGGCCCGGGCCAGCCGGCCGGCCAGCTCGTCGGCCGTGCCGGGCCGCAGGTCGACCTCGGCGACCACCACGTAGAGCGAGCCGGCCAGCCGCGTGCTCAGGTCGGTGACGTTGCCCCCCGCGTCGGCGAGCACCCGGGTCATCGCCGCGACGATGCCCATCCGGTCGGCCCCGTGCACCGCCATCACGTACGGTTCACCGCCCGGCGCCACCTCGCCGTCCGGGGTGACCGCGCGTACGGTCGCCAACAGCTGGCCGCCGGCGGCGAGCGGCGCCAGCGCGGCCTCGACGTCGGCGGCGGCCGGGCCGACGCAGACCAGCGTCATCGCGAAGTGTCCGCGCAGCCGGGTCATCGTGCTGTCGGTCAGGTTCGCGCCCAGCCGGGCGAGCACCTCGGCGACGTCGGCGACGATGCCCGGCCGGTCCCGGCCGATGACGGTGATCGCGAGCTCGTTCATCCGGGCATTCTGCCCGATCCGCCGCCGGCACCCGCGCCGCCCCGCCCGGCCCGCCCATCCTCCGGGATCGTGCCGCGTGACATCATCGGCGGCACGATGACTGAGCCGACGTTCGCCACCGTGGTCAGCCGCTGGTACGAGGAGAACGCCCGCGACCTGCCGTGGCGCAAGCCGGACGTCGGCGCCTGGGCCATCCTGGTCAGCGAGGTCATGCTCCAGCAGACACCGGTGGTCCGGGTGCTGCCGGCCTGGGAGGCGTGGCTGGCCCGGTGGCCGGTGCCCGCCGCGCTCGCGGCGGACAGCCCGGCCGAGGCGATCCGGATGTGGGGCCGGCTCGGCTACCCGCGCCGAGCGCTGCGGCTGCGCGAGTGCGCGGTCGCGATCGTGGAGCGGCACGGCGGGGAGGTCCCGGACCGGCTGGACCACCTGCTGGCCCTGCCGGGCGTCGGCACGTACACCGCCCGGGCGGTCGCCGCGTTCGCGTACGGGCAGCGGCACCCGATCGTCGACACGAACGTACGCCGGGTGGTCTGCCGGGCCGTCGCCGGCGAACCGGACGCCGGCCCGGCCACCCGCCCCGCCGACCTGGTCGCCACCGAGGAGCTGCTGCCCGCCGAGCCGACCGCGGCGGCCCTGGCCAGCGCGGCCTTCATGGAGCTGGGCGCGATGGTCTGCACCGCCCGGGCGCCCCGCTGCGACCGCTGCCCCGTCGAGTCGATCTGCGCGTGGCGCGCGTCCGGACAGCAGGCGCCGGCCGGCCCCACCCGACGACCGCAGCGGTACGTCGGCACTGACCGGCAGGTCCGCGGCCTTCTGCTCGGGGTGCTGCGCGAGGCCACCGGCCCGGTGCCGCACCAGCGACTCGACCAGGTGTGGGCCGACGACGTCCAGCGCGCCCGGGCGCTCGCCGGGCTGGTCCAGGACGGTCTGGTGGAGCCGGTCGGCGCGGACGCGTTCCGCCTCGTCGGCGACGGCCCGTCCCTACCGGTCCCCGACCTGACCCACTGACCTTCCCCACCGCCCGCGGCGCCCACCTGACCAGGTACGCCCGCCTGGCCGGGTACGCCCGCCAGCCCAGCGCGCCCATCCGGCCGTGCCCCTGGCCGCGCCCGGCCGTCTGATCGACTCGGCTTCCCTGAGGTCGGGGTGTCCGGGCCGGCCCGACACTCCGACCTCCTTGATGCCGAGTCGACCATCAGGCCGCGCGGGCGGCGTCGGCCGGCGCCCGGAGAGCGGAAAAGGCGGGGCCCCGGCGGCTTTCACCGCCGGGGCCCCGCCCCTGATGCCGTTGCCCCTACTCGTCCGCGCCCGCGGCGGCCGCGGTGCCGCCGAGGTCGGCGGGGACGGCGTCCGGCACGGTGACCGGCTTGTCCGCGCCTCGGAAGACGAGCTTGGACTTGTCGATGTTGCTCGGGTCGCCCTCGCAGTCCACCACCACGATCTGACCCGGGGTCAGCTCGTTGAAGAGGATCCGCTCGGACAGGTTGTCCTCGATGTCGCGCTGGATCGTGCGACGCAGCGGACGCGCACCGAGCACCGGGTCGAAGCCCTTCTTCGCCAGGTACTTCTTGGCGTTGTCGGTCAGCTCCAGGCCCATGTCCTTGTTGCGCAGCTGCGTCTCGATCCGCGAGATCATGATGTCCACGATCGAGAGGATCTCGTTCTCGCGCAGCTGGTGGAAGACGATGGTGTCGTCGATCCGGTTGAGGAACTCAGGCCGGAAGTGCTGCTTGAGCTCGTCGTTGACCTTCTGCTTCATCCGGTCGTAGTTGGACTCGGAGTCCTCCGACGCCTGGAAGCCGAGCGACACCGCCTTGGCGACGTCCCGCGTGCCGAGGTTGGTGGTCAGGATGATGACCGTGTTCTTGAAGTCCACGATCCGACCCTGACCGTCGGTGAGCCGACCGTCCTCCAGGATCTGGAGCAGCGTGTTGAACACGTCCGGGTGGGCCTTCTCGATCTCGTCGAAGAGGACCACCGAGAACGGCCGACGCCGCACCTTCTCGGTCAGCTGCCCGCCCTCGTCGTAGCCGACGTAGCCGGGAGGGGCACCCACCAGCCGGGAGACCGTGTAGCGGTCGTGGAACTCGGACATGTCCAGCTGGATGAGGGCGTCCTCGCTGCCGAACAGGAACTCGGCCAGCGCCTTGGAGAGCTCGGTCTTACCCACGCCGGACGGGCCGGCGAAGATGAACGAGCCCGAGGGACGCTTCGGGTCCTTCAGGCCGGCGCGGGTACGCCGGATGGCCTTCGAGACCGCCTTGACCGCGTCCTCCTGGCCGATGACGCGCTTGTGCAGCTCGTCCTCCATGCGCAGCAGGCGCGAGGTCTCCTCCTCGGTCAGCTTGTAGACCGGGATGCCGGTCCAGTTGCCGAGCACCTCGGCGATCTGCTCGTCGTCCACCTCGCTGACGACGTCCAGGTCACCGGCCTTCCACTCCTTCTCCCGCTGCGCCTTCTGGCCAAGGAGCTGCTTCTCCTTGTCGCGCAGCTGGGCGGCGCGCTCGAAGTCCTGCGCGTCGATCGCGGACTCCTTGTCGCGACGGACCTGGGCGATCCGCTCGTCGAAGTCGCGCAGGTCTGGCGGCGCGGTCATCCGGCGGATCCGCATCCGGGCGCCGGCCTCGTCGATCAGGTCGATCGCCTTGTCCGGCAGGAAGCGGTCGGAGATGTACCGGTCGGCCAGGGTGGCGGCAGCCACCAGCGCGGCGTCGGTGATGCTCACCCGGTGGTGCGCCTCGTAGCGGTCGCGCAGCCCCTTGAGGATCTCGATGGTGTGGGCCAGCGAGGGCTCACCCACCTGGATCGGCTGGAACCGGCGCTCGAGCGCGGCGTCCTTCTCCAGGTGCTTGCGGTATTCGTCGAGGGTCGTGGCACCGATGGTCTGCAGCTCGCCGCGGGCCAGCATCGGCTTGAGGATGCTCGCCGCGTCGATCGCGCCCTCGGCGGCACCCGCACCCACCAGGGTGTGGATCTCGTCGATGAACAGGATGATGTCGCCCCGGGTGCGGATCTCCTTGAGCACCTTCTTGAGGCGCTCCTCGAAGTCACCGCGGTAGCGGGAACCGGCGACCAGCGCACCTAGGTCGAGCGTGTAGAGCTGCTTGTCCTTCAGCGTCTCGGGCACCTCGCCCTTGATGATCTTCTGGGACAGCCCCTCCACCACGGCGGTCTTGCCGACGCCGGGCTCACCGATCAGGACCGGGTTGTTCTTGGTGCGGCGGGAGAGCACCTGCATGACCCGCTCGATTTCCTTCTCGCGCCCGATGACCGGGTCGAGCTTGCCCTCGCGGGCGGCCTGGGTCAGGTTGCGGCCGAACTGGTCCAGCACGAGGCTGGTCGACGGCGCGGCCTCGCCCGCCGCGGCGCCCGCCGCGGCCGGCTCCTTGCCCTGGTAGCCGGAGAGCAGCTGGATCACCTGCTGGCGGACCCGGTTCAGGTCCGCGCCGAGCTTGACCAGCACCTGGGCGGCGACGCCCTCACCCTCGCGGATCAGACCGAGCAGGATGTGCTCCGTGCCGATGTAGTTGTGGCCGAGCTGCAGCGCCTCGCGCAGCGACAGCTCCAACACCTTCTTGGCCCGCGGCGTGAACGGGATGTGCCCGCTCGGCGCCTGCTGGCCCTGGCCGATGATCTCCTCGACCTGCTGCCGGACGCCCTCCAGGGAGATGCCGAGGCTCTCCAGAGCCTTGGCGGCGACGCCCTCACCCTCGTGGATCAGGCCCAGCAGGATGTGTTCCGTACCGATGTAGTTGTGGTTGAGCATCCGGGCCTCTTCCTGGGCCAGGACGACAACCCGTCGCGCTCGGTCGGTGAACCGCTCGAACATGCCCTCGTGCTCCTCACGTGCCGTGCGCCTTGATGGTCAAAGATCTTGGCGGGGCCGGTGCGCGGACGTCCGGGACGGGCGTCCGTGCCTCATTACTCTATCGCCGCGGACCGACTCAGCTGAGGTCGTGTGTCTCCGGCAGGAGCCGGGTACGCGTCGTTTTGCACAACCGTGCGCGCTCAGAAGGTGTTCCGGTACCTCGAGCGCTACGCGTAAAGCGAAATTCGGCCCGCCCGTGGACGGGGCCGTCCGCGCCCCCTCCGGGGCGGATCCGCGTCGGCGTGGCCCGCTGACGGGCCACCGGGAGTCATCCACAGGCTGTGGAGGGAATCTCCACCGGCTGTGGACAACGCCGGCCGCGGGGGCTTTCTTCCCGGTCCCGACCCGTTACACCGAGCGGCCCTGGGGCACGCGGGACCGATGTGACCGCTGGGACCGCCGGGACGAAGGGGACCGCCGGGACGGACCGTTCGGCGGGAGCCCTGGGCGGCCGTGACGCCCGGCGGGGAGTGCGCGGCAACTCCGGGCCCCCGGTACGCCGGACCGGACGACGGGCCCGGAACACGGCGACGCCGGCCCGGAGACGTCCTCCGGCCCGGCGTCGGGTCGCCCGTGCGGTCGCCTCGGTCAGCGCCGGGCGTGGAACTCGTCGACGATCTCCTGCGGGATCCGGCCCCGGTCGGAGATGTCCTTACCGGCCTTCTTGGCCCACTCCCGGATGGCCTTGTTCTGCTCCCGGTCGGCGGTGGCGCCGCCCCGGCCCCGTGCCGCCCGGCCACCGACCACCACGCCGCCCCGGCCGACCTTGGTGCCGGCGCCCACGTACGGCGCGAAAACGTCACGCAATTTTTCGGCGTTCGCACTCGACAGGTCGATCTCGTACTGGACGCCGTCCAGCGCGAACTTGACCGTCTCGTCCGCGTCCCCGCCGTCCAGGTCATCGACCAGCTTGTGAATGATCTGCTTGGCCACGTCCCACATTCCTTTCGAGCAGGGTGCTCCTGCTAACTCGCAAGCACAATAACCCGCGCGACGCTCGTCGCGTCAATAGGATGCGGTATGACGACCCGGCGGCGACCGTCGACTACTCCGGCCGGACCAACGGGAACAGGATCGTTTCCCGAATTCCCAGCCCGGTGAGTGCCATCAACAGCCGGTCGATTCCCATTCCCATACCGCCGGCCGGCGGCATTCCGTACTCCATCGCCCGGAGAAAGTCCTCGTCGAGCCGCATCGCCTCGTCGTCGCCGCGGGCGGCCAGCTGCGCCTGGGCCACCAGCCGCTCCCGCTGCACGACAGGGTCGACCAGCTCGGAGTACGCGGTGCCGAGCTCGAAGCCGAGGACGTAGAGGTCCCACTTCTCGGCCAGGCCCGGCTCGCTGCGGTGCGCCCGGGTCAGCGGGCTGGTCTCCTCCGGGTAGTCCCGCACGAAGGTGGGAGCCCGCAGGCCCGGCACGACCAGTTCCTCGAACAGTTCCTCGGCGAGCTTGCCCGGCCCCCACTTCGGGTCGACGGCCATTCCCACCTTGTCGGCGTACTCCACCAGGCGGGCGCGATCGGTGCCGACCGTGACCTCCTCGCCGAGCGCCTCGGAAAGCACGCCGAACAGCGTCACCGACCGCCACTCGCCGCCCAGGTCGAACTCCTGCCCGTCGGCGTGGGTCACGACCGTCGACCCGCTCACCGCGATCGCGGCCTGTTGCACGAGATTGCGGGTCAGCTCGGCCATCGTGTCGTAGTCGCCGTACGCCTGGTAGGTCTCCAGCATCGCGAACTCGGGAGAGTGCGAAGAGTCGACGCCCTCATTCCGGAAGTTGCGGTTGATCTCGAAGACCCGGTCGACGCCACCGACCACGGCCCGCTTCAGAAACAGTTCCGGAGCGATTCGCAGATACAGATCGGTGTTCAACGCATTGCTGTGGGTCACGAATGGGCGGGCCGCCGCGCCGCCGTGCAGCAACTGCAGCATCGGGGTCTCGACCTCGACGAAGTCGCGGGCGTGCAGCGAGTCGCGCAGGCTGCGGACGGCCGCCGCGCGGGTGCGGACCATCTGCCGGGCCTGCGGCCGGACGACCAGGTCGACGTACCGCTGGCGGACCCGGGCCTCCTCGGAGAGCGGCTTGTGGGCGACCGGCAGCGGGCGCAGCGCCTTGGCGGTGACCGCCCACTCCTCGACCAGCACCGACAGCTCGCCCCGGCGGCTGGTGATCACCTCGCCGGTGACGCCGACGTGGTCGCCGAGGTCGACGAGCCGCTTCCAGTCCTCCAGCCGCTCCGACCCGACCCGGTCCAGCGAGAGCATCGCCTGGAGTTCGGTCCCGTCGCCGTCCCGTAGGGTCGCGAAGCAGAGCTTGCCCGTGTTCCGTACGAAGATCACCCGACCGGTGACCGAGGCCCGGTCGCCGGTGGCGGTGTCGGTCGGCAGGTCCGCGTAACGGGCGCGGATCTCGGCGAGGGTGTCGGTCCGGGGGAAGCCCACCGGGTAGGGCTCGACGCCGTCGGCGAGCATCCGGTCCCGCTTCTCCCGGCGGACCTTCATCTGCTCGGGAAGGTCGTCGGCGGGGTCCACTGGCAGGGCGTTCTGCTCGGTCACGGCACGCTTCCTCGTCACGGAGATACGGGGGGTCAGGCCCGAGCGTACTCAAGCCCCCAGCGGGCCGTTACCGGATAACCTGCCCGTCATGGTCGATCACACTCAGGCTCTCTCGTTCGGCGTCGCCGCAGCCGAATACGACCGGTTTCGCCCGCGTTACCCGGAAGCGGCCGTGCGCTGGGCCCTGGACGGTGTGGCCGACGCCGGCGGGCGCGCCCGGGTCGTCGACCTCGGCGCGGGCACCGGGATCCTGACCCGCGCGGTGCTGGCCCTCGGCCACGAGGTGGTGCCCGTGGAGCCGGACGCCGGCATGCGGACGCAGCTCGGCGCCGCCACCCCGGGTACGACGCCGCTGGCCGGCAGCGCCGAGGCCGTGCCGCTGCCCGACGGCTCGGTGGACGCGGTGCTGGTCGGCCAGGCGTACCACTGGTTCGACAAGGAGCCGGCGCACGCCGAGATCGCCCGGGTGCTCCGCCCCGGCGGCACGTTCGCCCCGGTCTGGAACACCCGTGACGAACGAGTCGGCTGGGTGGCGGAGCTGGGCCGGATCGCGCACCTGGGCGACAACTCCGGAAACGTGGTCGAGAAGTACGCCGACTTCGGCCCGGCGTTCGGGCCGGTCGAGGTGGGCGAGTTCGCGCACCGCACCACCCTCGCCCCGGACGAGGTGGTCGGAATGATCCGGACCCGCTCCTACTACCTGACCGCGTCGCCCGACGATCAGCGGAGGGTCGACCGCGAGCTGCGCGACCTGCTGGGCACTCACCCCGACCTGGCCGGCCGGGAGACGGTCGAGCTGCCGTACCGGACGATCGTGCTGCGCGCCCGGCGGCGCTGAGCCCCGCGCGGCGCCGACCCCCGACGGCCGCGGGCGGTGTCCGCGCGACGCGGCGGCCCGGCGGCGCCCGAGGTCAGACGTTGCGCTCGTAGACCATCCGCAGGCCGATCAGCGTGATCATCGGCTCGTGGTGGGTGATCGTCCGGCACTCGTTGATCACCAGCGAGGCGAGCCCTCCGGTGGCGATCACCGCCTTCACCTCGCCCAGCTCCTCGCTCATCCGCTCGACGATCCGGTCCACCTGGCCGGCGAAGCCGAAGTACAGGCCGGACTGGAGGCACTCGACGGTGTTCTTGCCGATCACCGAGCGGGGCCGGGTCGCCTCGACCTTGCGCAGCTGGGCCGCGCGGGCGGCGAGCGCGTCGAAGGAGATCTCGATGCCCGGGGCGAAGGCGCCGCCGAGGAACTCGCCCCGACCGCTGATCACGTCGAAGTTGGTGGTGGTGCCGAAGTCGACCACGATGCACGGCCCGCCGTAGAGGGTGTACGCGGCCAGCGTGTTCACCACCCGGTCGGCCCCGACCTCCTTCGGGTTGTCGATGGCCAGCTGCACACCGGTGCGTACCCCCGGCTCGACGATGACGCTGGGCAGCTCGCCGTAGTAGCGGGCCAGCATGGTGCGCAGCGAGCGCAGCGCCGCCGGCACCGTGGAACAGGCGGCCACCCCGGTGATCTCGACCGCGTCCCCGGCGAGCAGGCCGCGGAACATCAGCCCCAGCTCGTCCGCGGTCGACCGGGCATCGGTCTTGATCCGCCAGGAGTGCACCAGCTTGTCGCCGTCGAAGGTCGCCAGCACGGTGTTGGTGTTTCCGATGTCGATGCAGAGCAGCACGCACGCAGCCTAGACAACGACCGTCCGGGCGGGTGCGGACCGGCCGACGGCCCGTATCCTGGTCGCATTGCGGCATGAACATGGGTCGATCCACGGCGCGGGCGGACGGGGAGCGGGCATGTCGGGGATGTGGTGGGCGCGCGGGCGCAACACCCTGCGCCGGCGCCGGCGGCACGTGCTCGTGCTCGCCGCCCTGGCCGGCGGCGCCGGCTGGATGATCGTGCAGGCGTCCCGGCACGACTCGACGAGCTTCGCCGGCGAGCTCTACCTCAACATCGGCGCCGCGCTGATCATGACGCTGCTGACGTACGTGGTGCTCAACCCGCTCTTCCGCGAGCTTCAGACCGCGAGCATCATCGAGCACCCCCGGCTCGACCGGGACGCGCTCATCGAGCGGGTGGCCCGGTCCCGGGAGCTGGTGGCGATCCTGGAGACGTGGACCAGCATGCTGGAGGGCCCGTACGCCAACCGGTTCGTCTCGGCGCTGCGCTCCGCGCTGGCCAACGGCGCGACGGTCCGGATGCTGCTGCTCGACCCGGACTCCCCGGCGGTCCGGCTGCGCGGCGCGGAGCTGCGCCGCCGGGACGCCTCGGTGGCGATCCTGAACAACCTGTGGCACCTGGCCCGGCTGCACGAGGAGCTACCGGAGTCGGTCCGCGCCCGGCTCCAGGTGCGGGTCTACAGCGCCGCGCCCTCGGTGCAGATGTACCGCTGGGACGGCAAGGCGTTCATCTCCTTCTTCCCCGTGCAGGGCAGCACCTTCGACACCCAGCAGATCGAGGCGTTCGTCTCCACGCCGCTGGGCGAGTTCGTCGACGACCGGTTCGGCGAGCTGTGGGAGACCGCGCCGGTGCAGGACCTGGCGGCCTGCCTCAGCCTGCGGCTCTGCCTCCGGCAGGGCGGGCGCGACCTGGAGACCTGCGAGGCGCTCTACGTACGCTCCGACGGCGACTGGTACATCGCCGGCACCGACCTGGTCCGCAACGTCGCCCGGCACGGGCTGGCCGGGCTCAGCGTGGTGCTGGACCGGCCGGAGGCCGACGGCGAGGTCTTCACCATCGGCGAGGCGGACGAGCTGGCCCCGGAGGTCTACAACCGGGTGCTCGAACTGTTCCGGGCGAAGTACGGCCTGGACAGCCGGCAGGACACCGAGAGCCGGGTGATCTTCAACCTGGCGAGCAGCACGCTCACGACCGTCTGACCGCCCCACGCGGCACCGTCCGCGCCCCGCCGTGCCCGCGGCACCGTCCGCGCCCAAACCACCCGCTCATTCGGTACGCAGGTCCATCGCGATGTCGAGGATCGGCGACGAGTGGGTCAGCGCGCCCACCGACAGGAAGTCGACGCCGGTCGCGGCGTACCGGGCGGCCACCGCCAGGGTGAGCCCGCCGGTGGCCTCCAGCTCGGCCCGGTCGCCGACGGCCGCCACCACCTCGACCAGCTCCTCCGGGGTCATGTTGTCGCAGAGCAGGAAGTCCGCGCCGGCGTCCACCGCCTCCACCGCCTCGGCCACGGTGGTCACCTCGACCTGCACCGGCACCTCGGGGAACGCCTGCCGGACCCGGCGGTAGGCCGGGGTGATGCCGCCCGCGGCGAGCTTGTGGTTGTCCTTGATCATGGCCACGTCGTAGAGGCCCAGCCGCTTGTTGGTGCCGCCGCCGGCCCGCACCGCGTACTTCTCCAGGGCGCGCAGGCCGGGCGTGGTCTTCCGGGTGTCCAGGACCATCGCCTTCGTACCCGCCAGCGCGTCCGCCCAGGCCCGGGTGTGGGTGGCCACCCCGGACATCCGGCAGAGCAGGTTGAGTGCGGTCCGCTCGGCGGTGAGGAGCAGCCGGGTCGGCCCGGTCACCGTCGCGAGCACGTCGCCGCGGGCCACCCGCGCGCCGTCGGTGGCCACCAGCGACACCGCGACCGTGCGGTCGGTGCCGGTCACCTCACCGACCAGCTCGAAGACCGCGGCGGCCACGGCCAGCCCGGCCACCACACCGTCGGCGCGGGCCACCAGGTCGGCGGTGTCGGCCTGCTCGGCCGGGATGGTGGCGACGCTGGTGACGTCGAGGAAGTCCGGGCCTAGGTCCTCGGTGAGCGCGTTCACGATCACCCGACGCACCTCGGCCGGGTCCAGGCCACCGGCCCGCAGCGCCTGCTCCGTCGAGTCCCTCATGGCTTCTCCTCCCACTGCTGCGTCAACCGGCCCTGCGCCCCGACCGCCTCGACCAGGTGACCCAGCCACCGGTCGTCGGCCGTCGGGAAATCCTCCCGCCAGTGGCACCCGCGGGTCTCCTGCCGGACGTACGCGGCGGCGACCAGCGCCGACGCGACGGTGAGCAGGTTCGTCGCCTCCCAATCCGCCGTACGCGGCCGGCCACGCCCGGTGCCGAGGTCGGTCAGCGCGCCGGCCGTCGCGGCGAGCGTCTCCGCCGAGCGGAGCACCCCGGCGCCCCGGGTCATCGCGCGTTGCAGCGCCGGCGTCACCTCGGCCGGGACCACCCAGCCCGCGCCGCCGACCCACGCTCCGGTCTCCGCCGGCCGGGCCTGCTCGGGCAGGCCGGCGGCGATGTCCTCGGCGATCCGGCGCGAGAAGACCAGCCCTTCCAGCAGCGAGTTGCTGGCCAGCCGGTTCGCGCCGTGCACGCCGGTGCAGGCGACCTCGCCGCAGGCGTACAGCCCCGGGATGGAGGTGCGGCCGTGCAGGTCCGTACGGACGCCACCGGAGGCGTAGTGCGCGGCGGGCGCCACCGGGATCAGGTCGGTGGCCGGGTCGACCCCGATGGCCAGGCAGGACGCCACGATGGTCGGGAAGCGCCGGGCCAGGAAGTCCCCACCCAGGTGCCGGGCGTCGAGGTGGACGTGGTCCGCGCCGGTGGCGAGCAGCACCCGGTGGATGCCCTTGGCCACCACGTCCCGCGGGGCCAGCTCGGCCAGCTCGTGCTGGCCGACCATGAACCGCTTGCCGTCGGCGTCCACCAGGTAGGCGCCCTCGCCGCGCAGCGCCTCCGAGACCAGCGGCTGCTGGGCGCGGCCGACGCCGGGCACCCCGGCGGCCTCTGGCACGATCAGCGCGGTCGGGTGGAACTGGACGAACTCCACGTCGGTCACCGCCGCGCCGGCCCGCATCGCCAGCGCCACCCCGTCGCCGGTCGAGACGGCCGGGTTGGTGGTGGCCGCGAAGATCTGACCCATCCCGCCGGTCGCCAGCACCACGGCCCGGGCCAGCAGGGCGCCGACACCGTCCTCACTGCCCTCACCGAGCACGTGCAGGGTGATCCCGCAGGCCGGGCCGAGCCCGCCCGGACCGTCGCCGGGCGCGCGCAGCAGGTCCAGCACCAGGGCGTGCTCGACCAGCCGGATCCAGGGGTCGCGGCGGACCGCGGCGTGCAGCGCGCGCTGCACCTCGGCGCCGGTGGCGTCGCCGCCGGCGTGCACGATGCGGTCCGCCCGGTGCCCGCCCTCCCGGGTGAGCATCAGCGAGCCGTCCGGGTTCCGGTCGAACTCGGCGCCGATCCGCATCAGCTCGCGCAGCCGCGTCGGCCCCTCCTCCACCAGCACGCGGACCGCCGCCGGGTCGCTCAGCCCGACGCCGGCGACCTCGGTGTCGAAGGCGTGCGCCGCCGGCGTGTCCGTCGGGTCGAGCACCGCGGCGATGCCGCCCTGCGCCCAGCGGGTCGAGCCGTCATCGATGTTGACCTTGGTGACGACGGTGACGTGCAGGCCCGCCTCGCGCAGGTGCAGCGCCGCCGTCAGGCCGGCCACGCCGGAGCCGACCACGATCACGTCGGTGGTCTCCACCCAACCGGGCGCGGGCGCGGCCAGCAGGCTCGGTAGGGCCGGCAGAGCCGGCAGGTCGACGGTCGGTAGGTCCATGAACACAGTCAACCGCGAAGGACGCTCAGGAGAGGCGGCGGGGGCGGGACGAGTGGTTTGGGCTACCCCGTCCGCACCCATTCGGGTGGCCGGCGTCGGCGCGCACCGGGACGCCGGGCGCGGCGCCCGACATCACCGGGTGCGGACCGGCAGGCCGGCCGGGCCGGCGCCCTTCAGCGAGGCGCTCACCGCCCGGTCGCTGAGCCAGAGGTAGCAGCGCACACCCCGGTCACCGACCCGCCAGCGGCCGGCGGCGGGCGGGCGGACCACCACGCCGCTGCGGTAGTGGAGGTCGGTGTCGACGGGTACACCGACGTACCGGCCCAGCACCGCGCGGCACCCGTCGTAGAGCGGGACCCAGTCGGCGTCCCGGGTCGGGTATGGGCCGTCCGGTGCCCGCCACACCCCGACGAACTCGGCGTCGTGCCGGGTGGCGCACTCGACCGGCAGCAGTGTCTGCACGCCGCCACCCGCGCCGGAGCGGGTCTGCTGGCAGCCCAGCCGCAGCGAGGACGCGCCCTTCAGCACGTCGCGCAGGCTGCCGGTGCGGGTGACCACGGTCGCCGCCGCCTCGACGGTGGTCACCTCGGAGACGTCGCAGCGGTACCAGCGTGAGCCGGCCGCCCATCCGGGGCCGGACGGAAGCGCGACCGAGAGCCGCAGGCGGGCGGCCCGCCAGTCGTCGCCCAGGTAGCCGACGGCCCGGGCGTCGCAGTCGGCGAACGCGCCCCGCAGTTGGGCGGAGCCACCGGCCGGCGGGGCAGGCCACTCCACCGGGAACGCCCCCACGTGCACGGTCTCCACCCGGTGCGGCTGGCGGCAGTCGACCGGCTGGTAGGCCGAGAGCGTCACCACGTCGGTGAAGTCGCCCGCCTGGCACACTCCGGCGGCCGGGGTGAACGCCGCCGCGACCGGCAGCGCCGGCCAATCGTCGGCCAGGTCGCCGTCGCCGTCACCCGTCGCGGCGCACGCGGTCAGCAGGACCACGGTGGTGGCGACCGCGAGCAGGATGGTCAACGAACGGCGCATCGCGGCCTCCCCCAGCCACCGCCCGCCTCGCGACGGGTGTGACAAGGGTAACCAGGAATGACGCCAGGGTGACAGACCGCATTCGCGGCCCCCAGTCCCCCCGATCCCCGCCGATCTTGCACTGCCGCCCCGGCAAATCCGGACGACTGCCCCATACCGGGGGCCGAAAGTGCAAGATCGCGGGAGCCGGTGGTGGGGTCAGACCGCGGCGAGGGGGTTGGGGACGGGGTTGCCGGCGGTGCCGGGGGCCGCCGTCGCCGGGTCGGCGGTCAGATCGACGATCCGGTTGTCCGCGTCGACGTGCACCACCCGGGGTTGGTGGGTCCGCGCCTCGGCGTCGTCCATCTGCCCGTACGAGATCAGGATGACCAGGTCACCGGGGTGCACGAGGTGCGCGGCGGCGCCGTTGATGCCGATCACGCCGCTGCCCCGCTCACCCGGGATCACGTACGTCTCCAGCCGCGCCCCGTTGGTGATGTCCACAATCGCAACCTGCTCGCCGGCGAGCAGGTCGGCGGCGTCGAGCAGATCCTGGTCCACCGTGACCGAGCCGACGTAGTGCAAGTCGGCCTGCGTCACCGTGGCCCGGTGGATCTTCGACTTGAGCATCGTTCGCAGCATCGGGAAGTGCCTTTCGTGCGGCGTGCGGGGTTCAGGTTCGGGGGGTGAGCAGGATCGGCGCGTTGTCGATCAGCCGGGTTCTGCCGACCCAGGCCGCGACGAGCAGCCGAGCCGGCCCGCTGACCGGTCCCGGCTCCAGTTCCGGGTCGGTGAGGACCAGGTAGTCCAGCTCCGCACCGGGCGCACCGGCGCCGAACGCGGCGTGCGCGGCGGCCAGCACCGCGCCGGCGTCCCGCCCCTGCTCGGCGGCCTCGGCCCCGGCGCGCAGGGCCGCCGACAGGCTCAGCGCCGCCGCCCGCTCGGAGGCGGAGAGGTAGCGGTTGCGGCTGGACCGGGCCAGCCCGTCGGGCTCCCGCACGGTCGGCACGCCGACCACCCGGACCGGCACGTCGAGGTCGCGCGCCATCCGCCGGACCAGCGTCAGCTGCTGGTAGTCCTTCTCACCGAAGAAGGCGACATCCGGGCGGGTGAGCTGGAACAGCTTCAGCACCACGGTGAGCACGCCGTGGAAGAAGCCGGGGCGGCTGTGCCCCTCCAACTCCTCGCCCAGCGGACCCGGGTTGACGCGGACCCGTGGCTCGCCCCCCGGGTACATCTCCTCCCGGCCCGGCGCGAAGACCACGTCGGCGCCGGCCCGCCGGCACACCTCGAGGTCGTCGGCGAGGGTACGCGGATAGCGGTCGAAGTCCTCGTTCGGCCCGAACTGCAGCGGGTTCACGAAGATCGTCACCAGCACGTGGTCGGCCTGTTCCCGGGCCGCCCGCAGCAGCGTCTCGTGCCCGTCGTGCAGGGCCCCCATGGTCATCACCACGCCGACCGTGCCGGTCAGCGCGGCCCGCGCCTTGGCCAGCTCCTCGCGTGTCGTCACCAGCTCCATCCGGCGGCCACCTCCCGGTCCGTCAGCGCGACCCGGTCCACGGACATTCCCGGACCGGTCACGCCGCAACCTCCCGCTGGCTGTCGGCGAGGACGCCGAGCAGCGACGCGGCGTCCGACGGGCGCAGGCGGCCGGCGGCGATCGCCCGGTCCGCGGTACGCCGGGCCAGCGCCAGGTACGGGGCGACCGACTCGGGTGCGGTCGCGGCGAGCCGGGCCAGGTGCCGCTCGACGGTGCCGGCGTCACCCCGGGAGACCGGGCCGGTCAGCGCGTCGTCGCCGAGCCGCAGCGCGTTCTCCAGCGCGGCCCGCAGCAGCGGGGCGAGCACCTTCTCCGGCTGGGTCACCCCGGCGTCGCGCAGCCGGTCGGCCGCCTCGTTGACCAGGGTCACCAGGTGGTTGGCGCCGTGTGCCAGCGCCGCGTGGTAGAGCGGCCGGTCCGCCTCGCCGATCCACTCCGGCACGCCGCCGAGGTCGGCGACCAGCCGGGCGG
The DNA here is from genome assembly GCF_027497215.1 of Micromonospora sp. WMMD812. NCBI lineage: Bacteria > Bacillati > Actinomycetota > Actinomycetes > Micromonosporales > Micromonosporaceae > Micromonospora > Micromonospora sp. WMMD812. Next base: position 5,022,520 of record NZ_CP114904.1, on the reverse strand, counting down.
CCAGCGGGCGCAGCTCCGGCGGTGCGGTCACCCCGTACGAGATGCCGGCGAGCCGGTCGAGGTCGTCGGGCGTACCGGTGAAGGTCATCGCCGGGTGCAGGGCCAGCGGGTGGGCCCCGGCCGCGGCGGCCGGGGCGAGCACGTCGAGGCCGTGCGCGCCGGAGGTGTGTGCGACCAACTGGCCGGGGCGCAGGGCACCGCTGTCCGCCAGGGCGGCGACCACGCCGGCCAGCGCGTCGTCCGGCACGGCGATCAGCAGCAGGTCGGTGGCGGACCGGGCCACCGCGGTGGTGGAGCGCCGCGGGACGGAGGGCAGCAGCAGCGCGGTGCGGGCGCGACTCGCGGTCGACGCGCCGGTGACGGCCGTCACCCGGTGACCGGCGGCGGCGAGCGCGGCGCCCAGCACGGCGCCCACCCGGCCGGCGCCGACGACACCGACGGTGAGGGTACGGGGAAAGGCGGGAGCCGGGGCGCCCGAACGGGCGCGGCCCACGGTCACGGCGGCCCGCCGAGGGGCGGCCGGACGCGGGCGCAGCGGTGCGCTCATGACGACGATCCAGTCCTCGAGAAGGGGTACCGGTCGATCGCAAGTATGCGCCGGGGCAACCGGAACGAAACACGGATGTGAAAACCTTCACCGCCCGGCGACGGGAGCCCCCGTAGGGTCGGCACGGTGACGGGCCCTGGGACCATGGATGACCTGATGTCGATCCGCTGGCGGGACGCGATGGACCGGGCGCTCTACGGCCCGGGCGGCTTCTTCGTCGCCGGCCCCGGGCCGGCCGACCACTTCCGCACCAGCGTGCACGCGTCCCTGGCGTTCGGTGCCGCCCTGCTCCGCGTCCTCGCCCAGGTCGACGCCGCGCTCGGCCACCCGGCCCGGCTCGACGTGGTCGACGTCGGGGCGGGTCGTGGGGAGCTGCTGCGCACGATCGCGTCTCGTGCCGCGATCGAGGACGCCGCGGGGTCCGCCGACACGGTTCCCGCTCCGGCCGCCGGCCGCCCGTCACCCACCAGGTCGCCGCTCGCGGCGCGGCTGCGGCTCACCGCGGTCGAGCTGGCTCCCCGGCCCGATGACCTGCCCGACACCGTCGACTGGGTGGCCGAGGTTCCCGCCGGGATCACCGGCCTGCTCCTGGCCACCGAATGGCTGGACAACGTGCCGCTCGACGTCGCCGTGCATACCGGGGGCGGCTGGCGCTACCTGCTGGTGGACCCGGCGACGGGCGCCGAGACGGTGGGTGATCCGGTCAGCCCGGAGGACGACGACTGGCTCGCGACCTGGTGGCCCGTGCCCGGGGCGGCGGCCGGGACGCGGGCCGAGGTCGGGCGGAGTCGGGATCTGGCCTGGGCGAACGCGGTCGGGCGGGTGGAGCGGGGGCTGGCGTTGGCCGTCGACTACGGACACCTGCGGCAGGATCGACCGGTCGACGGGACGCTGGCCGGGTACCGGGGCGGGCGGCAGGTGCCACCGGTGCCCGACGGGACCTGCGACGTCACCGCGCACGTCGCCCTGGACTCGGTCGCCTCCGCCGGTGAGCGGGTGGCACGGTGTGCGTACTCCCTGAGGTCGCAGCGGGAGGCGCTGCGGGCGCTCGGGGCGGACGGCGGCCGACCGCCGCTGGCCCTGGCCGCCACCGACCCGGCCGGGTACGTCCGGGCGCTCGCCGCCGCGTCGGCGGTGGGCGAGCTGACCGACCCGGCCGGCCTCGGCGGGCACTGGTGGCTGCGGCAACCGGTCGGCGTCGAGTGGGACGCGGTCGTGGCACGATGACGGGCATGACCACCGACGCCGGGGACCTCCGCGAGCTGACCGTCGGCACCGGAGCCGGCCTGGTGGCGGGCACCGGCGGGCAGCAGCTGGGCACCGACATGGTGCTCAACATCGGCCCGCAGCACCCGTCGACGCACGGCGTGCTGCGGCTGAAGCTCGTCCTCGACGGCGAGCGGGTGGTCTCGGCCGAGCCGGTCGTCGGCTACATGCACCGGGGCGCGGAGAAGCTCTTCGAGGTACGCGACTACCGGCAGATCATCGTGCTGGCCAACCGGCACGACTGGCTGTCGGCGTTCTCGAACGAGCTGGGCGTGGTGCTCGCCGTCGAACGGCTGATGGGTCTGGAGGTGCCGGAGCGGGCCGTCTGGCTGCGGATGGCGCTCGCGGAGCTGAACCGGGTGCTCAACCACCTGATGTTCCTCGGCTCGTACCCGCTGGAGATCGGCGCGATCACCCCGATGTTCTACGCGTTCCGCGAGCGGGAGACCCTCCAGGCGGCGATGGAGGAGGTGTCCGGAGGCCGGATCCACTACATGTTCAACCGGGTGGGCGGGTTGAAGGAGGAGGTGCCGTCCGGCTGGACCGGCCGGGCGCGGGCGGCGATCGGCGAGGTGCGTCGGCGGATGCCCGACCTGGACGACCTGATCCGGCGCAACGACATCTTTCTGGCCCGGACCGTCGGCGTGGGGGTGCTGTCGGCCGCCGACGCCGCCGCGTTCGGCGCGTCCGGCCCGGTCGCCCGGGCCTCCGGGCTCGACCTCGATCTGCGCCGTGACGATCCCTACCTGGCCTACGGGGAGCTGGACGTGCCGGTGGTGACCCGCGCCGCCGGCGACTGCCACGCCCGGTTCGAGGTGCTGCTCGACCAGGTGTACGCATCGCTCGACCTCGCCGAGCAGTGCCTGGACCGGGTCGACCGGCTCGGCGGGCCGGTGAACACCCGGCTGCCGAAGGTGGTCAAGGCGCCCGAGGGGCACACCTACGCCTGGACCGAGAACCCGCTCGGCATCAACGGCTACTACCTGGTCTCCCGGGGCGAGAAGACGCCGTGGCGGTTGAAGTTGCGCACCGCGTCGTATGCGAACGTGCAGGCGCTGGCCACGCTGCTCCCCGGCTGCCTGGTGCCGGACCTGATCGCCATCCTCGGCTCGATGTTCTTCGTGGTCGGCGACATCGACAAGTAGCCGGCCGCGAGCGGTCGCCGCCACCGCGCGGTGCCCGGGCGGTGCGGCGTTGGCGGGTTTCCTCGGCGGTCAGCGCCAGCGGTCGCCGGGACGGGCCCCGCCGGCGCGCGGCACGTCGTCCTGCGGCGGGTAGCCGTAGTGCTCCTCCTCGACCCGCGCCCGCCGACCCACCCGCTCCGGCTCCACGTCGGCCCCCGGCCGGTATCCCCGCTGCCGCGGCGGCCGCCACTCGTCCGGCACCGGCACTCCGCCGGCGGGTAGCGCCGGGCGCTCCTCCGGCTCGGCCCAACCGCCCCGCCAGCCCTCGTCCCCACCCCGGCCGTACTCCCGGCGGGGCTCGTCGTACTCCCGGCGCGAGGCGTCGTACTCCCGGCGCGGCTCGTCGTAATCGCGGCGCGGCTCCTCGCGGTCCCGGCGCGACTCCTCACGACGGACCGAGGCCCACCGGTCGGCCATCCGGTACTCGGTGCCGGTGGCGTCGGCGTGCACCTCGGCGCGCCGCTCGCCGACCCGCAGTTCGCGGCCGTTCTCGTCGTCCCGGACCGACGCCCACCGGTCCCCGGCGCGCAGCTGCGCCCAGTACTCACCGGTGTCGTCCGGCCGTGCCGGCCGGTCCTGGTCCTGCCCGGTCCGGTCGGCCGGCGCGCTCCAGCCCGACTCGCCCGTTCCGGGCTGGTCCGACCAGCCCTGCTGCTCACCGGCCCCGGACCACCGCTCGTCCCGCCGGCCGGCCCAGCCCCGGTCGTCGCGTTGCCCGTCCCGGCCGGACTCGTCGCGCGGGCCGGACTGCGCCCCCCACTGCCGCTCGTCGCCGGAGCGCGCGCGCTCGTCCTGACCGGCGTACCCGGACCAGGACCGCTCCTCCGGCCCCGATCCCGCGCCCGCTCCCGCCCAGGAGCGCTCGTCGGAGCGGCCCGCGCCCCATGGACGCTCGTCCGCGGAGGGCGACCAGGAGCCGGCGTACCCGCCGCCGTAGCGGCCGCCGGACGGCTCGGCCGGACCCCCGTCCACGATCGTGTGTCGGGTGGTGACGTGCACCGTCTCGGTGTGCCGGACCATGCCGACCTGGCGATGCGCCGGATCGGGGCGTCCGTCGTGCTCCGCCGGGCGGGCCGCGGCACCGTACACGCCCGGCTGCGCGGCGCCGTACGCGGCGGACTGCGCGACGCCGCCGTAGACACCGGCCTGGGCGGCGGGGCGTTCCGCACCGTGGGCCCCGGCGGACCCCGGTCGCTCGCCGTACCCGCCGGCGGGGCGCTCCGCGCCGTACTGTCCGGCGGTCGGGCGCTCCGTGCCGTACTGGCTGGACGCGGACCGGTCGGCGCCGTGCTGCGGGGACGCGGGCCGGTCGGCGCCGTACTGCGGGGACGCGGGCCGGTCGGCGCCGTGGCGGGTGGGCTGGGCGCGGGGGGCGCGGTCCTCGTCGTCCTCCCACTCGGTCCGTCCCCACCGGCCGGAGCCGTCCTCCTGGGCAACGGCCCGGGTCCGCCCCGCCGGGGCGTCCTCGGCCGGCTCGGCGGCGGGTACCCGGGCCCGGCCGGCACCGGGCGGCTCCTCGCCCCCCGAGGGGGCGCCGCCGGCCACCTCGAGCCGGCGCCGCACCGCGGCGACTGCCTCCTGCGCCCGCTGGGCCTGGTCGAGCGCCTGGTTGCCGCGCTGTGCGGCGGCCACGATCTCGCCGCGCAGCTCGTGACGGAGCTGCTCCATCTCGTCGAGCAGTTCCTCGGTGCGCGCCTGGCCACCCTCGCCGTCGGGGCGCAACGCGATCGACAGCCCGATCAGCACCACGGCCAGGATCGCGAGAACCGCGGCGAAGCGCAGCGGGCCGTTGCCGTCCGCGACCAGCAGGATCAGCGCCGCCACCGGGGCCAGCGCCACGCCGATCCAGAACAGCACGGTCAGCGGCGTCGAATTGCGCTTTGCGTCGGGGGAGACCGGGGCGGGCATGGCTGTGCAGCCTACCGAGAGTTGCCTTCCGTGGGAACGGGCCCAGAACCGCCGGCCCGCCCGCGCACCGGCCCGTGAACCCGAGGTCATCCACCGTTCACCACGGCGCCGGTGGCCGGGTCGCCCCCGTGTCGTCGCGAGCCCGGATCGCCGCCCGAACGGACGCGGCCGGTCGGCGGTGGCACGGGGCCACCGGCGACCGGCCGGCGTCGGGTGTCGGGCGTCATGACCGCCCGGACGGGGTCAGCTGCTCGCCAACGCGCCGTCCGAGGAGAAGACCAGGCCGACGCTGGCGCTGCCGGTCTTCAACGCGTTCTTGGTCTGCGGGCCACCGGCGTCCAGCGAGCTGAACGAGCCGGCGTTGAAGTTGTAGACCTGGACCAGGCCGGCCTGGCACTTCGGACGCTGCGGGCACTCGGGCGGCCCGGCCAGCACGGTCGCCGTGCCGGAGCACTTGCTGGCCAGCTCGGAGAGGGTGCTGACGCCATACTTGTCGCCGAACGCCTTGGTGACCGCGAAGGCGTTCTGGTCCTGCGCGGCCGACGGCTTGCCGAAGGTGATGCCGACCTTGTCGCCGCTGGCCTTCAGCGCGGTGACGGTCTTGTCGAGGTCCGGCGAGGAGACCGGCTGGGCGTTCTGCCCGTTGGCCTTCGTGTTGAGGAACTCGGCCATGGTCGCCGCGTACTCCGGGACCACCTGGATCTCGCCCTTCTCCAGGGCCGGCTCGTAGAGCTCGCGGCTGCCGATCTGCTGCACCCGGACCTGGTAGCCGGCGGCGGTGAGCGCGATCTGGTAAAGCTCGGCGATGGTCTGGCTCTCGCTGAAGTTGCCGGCGCCGACCACGATCTGCCCGCCCGGCCCCTTGGCGATCCCGGTGGTCACGTTGTTGGCCGACGCGAACTCCTCGGCCGCTACCTTCGGGGTCTTCCGGTCGACGTCGACCGCCTTGTTGAGCTGGATCAGCTTCGGCGTGTCCAACGCAGCGGAGACCTTGTCGAGCGCGGCGAGCAGCTCCGGCTTCGCCGCGTCGGCGTTGACCGCCGGGATGACGTTGTCGGTGTTCTGGAGCTTCTTGTCGTCCTCGAGAACCACCAGCTGGTCGCCGGCGACCGGTGCGCAGCCCGCCCCGCTCGCGCCCTGCTGGGGTGCCTCGGTGCCGGAGGATCCGGCGTTGCCGCAGCCGGTCAGCAGCCCTGCGGCGGTGAGGGCCGCCGCCGCGCCGACGGCCAGCCGTGTACGTGCGCGCATGTGTGCCCGCCTTCCGTGTCCCGGCGCGACCCCTTCGGGCCGGCCGCGTGTCCGACGGGCGATCCTCCTACCGGCTCGCCCGCGATTTCTCAGCCAACATCCTCCGGGGGGGTACGACAACTTGGGGCGAGCTTTGTCACCGGATCGTCATCGCGTGGTGGGAATCACCCTCCGGCCACGGCGTCCGCCGCCCGCCGGTTCGCGCCCCGGCGGGCGGCGCGCAACGGACGGGGGGTGACCAGCCGCTCGACCAGGGCCAGGATCAGCTCCACCAGCACCGCGAGGCCCGCCACCAGCAGGCCGCCGGCCAGGATCTGCCCGCCACCGGCGGCGATGTCCAGCCCGAACCCGGCGCGGATGATCTGGCCCAGCCCGCCGCCGTTGACGAACGAGGCCAGCGCCGCGGTCGCGACCACCTGGACGGCCGCCGTCCGGAAGCCCGCCGCCAGGTAGGGCACCGCCAGCGGCAGCTCCACCCGACGCAACACCTGCCAGCCGGAGAGGCCCATCCCCCGGGCCGCGTCCCGGGCTTCTGGATCGGCCTGCCGCACCCCGGTGTACGCGTTGGCCAGCAGTGGCGGCACCGCGAACACGGCCAGTGCGACGATCACGGCCGGCCGGCCGAAACCCAGGAAGGTCAGCGGCAGGATGGTCAGCAGGGCCAGCGTCGGGATGGCGAGAGTGATGTTGGCCACCAGCACTACCAGGTTGCCGCCGCGCCCGGTGTGGCCGAGCCACAGGCCGATGGGCCAGGCCACCAGGCAGCCGAGCGCCACCGCGGCGGCGGACAGCACCATGTGCTCGCCGAGCCGGTCCAGCACACCACCCGGGTTGGTCCAGTTCAGCGGGTCGTTCAGCCAGACGACCGCCTGCTCGATCGCACTCACGACGACCTCCGGGCCAGCCAGGGGGTGAGCAGCCGGCCGGTCCCGGCCAGGATCAGGTCCAGCACCAGCGCGAGCAGGACGCAGAGCACCGTCCCGGTCATGATCTGCGCCTTGTAGAAGTTGTTCTGGAAGCCCGCGAAGATCAGTTGACCGAGCCCACCCCGACCCACGACCACACCCACGGTGACCAGGGCCACGGTCGAGACGGTGGCCAGTCGCAGGCCGGTGAGGATGCCGGGCAGCGCGAGCGGCAGGTCGATGCGGACCAGCCGCCCCCAGCGGCCGTACCCCATCCCCTCTGCCGCCTCGCGGACCTCGGGCGGCACCTGGGTCAACCCGGCGATCGTGTTGCGGACGATGACCAGCAGCGCGTAGAGCACCACCACGCTGAGCACGGTGATCGCGCCGATGCCCAGGTAGGGCGCGAGGAACGCGAAGAGGGCCAGCGACGGGATGGTGTAGAGCACCCCGGTGAGTGCGAGAATCGGGCCCGCGAGGGCCCGGTACCAGTAGGCCACCACGGCCAGCGGCACGGCGATCAGCGCGGCGATCAGCACCGCGCGGGCGGTCAGCGAGGCGTGCTCGCGCAGCGCGGCGAGGATCGTGTCAGAGTTGTCCCGCACGTACTGCCAGGAGAACCACGGGTTACCCGGGTCGGCCCGGTAGCTCAGGCGGAAGGACATACGTGGACGTTACCCCGGAGACCTCCGGCGCCGCCGGGCGCGCGGCGGCCGACGACGCGCGCGCGGCGTCGATCACTCTCGAGGGAATCCGCAAACGCTACCCCGACGGGACCGAGGCCGTACGCGAGCTGAGCCTGGAGGTGAAGGCCGGCGAGCTGGTGGTGCTGATCGGGCCGTCCGGCTGCGGCAAGTCGACCGTGCTCCGCATGATCAACCGGTTGATCGAGCCGACCGGCGGGCGGATCCTGCTCGGCGACGAGGACGTCACCCGGGTCGACCCGGTGCGGCTGCGCCGCCGGATCGGCTACGTCATCCAGAACGTCGGCCTGTTCCCGCACCAGACGGTGCGGGCCAACGTCGCGACCGTGCCCCGGCTGCTCGGCTGGTCCAAGGACCGCAGCCGGCGCCGGGTCGACGAGTTGCTGGAACTGGTCGGTCTGGACCCGGGCCAGTTCGGCGGCCGCTACCCGCACGAGCTCTCCGGCGGCCAGCGGCAACGGGTCGGGGTGGCGCGGGCGCTCGCCGCCGACCCGGTGGTGCTGCTGATGGACGAGCCGTTCTCCGCCGTCGACCCGATCGTCCGGACCAGGCTGCAGGAGGAGTTCCTCCGGCTGCAGGCCGAGGTGCGCAAGACGATCGTGCTGGTCACCCACGACCTCGACGAGGCGGTCCGGCTGGGCGACCGGATCGCGGTGCTGTCCCAGGGCGGTCACCTGGAGCAGTACGATCCGCCGGCGGCTCTGCTCGGCACGCCGGCCACCCCGTTCGTCCGCGAGTTCGTGGGCGCCGACCGGGGCATCCGCCAACTGGTGGTCACCCCGGTCCGCCGGGAGGCGCTGGAGCCGGTGCCCGCCGGCGGCGCGCCGGAGGCGCCCACCGTGCCGCTGGGCGGCTCGGCGTACGACGCGCTGGCGGTGATGCTCACGTCCGCGGCGGAACGGGTGGTGGTGACGGACGAGGGGCGACCGGTCGGGACGCTGGGCCGCCAGCGCCTCCTCGACCTGGCCCGGCCGGAGTGACCGACCCGACGCGCTGAACGCGCAGCGGCGAGGTGGTCGGCCCGGGCGAACGAGTCGGGCCCGGGCCGAGGGGGTCTGGCCCTCGCCGAGGCGTCAGGCCCGCCGAGGGGGTCAGGCTCTCGCCGAGGGGGTCAGGCCCGGCCGCCCAGGCTGGCGGTGCCGATGATCCAGCCGGAGAGGAAGCCGTAGCCGGCGCCGGCGCCGGCGGCCTGCAGCGCGCCGAGCATCGACGACCCCGGCCCGAGGAGTGCCGCGAGCACCGCGGCGATGCCGCTGGCCAGCACGTACGCCGCCCAGCCGGAGAAGAACTGGCTGAGCGGGCCGGGCACCCGGGCGACCTGCCCGGCGGGCAGCAGGTAGAGCAGGGTGGCCGCGAGGACCACCAGGAGGATGGCCCGCAGGTCGGCGGCGAGCACCCCACCGGGCTGGTCGCCGGCGTCGATCAGCCAGGCCGGCCACGCGAGCAGCCGCAGGTACCAGCCCCCGGCCCAGTTCGGGTCGGTGTGGCCCTCGGCCCAACCGACGTAGGCCGGACTGCCGCAGACGGCGACCAGCACGAGCGCGGCGAGGGTGCCGGTGCCGGCCGCGGTGCCGTAGCGGCTGACCCGGCCGGACCGGCCGGCGACCGCCATGAGCCGCCCGAGGCCCGATCGGCCGGCTCCCGACCCACCGCGTCCCGTCCCGGATCCGGGGCGGCGGGCGGACCAGCGCGTTCCGGCCACTCAGTGCTTCATGAGGTAGTCGATGAAGGCGGCCCGCAGCAGCGGCGCGGACTCCTCGTAGCCGTGCCCGGTCAGCTCCCGCCAGAGCGCCGCCGCCTCGTCGATGGTCGGCCCGACCGAGTTCAACGCGCCGTCGAGCGCGGCGGCCTCGTCCGCGTTCGGCAGGCGCTGCAGCACAGACCAGTAGAAACCGACGTCGCGGCGGTGCCGGGCGAGCGCGAACGCCCGCTCCCGCAGCTCCTCGGTGGACAGCGCGTCCAGCTCCTCGAACGATCGGCCGCCGGTCGGGGTGGCAGGTGTCTCGGTCATGCCGCCGAGCCTAACCGTCGAGATCACACCCGGCCCGGCGGACACCGCCCGGCTCACCGGTCGTCGTCCCACCGCCGCGGCTCGGTCTCCCACCGGGGGGCCCGCCACGGGTCCACCGGGCTCTCCGTGGTCGGGGTGGGCAGGGTGGGCGGCCAGTTGTCGACGGTTCGCGGCCCCGGCATCGTCCAGCCCGAGCTGATCGCGCCGTCGCTGACCGGCTCCGGCGCGTCGGCGGTCACCGACCCCGGTCGCCCGTACCGTTCGACCAGCCGGGTGACCAGTAGCCCGACGCCCAGCGCCGCCCCGCCGACCGCCCACCGACTGACCGTCCAGCCGCGCGCCTCCGCGTACGCGAGGAAGACCGCGACCAGCCCGACCGCGAGCAGGGTGCCGAAGATGCCGCCCCGCCGTCCGTACGCGCTGGTGCCGGCGAGCAGCGCGACGCCGACCGCGAGCACGGTCCAGTCCCCACCGGTCGTGGGTGCCACCGGGGCGGTGTCGTTCGCGGCGATCAGCACCCCGGCCAGCATGGCCAGAACGGTCGAACAGACCAACGCGCCCGCGGTGACGACCGCGGCCACCCCGCCCCGGCGCCGCGCCGGGTCGGCGACCGGACGGAACCGGCCGACCAGGCGGCGGATCGCCCGGATCGCACCGAACAGCCCGCCGAGGACGGCGAGCGCGGCGAAGCCGGCGAAGAGGTACATCGCGTGCCGGCGCGGGTCGTACTCGCCCTGGACCAGCACCGGGGCGGAGCGACGCTCGATGTACACGATCACCCCTGCCGCGGCCGCCAGGCTCGCCGCCCAGCCCGGCACGTGCAGCACCACCACCGCCAGCGCGAGCGCCAGCCCGCCGACCGCGGCCACGACGGCCGCGGGCGCCACCGCGGCGGCCACCCCGCGGTCGCCCTGCTCGGCGAAGTGCAGCGCCGCGGCGACCGCGACCGGCCCGACCGCGAGGTTGGGCGCGGCGGTACGCAGGCTGAGCCCGGCGGCGAGGGTGAGCAGGCCGATCGCGACGACACCGACCAGCAGCGAACGCAGCCCGGAACCGCGCAGCACGTCCGGGTCCTCCCGCCAGAGCAGCCAGGTCACGGCGGCCAGCCCGACCAGCAGCGCCAGCTCCCAGGCCACGTGGACGCCGACCCGGTCGCGGCCCGGCTCGCCGTGGGCCGGGTCGTCGAAGACGTTCTCCAGGACGGCGGCCGGAACCCCGGACGAAGGCTCGACCGACCCGTCGCGGCCCGGTTGCTCGTACGCCATGCCCCGCCTCCCCTTGGCCGGTCGTCCAGCTCCGACGCACGGGCGGACCGGCGCGGCCGTTGCTCCCCGGTCGGAGGCACCGTACCCGCGCCGGGAGCCGGGCGTAACCCCCTACCTGCGGCGACCCGGCGGGGGCATCGATCAGCGCTGGCCCGGACGGCTCTCCCGTTCGTCCGGCTCGCGCTCGTCCTCCGGGCGCTCCGGCACCCGGCAGGACCTCTCCAACCAGAGCGCGGCCGCCGTCAGGGCCAGCGAGGCGAGGAACCCGCCCCCGGCCGGCGCCCGATCCTCGGTCGCGGCACGGGTGGACTCGACGAAGAGCCACGCCGTCAGGCCGGCGTAGAAGCCGGCGAAGAGCGCGCCGACCAGGGACGACGCCTTGGCCAGCACCACGAACCGCGCGACCATCAACGGGTTGACCGGCTCACGCCCCGGCCGCCGGTCGATCCGGCCGCGGGTGTTGATCGCGGCATAGCCCTCGAGCACCGCCAGCGCGGCCAGCGTGATCACCGGCAGCCAGGGCAGCCGGGGGATGCCGCTGTAGTAGAAGCTGCTGATCAGCAGCCAGGCCACCGCGGCGGCGGCCAGGGCGGCCACCACCAGGGTGGAGATCCGGGTGGGGCCCATCCGCGAGCGGTCCGGACCCGTCCCGCCGGGCCGTGGGGATCGCGCCTGCGTCATGCCGGCCGGCTCCGCTGGGTCATGCCGTCGACTCTAACGCCAGATCCGGGCGGGGGCGCACTTCCACCGCGTCGGCGGCGGCCGGACCGCTGGTGAGCAGGTCGGTGAGCCAGCCGTGGCCCGGCAGCCGCCCGTACGGCTGGATGTCGATCCACGGCCGCAGCACGAACGCCCGCAGGTGGGCCCGGGGGTGCGGCAGGGTCAGCTCCGGGTCGTCGCTGACCACCGGCTCGTCGTCGTCCCAGACCGCGATGACGTCCACGTCCAGGGTGCGCGGCCCGAACCGCCGCTCCGGGTCGCGGGTGCGGCCGGCCGCGGCCTCCGCGCCCCGGGCCCGCTCCAGCCAGTCGCGCGGGGTCGCGGTCGGGTCGTCCGCGAGCAGCGCCGCGTTGAGGTACGTGGGCTGGTCCGGGTCCCCCCACGGTGGAGTCTCGTACACCCCGGACACCACCAGCACGGCGTCGCCCAGCGCGGCGACGGCGGAGCGCAGGTGGGCCAGCCGGTCGCCCAGGTTGCTGCCGAGGGAGAGAACGGCGCGGGTCACCGGGCACGCGCCCGGGACAGTGTGACGGCCACGTCGGTGAAGGTGTGCGGCACGGGCGCCTCCGGCTTGTGCACCGTGACCGTCGCGGTCGCCACCCGCGGGTCGGCCAGGCAGACCGTGAGCAGCCGGTCGGCCAGCGTCTCGATCAGGTTGACCGGCTCGCCGGTCACCACGGCGACCAGGCGTTCCGCCAGCTCCCCGTAGTGGACGGTGTCCGCCACGTCGTCCGAGCGGGCGGCGGGGCCGAGGTCGAGTTCGAGCACCGCATCGACGACGAAGTCCTGCCCCTGGGCGCGTTCGAAGTCGTACACCCCGTGCCGGCCGCGCGCCCGCAGGCCGGTCAAGGCGATCCGGTCGGTCATCGGTCCCCCTCGTGCCGGCCGGCCGGCCCGGGCCCGACGGCCGCGCCGGCCGGCAGCAGGCACGGGCTGCCGCTGGCCCGCCAGACGGCGAGCGCGTCCGCGGTCGCGCGGACGTCGTGCACCCGTACTCCCCAGGCGCCGGCCGCCACCGCGAGCAGGCTGGTGGCGACGGTGGCCGCCTCCCGCTCGCCGGTCGGCCGCGGCGCGCCGTCCGGGCCGGCCAGCAGCGCGCCCAGGTACGACTTGCGGCTGGCGCCGAAGAGCAGCGGGAAGCCCAGATCGAGCAGTTCGGGGAGGCGGGCGGTGAGCTGCCAGTTGTGCGCGGCGGTCTTGGCGAAGCCGAGGCCGGGGTCGACGACGATCCGGTCGGCGGCGACGCCAGCGCGCAGCGCCTCGTCGACACGCTGCGCCAGTTCGTCCCGCACGTCGGCCACCACGTCGGTATAGGTCGCCAGCTCGCGCATGCCGCGGGAGTGCCCCCGCCAGTGCATCAGCACCCAGGGGCAACCCGCGTCGCGGACCGCCCGGGCCATGTCGGGGTCGGCCAGGCCTCCGGACACGTCGTTGACGACCACGGCGCCGGCGGCCAGCGCCGCCTCGGCGACCCGGGCCCGGCTGGTGTCAATGCTGACCGGGACGCCGGCCGCGGCCAGCTCGCGGATGACCGGGACCACCCGGGCGGCCTCGGTGTCCGCGTCGACCCGGTCGGCGCCCGGACGGGTGGACTCGCCACCCACGTCCACCAGGTGCGATCCCTCCGCACGCAGTCGGACGCCATGTCCGACGGCGGCGTCGAGGTCGGCGTACCGTCCGCCGTCGGAGAAGGAGTCGGGCGTGACGTTGAGGACGCCCATCACCACCGGGGCCGGGGCCCGTACCAGATCGGTCACGACTAGACGGTACCGGTCGGCGCGGCGGCCTCCGCCGGCCCGGGTGGCGGCCTTCCGCACAGCCCCTGACATGCGGATTGGAACAGGTGTACGATCGGTCGTCCGGGTCGGATCGGGCAGCCTCTTCGCGGCTTGTCGCATTCCGGGGCGGCCCGTACGCTTTGGAATTGCCCAGCATCGAGATGGCGAAGCTTGGAGGGAGGGCCGAAGCGGGGAAAATCCGGCCAAAGCTCGCCACTCTCCGTGGTGAGTAACGAACACAGGGTCAGTCGCGCTGCGCCCAGTGAGCACATTTCCCGCCAGGCTTGCCTATTGCACCGCCGCGGCGCCGCCGGCCGCGATTTGGGGAGGTTTCAGTGATCGCCATCGAGCTCCTGGAGACGACGTCGTCCGGCGTCGCCCACGCGCTCTCCGCCCTGGCGTCGACTCCACTCGCCGAGCCAGCACCGAAGGGCATCGACACCAACAGCGTCGTCACCTTCTTCGCCAGCAAGATCGCGCCGATCCTGCTCGCGGTCCTCGGCGTCATCTTCATCGGCCGGGCCAGCCGCGGCGAGATCTCCAAGGTGCTGACCAGCTCCGCCATCGCCATCGTGGGGCTGGCCTTCATCGCCGGCGCCGCCACACTCTTCTTCGTCGGCGACTACCTGATCGATCTGATCTTCGAATAGACGCGGGCACGACATGCGGCTGCGCACCGACGACGACATCTACCGGGCCCGCCTGGTCTACCTCGGGCCGCCCGGCTACACCCTTCCCGTCCACCTGCCCTACGCCCAGTACGGGCTCTTCATGCTGCTCGTCCCCCTCTACATGTTCATCCACTGGCTGTTCACGTTGACGGTGGAGCTCTTCCCGGCCTGGGAGATCGCGCTCGCCATCGTGACCACGTCGTTCATCTTCCGGTACGTCGACCCGGACCGGCCGGCGCGGGTGGTCATCCGCACCGCGCTGACGGACTGGCGACGCACCCGGGAGCCGGCCGCCGAGCAGCGCGATCCGCGCCTGGTCGGCAGCGGGATCAGGATCCGGGAGGAGCTGGCATGACCGGGCGTACGCCGAACGGGCGGTCGCACGACGCGGGTGAGGCGGTCGCATGAGTCGCTCTTCCACGCCGGGTTCCCCGGCCGGTCGTCCGACCGTGCCGGACAGTCACCGTGCGCGATCGTTCGACTACCCGGATGCCGAGGGGTTGGACGAGGCCGTCCTCGATCCCGCGCTGGCCACCTCGCCCGGGCACGGCGGTGTCGGCGTCTTCCAGGCGCCCCGACCGGTGCCCCGGCGGCCAGCCCCCGCCGAGCCGGGTCCGACCGCGGAGAGCCCCGACATCGACTCCCCGTTCCTCGACCTCTTCGGCGCACCGCGGCCGGGCTCGGCACGCCCGATCGCCCCGCCCCCGCAGCGCGACGCGGGCCGGGACCACCACCCGATCCCGCAACAGCCGGCGGCGGTCGCGCCGGCGCCCCCGATCGGGTCGCCCGCCCCCGCGCTCCCCGCGGCGACGGACCGACCGACCCGGGTGCCGGGCGGCCACCGCGGCGACGAAGCGGAAGCCGCGGCGCCGCCGCCCGTCCGGTCCCGGGTGCCGCACCAGGCCGGCGACCGGTTGCCGGCGGTCCGCCCCCCGGCCGACCCCGAGCCGCTGCGGGACCGGGTCGCTCCGGTCCCGCCCCAGCCGCCGGGACGAGAGCCGGAGCCCGAGGCGGAGCCCCGCCGGTCCACACCGGACCGGCCGGAACGCTCGTCGGGCCGGTCGGGCACGTCGAACGGACGCGAGGTCGTGCCGCCACGGCAGCGCTCGGCCGCGCGACGGAACCAGCCGACCAAGCCGGTCCGGGTCCGCGCACCGAAGATCAAGTTCGGCGACCGTGACCCGTCTGTCGAGCTGGCGATCACCGAGATCGCCGGCCACCTGACCTTCACCCCGAACACCGTCACCGCCTGGTACTGGCTGCCCGAGGTGCGCTGGGCGTTCCGCCCCGACGCCGAGCGCGAGGCGTTGCTCTCGGCGATCTCCGAGCAGTACGCCGGCCTCGCCGGCTTCCGCCTGCACCTGCGCCGCACCACCCGGCCGTTCCCCGCCGACGAGTGGGCCCGCACCATCGACGCGCACACCGCCGCCCCGCTGCCCGACGTGCCCGGCACGCCGAGCTGGGCCGACCACCTGGTCGCCGCGCAGCGGCACCTGATGTCGGTCAACCACGCCGAGGGGCAGACGTACCTCGGGGTCACCTTCGCCCGGCGGTCGCTCGGCGACTCGCTCACCGAACGGGTCCTGCGGACCTTCGGTCGGGGGGTGGCCGAGGGTGAACGCCGCCGGCTGGGCCGGACCGTGGAGCAGTTCGACGAGGTGCTCGGCGCGTTCGGCATGCGTGGGCGGCGGGTCACCGCGCAGGAGCTGGAGTGGCTGCTCTACCGCTCGGTGGCGCTCTGCATGTCGCCGCCGGGCGCGCTCTCGCCGGTGACCGACGGGCGCTGGGAGCGGGGGGACCTGCTGGCCCTCACCGAGCAGGTCGAGCGCTACCGGACGCCGTACGGCTCGACGGTGAAGCTGGTCAACCGGATGACCGGCGAGGAGCGGCACGTCGCCGTGCTGGCCGTGGGCCGGATGGAGCCGCTGGAGATCCCCGAGCGGCACGAGCCCTGGTTGCACTTCCACGAGCGGCTGCCGTGGCCGATGGAGCTGTCCACCCGGGTGGACATCCTCGGCTCGGGCGACTCGTTCCGCAACCTCGAGCACCGGCTCCGCATGATCCGCTCGCAGCAGCTCGACTACGCCGAGCACGGCATCGACGCGCCACCGGAGCTGGAGCGGCTGGCCAAGCGGGCGCTGGTGATCGGCGACGAGATGACCACCGGCCTGCCGGTCGACTCGGCCCGGGCACACGGCTGGCACCGGATCGCCGTCGGCGGCCGGACCAGGGAGGAGTGCCTGGAGCGGGCCCGCCGGCTGATCCAGCTCTACTCCCGCGAGCTGCGCATCTCGCTCCAGCACCCGAAGAACCAGGACTGGCTGGCCCGGGAGTTCATCCCCGGTGAGCCGATCGCCAACACCGGCTACGTCCGGCGGATGCCGGTGCCGTTGCTCGCCGCCGCGCTGCCGCAGGCCGCCTCCACGGTCGGTGACCGGCGTGGCGACCTGATCGGCCGGACCGCCGGCACCTGCCGCCGACCGGTCTTCCTGGACCTGCACTACCCCATGGAGGTCCGCGAGCGCTCCGGGCTCGCCGTCTTCGTGGCCGAACCCGGCGGCGGCAAGTCCACCCTGCTCGGCGCGCTCGGCTACCTGGCCGCCCGCCGGGGCGTCCAGGTGACCCTCCTCGACCCGTCCGGCCCGCTGGCCCGGCTCTGTGCCATGCCGGAGTTGCGGCCGTACTCCCGGGTGCTCAACCTGACCGGGTCCGAGCACGGCACCCTCGCACCGTACGCACTGATCCCGACCCCGCTGCGCAGCGAGTTCGTCGGCGGCCCCGCCGGTGACCGGGAGTTCGAGATCGCGGTCTCCAACGCCCGCGCCGAGCGACGGATGCTGGTGCAGGACATCTGCATGATGCTGGTGCCGCCGCAGGTCGCCCGGGAGGCGTCCACCGCCACCCTGTTCCGGCACGCCGTACGCCAGGTGCCGGCGGAGGAGACGTCCACCCTGGACGACGTGGTCAGCACGCTGGGGCAGCTCGACGACGACACCGGCAAGGAACTCGCGAACCTGCTGCTGGACACCGCCGAAATGCCGCTGGCGATGCTCTTCTTCGGGCGACCGCCCGAGGGGTTGCTCGGCCCGGATGCCGCCCTCACCGTGATCACGATGGCCGGTCTCCGGCTGCCGGACCTGAAGATCGAGCGCGAGTACTGGTCGGCCGAGGAGGCGCTCGCCCTGCCGATGCTGCATACCGCGCACCGGCTCGCGGTCCGCCGCTGCTACGGCGGGTCGATGTCGTCACGCAAGCTGGTCGGTCTGGACGAGGCGCACTTCATGGAGGGCTGGCGCTCCGGGCGGTCCTTCTTGGTGCGGCTCGCCCGGGACTCCCGCAAGTGGAACCTCTCCGCGCTGGTCGCCTCACAGAACCCCCGCGACATCCTCGGCCTGGACGTGCAGAACCTCGTCTCCACCGTCTTCGTCGGGCGGATCGCCGAGGACAACGAGATCGCCTCCGAGGCCCTGCGGCTGCTGCGGGTCCCGGTCAACGACGGCTACGAGGCCACCCTGGCCTCGCTCTCCACCGCCGACGCCACGTCGGCCGCCCGGCTCGGCTTCCGCGAGTTCGTCATGCGCGACGTCGACGGGCGGGTGCAGAAGGTCCGGGTGGACGTCTCGTACGTCGACGGTCTGCTGGAACACCTCGACACCACGCCCGCCGCGATCGCCGCGGCGGCCGGGGTGCTGCCGAGCGTCCCCCTGCCGGATCCGGAGGCGTGACATGGCGAGGGCCCGGGCACGGATCATGTCGTTCCTGCTCGCGCTCGGCGTACTCGCCGGGGCCACCATCGCCTGGCCGCTGATCGGGGCGACACCGGCGGCGGCCGCCCCGGTGGTGACGCAGGCACAGGCCGAGCTGTGCACGACCGCGGAATGGCAGGCCGACTTCCGCGCCTGCGTCAAGAAGCTCCAACAGGTCGCCGAGTCCGAGGCGAACTGCTGGAAGCCGCCGACCCCGACCGCACCGGATTCCGGGCTCGCCGGATGGTTCGCCTCGCGTCCGGAGTCCTCGAAGCAGCCCGGCCCGAAGGGCTACTACAGCGACTACGGCTACGCCGGTTACAGCTACACCACCTATCGGGTCGACGGTGGATGCGCCTCCTCCGTGATGCACCCGGACTACAAGTTCAGCAACACGGTCGCCAACGGCGAGTTCATGGTCGCCACGGCGATCGTCGGCGCGTCGAACGCCCTGCGGGAGCGCGCCTGGGACCCCCGGTCGATGTGGAGCTGGGCCGACCCGCTGGTGGAGCAGGCGACCAAGGCGGTCTACCAGAAGGTGTTCAGCGTCTTCGGGATCGTCACGCTCTGCGTGGTCGGCCTCTACCTGCTCTGGCGGTCACGCCAGTCGGACATGAGCAACGCCATGACCACCGCGGGTTGGGCCCTGCTGGTGATGGTGGCGGTGACCGCCCTGGCGGCATGGCCGGTGAAGTCGGCCAACATCGCGGACGGCACTCTCATCACCACTCTCGGAGTGGTGCACGATGCCGTCGGCCCGGCAACGCGTGACACGCCGCCCGGCCAATGTGACGACCCAAATCCAGAGGCTTGCAAGGACCATCGCCCGCCTGCCGTCCGCGCCAGCGACACAGCCACCGAAGCAATGCTGTACCGAAACTGGCTACGCGGTGCGCTGGGCTCGGCCGACAGCGAGACCGCCAAGAAATATGGTCCTGCGCTTTACGACGCGAAGTCGCTGACCTGGGAAGAAGCGGAGTCCATCCGCGCGAACCCCGCTACTCGCGACGTGATCATCAAAGCCAAGCAGCAGCAGTGGATGACCATCGCCGAGCAGGTCAAGCGGGAGGACCCGGAGGCGTACGAGTACCTCCAGGGCGTCCGGGACATGGACCGGGTGGGCGCCGGCTTCATCGCGGTGCTGGCGGCGCTGCTCTTCGCCATGTTCGACCTGACCGCTTCGCTCCTGGTGCTGCTCGGCTTCCTGATCTTCCGGTGGGCGGTGATCGCGGCGCCGATCCTCGGCACGGTCGGTCTGCTCCGGCCGGCGAGCGCCGGCCTGCGCCGACTGGCGAACGCCGTGGTCGCCGCGGTCTTCAACATCGCCATCTTCGGCACCGGCGCCGCGATCTACCTGTTCGCGGTGGACCTGATCATGAGCACACCGACGCTGCCCGGCTGGCTCCAGGTGGTGCTGGTCTGGCTCTGCGGGGTGGTCGGCTGGCTGTTGCTGCGCCCCTACCGCCGGATCACCCAGCTCGGTGGAAAGGACAGCAGCGAGGCGGTCAGCTCCGCGGGCTCCTGGCACCGGCGCTTCTTCCGCGACATGCGCGCCGCCGCGCGCCTGGACGTGGCCGAGCCCGGGGGCACAGCCGAGCCTGCCCTGGGCCGCCGCAAGGCGGTCGTCGCGGAGCAGACGACCCTGCGGCCGGAGGCCCGGCACGAGGACCCCGTGCACGCGGACCCGAAGACCACCGACCGTCAGCGGCCGGACGGTCGTGAACCCTCGACGGAGCCCGAGGAGCGCGCGGGCGCGCCCCGCCCCACCACGCCGCGGCCACGCCGCCGGCAGCCGGCCAGCTGGACGGAGCCGGACGTCCCGGAGGAGAGCCCGTCCTTCGTCGTCTACCGACCGGGCTCGGTCGAGAGCACACCCGACCGACCCAGGCCGCGGATCCGTTCCGAGGCGCGGTGAGCGCGATGCGACGCGCGCTGGAGTTCCTGGTCACCCGGATGCTGCGCTCCCGGCTCGGCATCGCGCTCGCCCTGGCCGTGGTGGTGTTCGGCGTGATCGGGGCCGCCCGGCTCGTCGCCGGCCCGGGCGATCCCACTCTCGGCCTGATCAATCGGCCGAGCGAGCCCGTCACCACCGTCGAGCCGACCGCGGGTGACGACGGGCTGGTCGGGACGGCCGCACCGCCCACCCCGGTCACCCGACCCGGAGCTCTCAGCCCGGAGCGCACGGCCGACCGCTTCGTCACCGCGTGGCTGGGCAAGCCGGGCATGACGGCCGAGCAGTGGCGCGACGGCCTGCGTCCGCTGTCCACACCCGAACTCACCGCGAAGCTGGCCCGCGCGGTGCCGGCCGCCGTGCCGGCCGGGTCGGTGACCGACGAGGCCACCGTGCGGCCGCGCGCGGCCAACTTCGTGGAGGTGCTGGTGCCGCTGGACAGCGGGCGGCTCCGGCTGGAAGTCGTGGCGCCCGACGGGCAGTGGTTGGTCGACGCAGTGGACTGGGAGCGGAAATGAACGACGAGGCTGCTCCGCCGCACCGTCGGGTGCGGATCGGCGCGCTCTCCACCGCGCTCACCGTGGCACTTGCCCTGCTCTGCTGCACCGGAGGCACCGCCGCGTTCTTCCTCACCGAACTCGGCGGCGACGCGGCGGAGCAGATGACGCCGATGAGCATCGAGTGCACCGGGGACTTCCAGGTCAACGTGACCGGTGACATGCCCCGCCTCGCGGACTACGGGGACAGCCAGCTGCGCAACGCCGCCAGGATCATCAAGGTCGGGCAGGACATGAAGGTCCCGCCGCGGGGCTGGGTCATCGCCGTGGCGACCGCGATGCAGGAGTCCGGGCTGCGGAACCTGGCGAACCAGACTGTCGCACAGTCCACGGACCTCCCCAACGAGGGCGTGGGGGCCGATCACGACTCGGTCGGCCTCTTCCAGCAACGCGCCTCCTGGGGCAGCGTGGCGCAGCGGATGAATCCGGAGTACGCGGCCGGAAAGTTCTACGAGAAGCTGCTCACGGTGCCGAAATGGGAGGAGCTGCCGCTCACTGTCGCCGCGCAGGAGGTCCAGGTGAGCGCCTATCCGGACGCGTACGCGAAGCACGAGACGCTGGCCGCCCACCTCGTCGACGCCCTGGCCGGCGGCGCGGCCAGGACGGCGTTGATCGGCGGGCGGCACGTGTGCGACGCGGCGTCCGGGAAGGAGGTCGCGGCGTCCGGCTGGACCGCGCCGATCACCGGCGGCGTCGGCTCGGGATTCCGCACGGCCGAGCGACCGGGTCACGACGGGGTCGACATCGCCGCGGACAAGGGCACACCCATCCATGCCGCCGCATCCGGCCGGGTGCTGGTGTCGCGCTGCGACCCAGACAACGGTGGGCACCTGAGCTGCGACGTCGACGGCTACCCGGACAAGGGCGGCTGCGGCTGGTTCGTCGACATCCTCCACGCGGGCGGCTTCATCACCCGGTACTGCCACCTGGTCACCGAGCCGCGGGTCGAGGTGGGCCAGCAGGTCAAGGCCGGCGAGGTGATCGGCGAGGTCGGCAGCAGCGGCAACTCCTCCGGCCCGCACCTGCACTTCGAGGTACACGAGGACGGCGACCGGAGCAGTGGGGGCGCGATCGACCCGGTGCCGTTCATGCGGGCCCGTGGCGCGCCGCTCAAGGGTGCGGGATGAGGCACGAGCTGCCATGAACGAGCCGTTGCCCGATCCGTTCGCGGACAATCCGGACTGGGCGCCACGGCCACCCCGGCCGATCGAGATCGTGCCGGCCACCGGCCGGGTCGAACTGCGCGGGCGGCGGGTGCGGGTCGGGCTCCCCGGTCTCGGCTGGCGCGGTGACCTGCGGGCCGACGACCGGGTGGTGCAGAGCAGCCGCACCTACGTCCCGGTGATTCCGGAGCACGAGTGGTACCGCGCGGAGGCCGAGCAGGTCGAGGTCTTCGCGCCGCTGATTCCCGTGGAGCGGGTCTGGGTCGAGACCGTCGGGTCGCGCCCCGACTCCCGCTCCACCTCCCGCGATTCCGGGCTTCGGCTGGTGTCGCTGGACGGCCCCAGCCACCGGGCGCCCACCCCGGTCATCGACGCGGACTCGGTGACCGGACGTCGGGTCGTCTACGTCACGGGCTCGACGGAGCGCCGCGACCTCCGGGCAGTCACCGAGACCTACTCCGGCGCGGAAGGTGACATCTGTGTCCGGGTCACGCCCGAGGAGGAGTGGTACCGGTGGGCGTGGCGCGGCCAGGCACCCACCACACTGGAAGTGCCGGTCCATCTACTCTGGATCGAGTAACTTCTCATCCCAGCTTGCGACCACCGCACACTCGCCAGCCTTCGTCGCCCTCGATGACATCGAAGGCCCAGTCCTCCCTGCGGCTGCTTCTGGTGACGCCGTTGGCCGAGCCGGAGATGGTGAGCGTGGTCGCTACCGCCTGGCCGGTGCCCGACGGAGCTATCGACAGCGGCCCCCAGCTGACGCGAACGACAACGCCAAAGTTCGCCTCCCGCTCCTCCAACTCGCGCCGTAGGCTGCGCACCGGACCGAGATCACCCCCGTTGTGGCAAATGAACTGCTGCGCCTTCGTGTCGTTGCGTTCGTTGAGGAAGGCTTGGATATAACTGGCCACCACCACGTCGGGGGTGCTGCGGTCGGGGGTGGTGGCGCGGTCGTACAGCACGTAGCCGGTGACGGCGCCGCCCAGGCAGAGCAACGCGAGCACCCCGGCGACGACGGTGAGCACGGTGCGCACCCGGCGGCGTGGGCGCTCCGGCGCGGGCGCGACCGGAGCCGGTGGCAGCTGCTCGGAGGGGGGCCGTTGCGCCGGTACCTGTGCGGGGACACCCGGGGCGATGGGCTGCCCATGCGAGACCTGGGAACCGGCGGGGGGCTGCACTGATTCCACCTCCTGAGGCTAACGGTCAGACGCCGCGTACCCAATGCCTCAGTTGCCGCGGATCGTGACGGACCGCTCCCAGCCGGTGAGATCACCCACGACATCCACGCACCGCCGTCGCACCTCCCCGGGAAGCGGCCTCACCTGGGATACCGTCTCTGCTCGGGGAGGGGTTGCCAGCCTCGGGCAGAGGGGGTGGACGCGGTGGCCGGTCCGAAGGCACGCACCAACCGCGCCGCCGCACTACACCGCCGCGCCGCCGCCACCGCGGCGGCCGCGGCCGACATCCTCGACGAGACCCGACCGGTCCCCGCCGACCAGCGTCGGCAGTACGAGCTGGCCGACCGGCTGCGCACGGTGGCGGCGTTGGTCGCCCCGGGCTGGTCCGGCGCTCCCCTGGAGACGCTCGGCCCCGACGCGGCGCCCGGTGAGGGTCCGCCGCCGTTCGTCCGGGTCGGCACCGCGGCGCCGCTGGACGACGCGCGTTTCCCCGCCCTGGTGCCGCTGCTCGGCTCCGGGCATCTCAGCATCGACACCGACGCCCGTGATCCGCGGGTGGCGGGCCTGCTCCGGGCCGTCCTGTTGCGGTCGCTGGGGGCGACGCCGGCGGGCGCGCTGCTGGTCCGCGCGGTGGACGCCACGGGCACGACGCTCGCTCCGTTCGCCGCGCTGGCCGACGCCGGCCTCCTCCCGCCGCCGGCGGTGGACGTGCCCGGGCTGCGGGCCGTGCTGACGGAGGCCGAGCAGTGGGTGGCCCCGGGGGCGAGTGGCCGCCGCCGGCACGACCGGACGTTGCTGCTGGTGGTCGCCGTGCTTCCCGAGTCGACCGGTCTCACCGACCTGGCCCGGATCGAGGCGTTGGCCGAGCAGGGCCCGTCGGCCGGGCTGCACCTGGTGGTCGCCGGCTGGGCGGGCCCTGGCCCGTACGGCGGCCGGCCCCCGCTGCCCCGGGCCACCACGCTCGCGATGCGCAACGCGTACGCGCTGCTCGGCGACCCGCCGGATGCCTCGTTCGGCAGCCCGGGCGCGGACCCGCCCGCGGGGCTGAACTCTCCGGTCCTCGTCGAGGCCGACCCGCCGGTCGAGTTGGTGGGCACGGTCTGTCGCCGGCTCGCGGCGCAGGTCGAGGAGGGTTCCCGACTGGCGCTGGCGGACCTGCTGCCACCGACCGGCGACGAGCTGTGGTCGGCGGGCTCGGCCGACGGGCTGACCACGACGGCGGGCGACGCCGGCGGCCGGCCGGTGCCGCTCGGGTTCACCGAGCTGACCCCGCACTGGCTGGTCAGCGGTCGGTCCGACGGGGGACGGGCGGCGTTCCTCACCACCGCGCTGCTCGGCCTGGCCGCCCGGTACGGCCCGGAGGAGCTGCACCTGTACCTGGTGGACCTCGGTGCCGGTGAGTCCTTCGTGGAGTTTCTCCAGACCGAGCGGGACCGGTCCTGGGTCCCGCAGGTGCGGGCCGCGGCGATGGCCGCCGACCGCGAGTACGTGCGGGACCTGTTCGACCAGCTGGCGGCCGAGGTTCGCCGGCGTGAAGAGGCGGGGCGGCGGGCCGGCGGCCAGCGCTTCGCCGAGCTGCGGCAGCACCGGTCGCTGCCCCGGATCGTCTGCGTGGTCGACAACCTGCCGCTGCTCTTCGCCGAGCGGGACCGGCTCGCCGCCGACACCGCGGTCCGGCTGGAGGCGCTGGCCCGATCCGGTCGCGCGCACGGCGTGCACCTGGTGCTGGCCGGCGCCGGCGAGCTGGGGTTGGCCGGCCGGTCGGACGGCGGGCACCGGGACTCGCTGCTCGGACAGTTCCCGGTCCGGGTGGCGCTGCCGGGCGGCAGCGCGGTGCTGGAGCCGACCAACGACTCGGCGGCCGGCCTGCCGTTGGGCAGCGCGGTGGTGAACACCGCCGGCGGCCTCGGTGGTCCGCGTGGCGCCGTCCGCGGGCATGAGCGGCTGATCCGCTACCCGGATCCGCAGGACGAGCCGGAGCTGGTGGAGCGGCTGCGGCACGAACTCTGGTCGGCCCGGCCGGAGGATGCCGGTCCGCCGGTGGTGTTCGCCGGTTACGCCCGACCGCTGCTGCGCAACGATCCGCGCTACCGCGCGGCGGTGGCCGGGCAGGCACACGCGCCGGCCGCCCTGCTGGGCCGGGCGGTGGACGTGGCGCGGTCGACGGCGGCCGTACCACTCGGGCCTGCGGCGGGCCGCAACCTGGCCGTCCTGGGTCCCGGTCCGGCGGCGGCCCGGCTGCTGGTCACCGCGGCGCGGAGCACCGCCGCGCACCACCCACCGGGCACCGCCCGGTTCGTGGTCGCCGCGCCTGACTCGGACTGCCGGTCGCTGGCCGAGGCGTTGACCGCCGACCTGGCGGCCCGGCACCCCGCGACGCTGGTCGACCTCGCGGGCCTGACCGACGTCGGAGACGGCGACGACCTCACCTACCTGGTGGTCTTCGGCCTGGACCGGGCCGGTGCGCAGGAGCTGGCGGTCGAGCGGCTCCGGACGCTGCTCCAGGAGGGGCCGCCGGCCGGGCGGCACCTGCTCGGCTGGTGGCGGGTGGTGCCACCGTTCGCCGCCCTGCTCGGCCCGGAGGACGCGGTGGACAAGCTCGCCGCCGTCGCGGCGGTGGACGTGCCAGGCGCCCAGCTCGCCGCGGTCTTCCACCGCCCGGTGGAGTGGCGGCCGCGGCCCGGCCGGGCAGTGCTGTGGGACGGCCCGGACGAGCAGGGCCTCGTCCTGGTGCCGTTCGCCGAGGAGGAGGGGTCGGCGTGAGCCGAGACGGGCGTACCCGGAAGGCAGGCACGGCGACCCGCGACGACCGGCCGGGGCCCGCGGGGCCGGGCAGACAGCGGACAGCCCAGAGCCCGGAGCCGGCCCGGCACCCGGCTTCGGCGGCCGACGCCGCCCAGGACGCCTGGCAGGACTACCTGACCGCCGCCCGTCAGCTCGACGGGGTACGCCGGGCGGCCGCGTCGGCCGCCGGCGAGCAGGCGCGCTCGGTGCAGGCGGCCCGGGAGGAGCTGACCGAGGTCCGCGCGCGACTCGCCGACCAGCAGTCGCGGCTGCGCGACCGCGGTGTGCCGCCGATCTCCCTGGTGCCGTCCCCGCCGGAACTGACCGAGGCAGCCCGGTCGATGGCTGGCGGGCCGGCGACCGTGCTGGCCGCGCTGCGTGCCGCCCGGGCCCGGGCCGACGCCGCGGACGCCGCGCTGGTCGCGCGGCACCCGCTCCGCCCGACCAGCTGGGCCGCACGTCCGCGCAACCTGCTGGTGTACGGGCCGCTGGCGCTGGTGGTACCGGTGATCCAGGTCCTGGTGTACGCGGCCACGGGCGTGGGGCCGGCGAGCATCGCCGCGCTGATCTGCGGGCTGCCGATGCCGGCGGTGGCCTTCGTGGCCGGCTGGGTCGGCGTCGGCCGGCTGTTCCGGTCGCGCACGGGTGGGCGGCCGGACCGCACCTCCCGCTTCGGCGCGCTGGTCTGCCTGGTGCCGGCGGTGCTGGTCACCGCCGGTCTGCTGCTCGCCCTGCTGGCCGGCTGACCGCCGCGGTCAGCGGGGCAGGATCAGGGCCATCGCCTCGGCCCGCGACTTCGCGTCGTTCTGCAGGGTGCCGCGTACCGCCGAGGTGATCGTCTGGGCGCCCGACTTCTGGATGCCGCGCATCGCCATGCACATGTGCTCGCACTGCAGCACGACCACCACGCCGCTCGGCGAGAGCTTGCTCATCAGCAGGTCCGCGATCTGCGAGGTGAGTCGCTCCTGGACCTGGGGCCGGCGGGCGAAGACCTCGACCAGTCGGGCCAGCTTGGACAGCCCGGTGATCCGCCCGTCGGGGCCGGGGATGTAGCCGATGTGCGCGCTGCCCCGGAACGGGAGCAGGTGGTGCTCGCAGAGGCTCATCACGTCGATGTCGCGGACGAGCACCAGCTCCTGGTGGTTGGCCTCGAAGGTGGTGCTGAGCACCTGGGCCGGGTCGACCCGCAGGCCGGCGAAGAGCTCGGCGTACGCCCGGGCAACCCGGGCCGGGGTCTGCCGCAGCCCGTCGCGGTCGGGGTCCTCTCCGACCGCGATCAGGATCTCGCGGACGGCCTTCTCGATCCGGGCCAGGTCGACGGTGTCCTCGACCGGGCCGCCGGTGAGCTTGCCGTTGATCAGTCGGGCGGCGATGTAGTCGAGCGCGTCGTCGCCGTCGGGCTCGGTCGCGGAGGCGGCCAGCCCCCTGTCGTGGGAGCTGGCCGCCGGGTCCGTGGTCAGTGCGTACCGTCCGAGTTGTTCGACGACGTGCCGCCGACCCCCGCCTGGGCGCCGTCGGCCTGGGCCTGCGCCTTGAGCGCCTCCTTCTCCGCCGGAGTGAGCACCGGCGGCTCGGTGGAGGGCTGACGCTTGCCGAACCCGTTGTAGGGCGCCAGCGGCGGACGCTTGACCACCCGGGCGCAGATCCGGGCCATGTCGGCCGTGGAGAGGGTCTCCTTCTCCATCAGCTCGAGCACGATGTTGTCCAGGACGTCCCGGTATTCCACCAGGATCTCCCAGGCCTCGTCGTGGGCCAGCTCGACCAGCGCCCGCATCTCGCCGTCGATCTCGGCGGCCACCGCGTCGGAGTAGTCCCGCTCGTGGCCCATGTTGCGGCCCAGGAACGGCTCGTCCCCGCTGGTGCCGTACTTGATCGCGCCGAGCTTGGAGCTCATGCCGTACTGCGTGATCATCGCCCGGGCCAGCTGGGTGGCCTTCTCGATGTCGTTGCCGGCACCGGTGGTGGGCTCGTGGAAGACCAGCTCCTCCGCGGCCCGGCCGCCCAGCGCGTACGCCAGGGTGTCGATCATCTCGGCGCGGGTCTGGGTGTACTTGTCCTCGGTCGGCAGCACCAGGGTGTGGCCCAGCGAGCGGCCACGGGACAGGATCGTCACCTTGTGCACCGGCGCGGCGTGCGGCAACGCCCAGGCGACCAGCGCGTGTCCACCCTCGTGGTACGCGGTGATCTTCTTCTCCTGGTCGCTCATCACCCGGGTCCGGCGCTGCGGACCGGCGATCACCCGGTCGATCGACTCCTCGAGGGAGTCGTTGGAGATCGCCCGCTGGGTCTTCCGGGCGGTGAGCAACGCGGCCTCGTTGATCACGTTGGCCAGGTCGGCACCGCTGAAGCCCGGCGTGCGCCGCGCCACCGAGTCGAGATCGACGTCGGGGGTGAACGGCTTGCCCTTGGCGTGCACCCGCAGGATGGCCTTGCGGCCCTCCATGTCGGGGGCGTCCACCGGGATCTGCCGGTCGAACCGGCCCGGGCGCAGCAGCGCCGGGTCGAGGATGTCCGGCCGGTTGGTGGCGGCGATCAGGATGACCCCGCCCTTGGTGTCGAAACCGTCCATCTCCACGAGCAGCTGGTTCAGGGTCTGCTCCCGCTCGTCGTGGCCGCCGCCCATGCCGGCGCCACGGTGCCGACCCACGGCGTCGATCTCGTCGACGAAGACGATCGCCGGGGCGTTCGCCTTGGCCTGCTCGAACAGGTCGCGGACCCGGCTCGCGCCGACACCGACGAACATCTCGACGAAGTCGGAGCCGGAGATGGAGTAGAAGGGAACCCCGGCCTCGCCGGCGACCGCGCGGGCCAGCAGCGTCTTACCGGTACCGGGCGGGCCGAAGAGCAGCACGCCCTTCGGGATCTTGGCGCCCAGGGCCTGGTATTTGGCCGGGTTCTGGAGGAAGTCCTTGATCTCGTGGAGCTCCTCCACCGCCTCCTCGGCGCCCGCGACGTCCGCGAAGGTCGTCTTCGGCGTGTCCTTGGTGATCATCTTGGCCTTGGACTTGCCGAAGTTGAGCACCCGGGAGCCGCCACCCTGCATCTGCGACATGAAGAACAGCAGCAGGAGCACGAGCAGCACGATGGGGAGCAGGTTGACCAGCAGGCTCACCCAGATGCTGTCGGACGACACCTTGGTGTCGGCGGGACCGGTGACCCGGTTGGCCGCCTTGGCCTCGAGGACCTCGTTCCAGACCTGGTTGCCCACCTCGTACGGGAACTGGGCCTGGATCTTGTCGGTCGTGGTGTCGCCGAACTTGGCCTTCTGTGCCAGGTCGAGCTGGAGCGTCTGCTCCTTGTCCTGGAAGACGACCTTATTGATCTTGGCGGTGTGAAGCTGGTCAAGCGCAACGGAAGTGTCCACCCGGTGGTAACTGGGACCCGAGGTGAACAACTGACTGAGCACAACGGCGCCGAGGATGACCAGGATGATCCAGACCACCGGTCGGCGGAAGAAACGCGTACGTTCCATGCTGTTGTCGAGCGCCGGGGCGCTCGCATCCTCCTGATCGACGTCCTGACCGTCTGAATGGTGTTGCCGCCTGCGGCGGCAGCCGGAGCCGCCGTGCGGGCCGGCCTCGACCCCCGAAGCGCCACAACTGCCGCGCCGCGGTCATTCGACGGTACACCGTGTGCGCACGGAGTGAGCTTGCGAGCCCCGCACTCGGCGCACCTCGGGCATCGACGGTGCGTACCGTGGGACGGGACCCGCCAGCCCGCACCGACGCGTGCGGCGGACCGAGCGGGACCGGCGTGGCGGGGAGTCCGGCCCGGCCGCCTCCGAACACCCGGTCACGCGGTCGAGGGGCCGGGCGCGGAGCTGCCTCCGCGCCACCGACGTCCACGGTAGTCCGAAGAGCTGAGAGTCCGCTGAACGTCGGCTTGACAGACGCCGATACGAGGATGGTTCAGGAGCGGGCGTAGACCTCGGGCTTGAGCACGCCGACGTAGGGCAGCTCCCGGTACCGCTCGCCGAAGTCCAGCCCGTAGCCGACGACGAACTCGGTCGGGATGTCGAAGCCGACGTACTTCACCGGGACCTGGACCTTGACGGCGTCCGGCTTGCGGAAGAGCGCGACCACCTCGACGCTCGCCGCCGAGCGGGACTCCAGGTAGCGGAGCAGCCAGGACAGGGTGAGACCGGAGTCGACGATGTCCTCGACGACTACGACGTGCCGGCCGGCGATGTCGCGGTCCAGGTCCTTGAGGATGCGGACCACGCCCGAGGAGGTGGTGCCCTGTCCGTAGGAGGAGACGGCCATGAACTCCAGTTCGGCGGCGGGCCCGTGCCGCCCGAGCGCCCGGGCGAAGTCGGCCATGAACATCACCGCGCCCTTGAGCACGCACACCAGCAGGAGTCCGTCGTCGACGTGGGCGTAGTCCGCCGAGACCTGCTTGGCCAGTTCCGCCGTCTTCTCGCGGATCTGCGCTTCCGAGATGATCACGTGGTCGATGTCGGCGTCGTACCAGGAGCCGTCAGCCATGGCTCCTAGCCTGCCGTACGCCGACCGGCCTCCGTCGGCGGGGCCGCCCCTTTTGGCGCGGTCCCGCCCGGGATTTTCTCGGCGAAACTGGACCAACGGCATCAGCAGGTACGGGACTGCCACCGGCGACCGTCATCGGTCGGCTTCCAGTCGGCCGAGTCACGGCTGTCGGCGGTCAGGCCGGTCGCCGAGGCCACGGCGAGGAGGACGAGGAACAGGACGAGGACGAGGAACTCCATGGCGGCGCTCACTTTCGCACGATTGCTGTCTGTTTTCGCCGCCGGTGCGCACCGGACTTGACCCCAGTCTCCGCCGCTCCGTCCCGAGCGGACAGTGGCAGGAATGCCATCGGGCCTCGATTTTCTGCCACCGGTCGGGTTACCCTCGTCACATGCTCCGGTCCGTCGCCGTCCTCGCCCTGGACCAGGTCGCCGCCTTCGAGCTCGGCGTGCTCGCCGAGGTCTTCGGCACCGACCGGTCGGCCGACGGCTTCCCCACCTACCGCTTCCACGTGTGCAGCCCGGACGGGGCCCCGGTGCGCACGGCGTCCGGTTTCCAGCTGGTCCCGCACGCCGATCTCGCCCCGCTGGAAGACGCCGACCTGGTCGCGGTGCCCGCGCACAGCCAGCGCAGCGCTCCCGTCGCGGTGCTGGACGCGCTACGCCGGGCCGACGCTCGCGGGGCACACCTGCTCAGCGTCTGCTCCGGCGCCTTCCTGCTCGGCGCCGCCGGGCTGCTCGACGGCCGCGACTGCACGACGCACTGGCGGTACGTGGACGAGCTGCAGGCGCTCCACCCGAAGGCCCGGGTCCAGTGCAACTCCCTCTACGTGGCGGACGGGCGGCTGCTCACCAGCGCCGGCACGGCCGCCGGCATCGACGCCTGCCTGCACCTCGTACGCCGGGAGCACGGCTCGGCGACCGCCACCCGGCTGGCCCGTCGGATGGTGGTCCCGCCACACCGGGACGGCGGCCAGTCCCAGTACGTCGAGGCGCCCATCCCGAAGGCACCGGAGGCGCCGACCCTGGAGCCGGTGCTGGAGTGGCTGATGGGGCACCTGGACCGCCCGGTCACCGTGGACGAGTTGGCCGCCCGGGCCGGGATGGCGCCGCGTACCTTCGCCCGCCGGTTCCGCGCCGAGACCGGCACCACCCCGCACGACTGGATGACCAACCAGCGGGTGCTGCTGGCCCGCCGGCTGCTGGAGGAGACCCGACTGAGCGTGGAGGCGGTCGCCGACCAGGCCGGCTTCGGCGACGCCGCCGCGCTGCGGCACCACTTCACCCGGCGGGTCGGCGCCACACCGCACAGCTACCGGACGACCTTCCGCGACCGGGACCAGACGGCGGGCTCGCCGGTATAGCAGCCGCCCGGTCACCGCCGACCCCGACGCGGGCCCGGTACGCGACCAACCGTCGGCCCGGTCTCCCACCGGCGACCCGCGGCGGACGGTCAGCGCGGGTCGGCCAGGAGCAGCCGGTCGGCGCGGCGGAGCACCCGAAGGCCGCCGGGAAGGTACGCGGCCCCCTGGCCCCGCCAGCCGGTGACCAGCGCCTCCAGCGCCGCCACGTGCCGGTGCGACAGCGCGCCCGGCGGGGCGCCCAGCTCACGCGCCCAGGAGTGCAGCACCCGGCCGCGGACCGCCGGGGCGAGGGCGGCCAGCTCGGGCACGGCGAGCCCGCCGTCGGGGTGCCGGGCCGTCGCGAGCGCCGCGTCGGCCAGGTCGTCGAGGGCGGCGGCGTCCGCGGCGACCAGCCGGGCGGTGCGCGCCAGCCCGTCCAGCACCCCCGCCCCGAGCGCGTCGACCAGCGCGGGCAGCACCTCGGCGCGGACGCGGGCACGGGCGTACGCCGGGTCGGCGTTGTGCGGGTCCTGCCACGGGGTGAGGCCGAGGGCGGCACACGCCGCCCGGGTCTGCTCGCGGGTCACCGCCAACAGTGGCCGCAGCAGCGGCACCCCGGCCAGGTCCCGCCGGGCGGGCATCCCGGCCAGCCCGCGCGGCCCGGCGCCCCGGGCCAGCGCGAGCAGCACCGTCTCGGCCTGGTCGTCGCGGGTGTGCCCGGTGAGCAGCGCCGCCGCCCGGTGCCGCCCGGCCGCCGCCGCGAGCGCCTGGTAGCGCGCGTCCCGGGCAGCCGCCTCCGGACCGCCGGGCCGCCCGGCCACCTCGACCCGCACCGACTCGACCGGCGTCAGGCCGATCTCGCCGGCCCAGGCCGCCACCGCGGCGGCCCGCTCGGCGGAACCCGCCTGGAGTCCGTGGTCGACTGTCACC
The DNA here is from genome assembly GCF_027497215.1 of Micromonospora sp. WMMD812. Classification (NCBI taxonomy): domain Bacteria; kingdom Bacillati; phylum Actinomycetota; class Actinomycetes; order Micromonosporales; family Micromonosporaceae; genus Micromonospora; species Micromonospora sp. WMMD812. The sequence continues at coordinate 4,990,175 of NZ_CP114904.1, read as the reverse complement.
AGGCCGGCCCGCCGGCCGAGTCGCGGGGCGACGAAGGCGGTGGCGGCGGCCAGGGCGAGCGAGTCGGCGCCGCCCGAGCAGCCGACCAGCACCGGGCCGTCTCCGGCCAGGCCGGTCAGCGCGCGACGGACCGCCAGCCGGACGGCGGCCACCGGCGGGGCGAGTGCGGCCACCGGAGTGCGGTCAGCCGGCGGCCTGGACCGGGCCGACCGGCCCGTGCACCCGGGCGACCCAGGCGTCCGGGTCGCCGAGCTCCTCGAGCCGGGGCAGGGTCAGCGGCGAGCCGAAGATCTTGTTGAAGCCCTCCATGCCCACCCGCTCCACGACGCCGTGTACGAACTTGCGGCCCTCGGCGTACTGGCGCATCTTGACGTCCACGCCGAGCAGCCGGCGGATCGCCTTCTCCAGCGGGTTCCCGGCCTCGCGCCGCCGGTTGAAGGCCGCCCGGATCCGCTCGACGCTCGGGATGACCTGCGGGCCGACGCCGTCCATCACGAACTCGGCGTGCCCCTCCAGCAGCGTCATCAGCGCGGTGAGCCGGTCCAGCACGGCCCGCTGGGCCGGCGTCTGGACGAGGTCCAGGACGCTGGTGCGGCTCTCCGGGTCGCGGATCGCGTCGGACAGCGTGGCGACGCCCCGGCGCAGCCGCTCCAGCAGGTGCTCGCCGCCGGACGAGGCGTCGACGAAGGCCTGCACCTCGCTGAGGAAGTACGCCCGCATCCACGGCACCGCGGTGAACTGGGTCCGGTGGGTCACCTCGTGCAGGCAGACCCAGAGCCGGAAGTCGCGCGGGTCGGCGCCCAGCTTCCGCTCCACCTCGACGATGTTCGGCGCGACCAGCAGCAACTGCCCGGGGTCGGCGGAGAACACCTCGTACTGGCCGAGCACCCGGCCGGACAGGTACGCGAGCACGGTGCCGGCCTGCACACCGGTCAGCCGCGACCCGATCGCCTCGGTGATGGCCCCGGGCTGCTTGTCGCCGGCGAGCCGGCCGACCAGCGGGGTGATCACCTCGCGCAGCCCGGCGATGTTGGTGGCGGCCCAGTCACGCCGATCGACCACCCGCACCGGCGGGTGGGTGACCTGCGGCCGCAGACCGGTGTAGTCGGCCACGTGCCCGGCCGCCTCTTCGGTGAGCCGCCGCAGGTCGCTGACCACGTCGGTGGCCTCGGAGTAGGTCACCCGCGGGCCCGACTTACCCAACGCCCCCGCGGTCGCGGCGGCCAGATCCCAGTCCACGAACTGCGCCATGCACCCACCGTACCCGCGCCGGAACAGCCCGACCCGGGCTCGCGGCGACCGATCGACGCCGATCGCCGCGGGCACGCGACCGGGCTCCGTCAGGGCACCGGCCGCAGATCCACGGCGGCACAGCGCGCCCCGACGACGCCCAGCACGGCGGCCGTGCCGGTCAGCGGCAGCCGCAGCGCGCCAGGGTGGCGGCGATCCGGTCCAGCGCGCCCCGGGCGGCGGTCTGCCCGTCCGCCGGCGCGCGGTCGGTGAGCACGGCGAAGGTGAGCAGCCGCCCGTCGGCGGTCGTCACCAGCCCGGCGATGGCGTGCACGCCGGTGAGCGTGCCGGTCTTGGCCCGGACCACACCGGCGCCGGCCTTGGTCGCCGCCGCCTCGTAACGCTCGTTCAGGGTGCCGGACCAGCCACCGACCGGCAGGCCGCCGAAGATGGCGGCCAACTCAGGGTGGCTGCCGCTGCCGGCGAGCGCGATCAGGTCGGTGAGCAGCGACGGGCTGATCCGGTCGGTGCGCGACAGGCCGCTGCCGTCGGCGAGGGCCAACTCGTCGGCGGGCAGGCCCAGCTCGCCGGCCACGGCGTCCATCGCCGCGGCGGCCCCGACGAACGAGGCCGGCTTGTTCTTCGCCAGCGCCACCTGGCGGGCCATCGCCTCGGCGATGATGTTGTCGCTGTCGGTGATCATCATGTCGACCAGCCGGACCATCGGCAGGGACTCGACCTTGCCCAGCTCGCTGCCGGGGGCGCCGGCCGCCGCGCCGGCCCCGCCGGCGGGCGCCTTGCCCCGGCTGACCGCCGAGTTCGGCAGACCGAGCAGCCGGGCGAACGCGCGGCCGGCGGTGAGGTCGGGCTGCGACACCCGGTCGGCGGCGTGGTTGCCGTCCTCGTGGTCCTTCTTGGCCTGCGAGACGTCGCCGCGCGCGCCGTCGGTCATCAGGGCGGTGATCGCCCCGCCGTAGCCGCCGGTCGGGATGTCGTCGTCCCAGCCGGGTTCGTGGACCGGGCCGGAGTAGAGCGAGGAGTCGACGATCACCTTGGTCGGGGCGGTCCCGCCGAGAGCCTGCTTGACCTGGGCAGCCAGGTCGTCCAGGCGGGCGGCGCCCGGGTAGAAGCCGTTCTTGTCGACCGCCAGGGTGGGGTCGCCACCGCCCACGATCACCACCTCGCCGGGGTTCGCGCCGGCCACCGCCCGGGTGGGGATCCGGTACGCCGGCCCCCGCGCGGCCAGCACGGTGACCCCGGTGACCAGCTTGGTCACCGAGGCGGGGACGGTGCCGTCGTCGGCGCCCTTGGCGAAGAGCGACTCCCCGGTGGACACGTCCGCCACCGACACGTTCACCCGGTCGCCGAGGGCGGCGGCCCGGACCAGCGGATCGAGCGCGGCGCGTATCCCGTCGGCGGTGGGCAGCGGGGCGTTCGGGTCGGCGTCGGCCAGCACTGCCGACGGCGCCGGGTCGGGTGGTCCCGTGGTCGCCTGCGGAGACTCCGCCCCCGGGTCGAGCCAGCCGGCGACCGGGCCGGGACGCACCACCACCACACCGACGCCGGCGAGCACGAGCAGGAGGACCACGGCGAGCACCACCGGCAGCCGACGCCGGCGCCGGGGCGGCGGGGCGGCCGGATCCGGGGCGCCGGGCGGTGCGCTCACCGGGCCGCCGCCGGAGGGTCCCGCGGTCGGGCCGGCTCCGGCCGGGCTCACCTGAGCCCGGCCGGCGGTGCGCGGCGCGCCCGCCCCCGCCGGGGCGTAGCCCGGGTCGGCCGGTTCGTGGGCCGGGCGTGGACCGGCGGGCGCGGGGCTGGTCGGGATCCCGGAGGTCGGGGCCGGGCCGGAGGGGTACGCCGCGGGGAAGGTCGGCGGCGTCATCGGCCGATCGGGGCCGAGGGTCGGGAAGCGGCCCCGGTCCGGACCGGTCGCGCGGGGGTCGTGCGGCGGCTGCCAGGCCGGCGGTGGGGTGGGGCCGGGGGTCGGGCCGGTGGCGCGGGGCGGCTGGGCGTCGGGCACCGGTACGCGCCCGGTCGCACCGCCGGAACCAGATCGTCCGGTACCGCGTCCAGACCCCGACTCCGGGCGGTAGTGTGAATCTTCCCTCCCCACGACCCCCTCCTCCCCCAGTGGAAACCGGCTTGGGTGACACTACTTCGGTCCGAACACTATGCGGCGGCCGGAGCCGGCGGGTGGCTTTCACCTGTCCGGGCGGCGGCCGCTAGTTCCGTTGGCCAGCGTGGGCAGACGAGGGAGCGTGCAGATGGATTTCGACGTCACGGTTGAGATCCCCAAGGGTCACCGCAACAAGTACGAGGTCGACCACAAGACCGGGCGCATCCGGCTTGACCGCACCCTCTTCACGTCCACCCAGTACCCGGCGGACTACGGCTTCATCGAGGGCACCCTCGGCGAGGACGGCGATCCGCTGGACGCGCTGGTGCTGGTCCCGGAGCCGACCTTCCCGGGCTGCCTGATCCGGTGCCGCACCATCGGCATGTTCCGGATGACGGACGAGAAGGGTGGGGACGACAAGGTCCTCTGCGTCCCCTACGAGGACCCGCGCCAGGAGCACCTGCGCGACATCCACCACCTCGGCGAGTTCGACCGGCTGGAAATCCAGCACTTCTTCGAGGTGTACAAGGACCTGGAGCCGGGCAAGTCGGTCGAGGGCGCCACCTGGGTGGGGCGTACCGAGGCCGAGGCCGAGATCCGGGCGTCCTACCGGCGCGCCGAGGAGGCCGAGGAGCGCGGCGACGCCGCGCACTGAGCCCGCCAGAGACATCGCGACGGGCCCGGGGGCCGCTCAGCCGAGCAGCCCCCGGGCCCGTTCGTTCTGGTCGACGGTGGCGAGCCACCGGGTCTGGGAACGCCGCCCGGCCGATCCGGACTTCGCCGTGGTCCGGGTGGCCGTCGGACCGCAGACCCTGGCGACTCCGCTGGTCCCGCCGGTCACCCGACCGCTCGAGGAGCTGGAGCCGATGACCGCCGGCGCGCTGCGCCGGTTCCTGGACGCGTACTCCGTGGTGCCGGACCTGCCGGTGGCACTCTCGCTGCGCAGCTTCGCCCGGGTCTTCGTGCGCGACACCGCGGACACCCCTGCGCGCACCAGCACCGGCGCCGACGGCGGCACGGCGCCGGACGGCGGGCCGGCGCGGGGCGCCCACGGCCGCGCGCTGGTCCGGGCGGTGCTCACCCAGCTCGCGGTCTTCCACGCCCCGGACGAGGTGCTGCTCGCCGTCTGCGCCGGCCCGGAGCGGCGGGCCGCCTGGGAGTGGGTCAAGTGGCTTCCGCACGCCCACCACCGGTCCCGCACCGACGCGCTCGGCGCGGTGCGGCTGGTCACCAGCTCCGCCGTCGAGTTGGAACGGCTGCTCGACGAGGTGCTGAGCAACCGGTCCCGGTTCAGCCCGGCCGGGCCGGCGACCGACGGCCCGCACGTGGTGGTGGTGCTCGACGGCGGTGACCTGACCGGCGCCACCGAGTTGGTCGGCGACGGCGGCATCGACGCGGTCACCGTGCTCGACCTGGACACGCCGCCACCCCGGCTGCTCGACCGGTACGCGCTGCTGCTCGCGCTGCGCGACGGACGGCTGCACTCGCACTCGGCCGAAGGGCACGCCGAGGTGGGCGTCGCCGACCGCCTCGACCCGGCCGACGCCGAGGCGGTCGCCCGGCGGCTGGCCCCGCTGCGCCTCGCCGGTACGGCCCGCGGCCCGGACGCCCAGCTCCACGCCGACCTGGGGCTGCCCGAGCTGCTCGGCCTCGGTGACCCCGAGGGCTTCACGGTCGAGCAGGGCTGGGCGCACCGCTCGGCCCGGGAGCGGCTGCGGGTGCCGATCGGGGTCGGCGCCGACGGCGGTGCGATCGAGCCGGACCTCAAGGAGTCCGCACAGGACGGGATGGGCCCGCACGGGCTGCTGATCGGGGCGACCGGCTCCGGCAAGTCCGAGCTGCTGCGGACCCTGGTGCTCGGGTTGGCCGCGACGCACAGCTCGGAGCAGCTCAACTTCGTCCTGATCGACTTCAAGGGCGGCGCGACCTTCGCGTCCTGCGACCGCCTGCCGCACACCGCGGCCGTGATCACCAACCTGGCCGACGCGCTGCCGCTGGTCGACCGGATGGTCGACGCCATCAACGGCGAACTGGTCCGCCGGCAGGAGCTGCTCCGCCGGGCCGGCAACTTCGCCAGCCTGCGGGACTACGAACGGGCCCGCTCTGCCGGCGCCCCTCTCGCGCCGCTGCCGTCGCTGCTGCTGATCTGCGACGAATTCTCCGAGCTGCTCTCCGCCAAGCCCGACTTCATCGATCTCTTCGTGCAGATCGGCCGGCTGGGCCGGTCGCTCGGCGTCCACCTGCTGCTCGCCTCGCAGCGGCTGGAGGAGGGGCGGCTGCGTGGGCTGGACACCCACCTGTTGTACCGGATCGGGCTGCGCACCTTCTCGGCGCTGGAGTCGCGGACGGTGCTCGGGGTTCCGGACGCCCACGAGCTGCCCCGCACCCCCGGCCACGGCTACCTGCGATTCGGCACCGAGCCGCTGATCCGGTTCAAGGCCGCGTACGTCTCCGGCGCGCTGCCCCGCCGCGGCCCGGCGGCCGGCTCCGGCGCCGGCGGCACGGCGCGCCTGCTCACCTTCACCACCCACGTCGTGCCGGTGCCCGAGCCGGCGACGCCCGCCCGCCGCAGCCGGTGGACGAGGAAGGCCGGGCAAGCCTCCTGGACCTGCTCGTCGACCGGCTGGCCGGGCAGGGCCCACCGGCGCACCAGGTCTGGCTGCCACCGCTGGACCGTCCGCCCGCGCTGGACGAGCTGCTCGGCCCGCTCGCGGTCGACCCGGCACGCGGCCTCGGCAGCGCCAACCCGGAGCTGCACGGCGCGCTCGGCGTGCCGGTCGCGGTGGTGGACCGACCGTTCGAGCAGCGCCGGGACCTGCTCTGGTTGGCGCTGGACGGCGCGGCCGGGCACGTCGCGGTGGTCGGCGCCCCGCAGAGCGGCAAGTCGACGGTGCTGCGGACGCTGATCTGCGCGCTCGCGCTCAGCCACACCCCGGCCGAGGTGCAGGTCTACTGTCTCGACTTCGGCGGCGGCGGGTTGGCCGCGCTGCGCGACCTGCCGCACGTCGGCGGGGTGAGCGGCCGGGCCGACCCGACGGCGGTCCGGCGGACCGTCGGGGAGGTGTCCACACTGCTGGCGGAGCGGGAGCGGCGCTTCGCCGAGCTGGGCGTCGAGTCGATGACGGCGTACCGGCAGCGGCGGGCCGCTCTGGGTGCGACCAACCAGCCCGCCTCGACCCGTTCGGCGACGTGTTCCTCGTGGTCGACGGCTGGACGACACTCCGCGCCGAGTACGACGACCTGGAACCGCTGATCACCGACCTGGCGACCCGGGGCCTCTCGTACGGGGTGCACGTGGTGACCACCGCGCTGCGCTGGCTGGACTTCCGACCGGTGATCCGAGACCTGTTCGGTTCCCGGCTGGAGCTGCGCCTGGGCGACCCGGCCGACTCACTGGTGGCCCGCCGGGCTGCGGCGAACGTGCCGGAGCAGTCCCCCGGCCGGGGCGATCACCGCCGAGAGCCTGCTATTCCTCACCGCGCTGCCTCGGCTCGCCGACTCCACCGCGGACACCGCCGACCTGGTCAAGCGGGTGGTCGAGGCTGCCTGGCCCGGCCCACCCGCGCCTCGGGTGCGGCTGCTCCCACCGGCGCTCCCCTACGCCGAGCTGGACCTCGTCGCGACGAGCGGCCTGCGGCTGCCGGTGGGGATCGCCGAGGCCGACCTGCGCCCGGTGGCTCTGGACTTCGCGTCCGAACCGCACTTCGTGGTCTTCGGCGACGCCGAGTGCGGGAAGTCCTCGTTCCTGCGCGCGCTGGCCACCACGATCGTCACCCGGTTCACCCCGGAGCAGGCGCGGGTGATCCTGGTCGACTACCGGCGCAGCCTGCTCGGGGCCATCGAGTCGCCGCACCTGATCGGCTACGGCACCGCCGCCGCGCACACCGCCGATCTGGTCGAGTCGGCCGCCGGCTACCTCGCCCGCCGCATCGCCGGCCCCGAGGTCACCCCGCAGCAGCTGCGCGACCGGTCGTGGTGGACCGGGCCGGAGCTGTTCGTGCTGGTCGACGACTACGACCTGGTGGCCGCCGGCCCGGCCAACCCGCTGCGCGCCCTGGAGGAGTACCTGCCCCAGGCCCGGGACGTCGGTCTGCACCTGGTCCTGGCCCGCCGGACCGGCGGCGCGGGCCGGGCCCAGTACGAGCCGATCGTCCAGCGGCTGCGGGAACTCTCCACCGCCGGGCTGGTGATGGCCGGCAGCCCGGAGGAGGGCGCCCTGGTCGGCCCCGTCCGCCCCGGGCCGCTGCCGCCGGGCCGTGGTCGGCTGGTCACGCGGCGAGAGGGCGTACGCCTGGTGCAGCTGGCCCACCTGCCGCCACCGTGACCGGTTCGACGGATCTCACCGAAGTCGGGGGGAGACCCGGTAATCTCCGAACGTCGCGGTTGTGTCCCGATGAATGGCTGAGGAATGTGACTGGGGTTCGGCACAGCTGCCCGCCGGCGGCCCGACGGCTCGCCGGCCGGGCGCTGCTCGGCGTCGCGGCGACCGTCGTCGCGGTCGCCGGTCCGGTGGCGCCCGCCGGTGCCGCCCCGGCCTCCGCGCGCGAGGTCACCGGTGCCCCGATGGCGCTCGCTCCGGGCGACGCGCCGAGCCGGCCGGACCAGGTCCGTGACGAGCAGTGGCAGCTCGACGAGCTGAACGCGGCCACGGCGTGGCGCAGCGCGACCGGGCGCGGGGTCACCGTCGCCGTGATCGACTCCGGAGTGGACGGCAGCCACCCCGATCTCGTCGGGCAGGTGCTGCCCGGGCTCGACCTGGTCACCCCCGGGGGCGGCCCCGAGCCCGACCCGGTCGGCCACGGCACCACGGTGGCCAGCCTCATCGCCGGGCGCGACGACGACAAGCAGGGCGTGGTCGGGCTCGCGCCGGACGCGCGGATCCTTCCGGTCCGCGTCCTCGACGCCGAGAATCGCTACGACGACGCGATGATCGTCGCCCGCGGGGTCCGCTGGGCCGTCGACAACGGCGCCCGGGTGATCAACCTGTCGCTGGGCGGCAGCGGTGACAGCCCCGCCCTGGCCGCCGCCCTGGACTACGCGTTCGCCCGCGACGTGGTGGTCATCGCCTGCACCGGCAATCTCGCCACCTCGACCAGCACGAAGGTCTGGTACCCGGCCCGCGAGCCGGGCGTCATCGCGGTCGCCGGCCTGGAACGCAGCAGCGAGAACCTCTGGTCCGGGTCGATCACCGGCCGGGCCACGGTGCTCACCGCGCCGGCCACCGGACTGGTCGGCGCACGTCCCCGCGGCTACTGGCGGGTGCAGGGCACCAGCTTCGCGGCCCCGCTGGTGGCCGCCACCGCCGCGCTGGTGCGCTCCCGCTACCCGCAGATGTCGGCGGGTGAGGTGGTCAACCGGCTGCTCGCCACCGCACGGGACATCGGCCCGACCGGCCGGGACGACCGCTTCGGATACGGCCTGGTGGATCCGGTGGCGGCCCTGACCGCCGACGTGCCGTCGGTGAGCGGCAACCCGCTGGACGACAACGCCTCCCCCGGCGTGGTGGGCTTCGGGGCCGCGCCGGGGCTCGACCAGGGCGACCCGGCGGCCGGCGCGGGCAGCGACCCGCTCAGCCTCACCGCTCCGCGCCAGCAGACCCGGTGGACCGCCCGCCCGGCCGGTGCGCAGGACGACTCGGCGCCGGAACGGCTCTGGACCGGAGCCGCGGTCTTCGTCGCGCTGGTCACCGGCGCGGCGTTGATGGTGCGCCGGTTCCGTCAGCGCGGCCGCTGAAGCGTCCGGGTCTGACCGCCCGTCCGGCGGGTACAACTGACGCCATGAGCACGCCCGGCCCGCGCACCCTGGTCCCCGTCGACGGGGTGTCGTGGCGACGCCGCCGGCTCGACCCCGAGCACTCGCTGGGTCTACGCCTGACCCTGGCCGCGATGGCCGCGTTCCTGGTGCTCGTGCCGTTCTCGCTGCTCGGGCTCCTCGTGCTCGACGCCTGGCCGCCGCTGCACCGGCTGGACGCGGCGGTGACCGACACGCTGCACGGGTACGCGCTGACCCACCCGGAGTGGGTCCGGGTGATGAGCATCTGGACCAACGTGTTCGGGCCGATGCCGCTGCGCGCCGGCGCGCTGGTGGTGGTGATCTGGCTGGTCAGCCGGGGCGCGCGCCGACTGGCGCTCTGGGTGGCGGTCACCATGCTGGTGGGCGGGCTGCTCGGCCCGCTGCTCAAGCTGCTCGTCGGCCGCGACCGGCCGGAACTGCTGGACCCGGTGGCCCGGGCCGCCGGCTACGCCTTCCCGTCCGGGCACGCCCTCAACGCCACCCTGGCCGCCGGGGTGCTGCTGGTGGTTTTCCTGCCGCACCGGAGCGGGCCGGGGCGCTCGGCGCTCTGGGCTGGCGCGCTGCTGCTGGCCGTGGTGACCGGGGTGAGCCGGGTGACGTTGGGCGTGCACTGGACCAGCGACGTGGTCGGCGGTTGGCTTCTCGGCACGGCCGTGGTGGCCGCCACCGCCGCGGCCCTCACCGTCTGGCGGCACCGAGTGCGGCTGGCTCCGGCCCAGGCAGTCCGCGATGGCGTCGCGCCGGAGCCCGGGGAGCGATCCGGGGAGGACTGACCGGCGGCGAGCCGCCGCGCTGGCGCCACGGTTCCGGGCCGGCCTGGATCGGGACGGACGGCGCCAAGGCGTAACGGATCGGCTCGACGGGTATTGGCGGGCCCATGGCCGACACCATGGTCCAGATCGTCCGTCGCGTGCTGCTGCCGGTGGCTCTGCTGCTCTCCGTCATGCTGCTTCTGGGCGGGCTGGTCACCCGGGTGCTCGTCCGGTCCTGGCCGTTCACCGCCGAGGACGCGGTCAATCGGGAACTCGCCGCCGATCGCACGGCCGGTTGGAACGACGTGTCGCTCGTCTTCAGCACCCTGGCCAGCACCCAGATGATCGTGCTGGTCACCGCGCTGGCCGCGCTGGCACTGCGGCTGTGGCTACGTCGCTGGCGGGAGCCGCTGTTTCTCTGCGCCGCGGTCAGCGCGCAGGCGCTGGTGTTCCTGCTGACTACGATGGTCATCGACCGCCGGCGGCCGGCCGTCGAGCACATGGACGTCTCCCCGCCCACGTCCAGCTTTCCGTCCGGGCACACCTCGGCGGCGGTGGCCCTCTACGTGGGCATCGCTGTGCTGCTGGCGCTGCAGGTACGCAGCACCGCCGCCAAGGCCAGCTGGTGGATGCTGCTCGTGCTGGTGCCGGTCGGCGTCGCGCTGACCCGCATGTATCGGGGCATGCACCACCCGAGCGACGTGGTCGCGTCCTTCCTCAACGGCGGCGCCTGCGTGGCCATCATGGCCCGGTCGATCCTTGACCGTGGCGTTCGATGGGGGCGCGCGACACTGCCGACCGTCACCCCCACCAGCGACGACCGCGCCACACCTCGCTCCGAGCCCCTCGTGCCGTGATCAGTCCGCCCGACGCTGGCCGCCCCACAAGGGCGCTCCTGCCGAATCGGGTCAGGTGCACTCGCCGGTGCCGGTCGCGCGGGTGCGCTCGGCGCCGGCCAGGGCGACCGGGCGGGCCTCCGCCGCGGTGACCGCGAAGCCGGTGTTCGGATCGTCCGCCGCCGCCGCGAAGATCACCCCCAGCACGAGCCCGTTCGAGGAGACCAGCGGCCCACCGGAGTTGCCGCTGCGGACCAGCGCCCGGATCGTGTAGATCTCCCGTGTCACGTCGCCCGAGGAGTAGATGTCCGGTCCGGTGATCCGGTCCACGTCCCGAATCCGCGCCGACTGGGCGTTGTACGGCCCGTCGAGCGGGAAGCCGAGGACGATCGCGTCCGCGCCGCTGCCCGCGTTGCCGGCCGCGAACCGCATCGACGGACCGGGCAGCCCCGGCACGTACAGCACCGCCAGGTCCCGGTCGGGGTCGTAGACGACCACCTCGCCGTCGTACCGGTCGCCGCCCAGCTCCACCGACACCGAACGGGTGCCGGCGACCACGTGCGCGTTGGTCATCACCCGGTCGTCGGCGTACACGAAGCCGGAGCCCTCGATCCGCCGCGAGCAGCTCGGCGCGGAGCCGAGCACCTTCACCACCGCGCGTTGGCCGTTGACCACCACCTGGGAGCCGGCGAGCGCCGGATCCGGCGGCTCCACCTGACGGGCCCGGGTGGGGGCGAGGTCACCGAAGACGTCCGGGAAGCCGTTGGTGTCGACGGTGTCGCGCAGCGCCGTCGAGAGCTGCTGGGCCTGGTCGGGCAGGACCCGATCCACCACCGTGAGCAGCGCGCTGTTCCGGACCGACGAGGCCAGCCAGGGCAGTGACGACGAACCCAGCGGCACCGCGACCAACCAGGCGACCAGGAGCACGGCGAAGAGCGAGACGAACGCGCCGCCGACGTCGTCGACCTTGCGCAGGCCGGAGCCGGTGATCGCGGCGCGCAGGTTGGAGCCGAGCCAGCCGGCGAGCGCCTGACCCGCCACGGCGAGCCCGAAGACGGCCACCAGCGATATCAGGACCCGCGTGCCGCTGTCCACGAACTGGCGGGCGAGCAGCGGCCCGACCTGGAGGCCGATCAGGGCGCCGAGGAAGAACCCGGAGAACGACAGGATTCCGATGACGAAGCCCTGACGGTATCCGCTGATCGCGAACACGAGCATGAGCAACAGCAGAACGAGATCGACGGCGGACACGGGTCAAGCGTACGGGCAGCGGGCTCGCCGGATGACCATCGCATGCGGAAGGTGACCGGGCGGTCAGCGTACGGGTGTCTCGTCCACCTCGTCGGTGTCCGCGGAGGGGGCCGGCGAGGCGCCGGTCGGCGGAAGGTCGACCACCCGGCCGGGCGACCACGGGCGGGTCCAGCCGCCCATGTCGAGCAGGGCGGCCAGCACCCCGGCGGTGAAGCCCCAGACCAGCATGCCGCGCGCGGCGAACGCCGGACCGATCCAGCCGCTCGGATGGCGTACCCGCATCCGGTTGTCCGGGTCGACCAGCTCGGCGATCGGCAGCCGGGCCACGTGCGCCACCTCGGCCGGCTCCCGCGGGTGCACCGGGTGCGGCGCGTGCCACCAGGCGAGGACCGGGGTCACCACGAAGTCGCTCACCGGGATCCAGAGCTTCGGCAGCTCGGCCAGGACGGTGACGCTGCCCGGGTCGAGACCGACCTCCTCGTTCGCCTCGCGCAGCGCGGTCGCCGACGCGTCGGCGTCCTCCGGGTCGGCGGCGCCGCCGGGAAAGGCCGGCTGGCCGGCGTGGGTGCGCAGGGTCGCCGCCCGCTGGAGGATCAGCACGTCCGGGCCGGTGCCGGGCTGTTCGCCGAGCAGCACCAGCACCGCGCTCTCCCGACCGCCGGTCTCCGGGGTGGTCAGGCGGGTGAAGTCCTCGGCCCGGGCGGTGCCGAGCCGGGCCAGCAGCGGCCCGATCCACTCCGGCGGTCTCCGGGTCACGCCGGCACCGCCACCCCGAGGTGCTCACGCACCAGCGCGCCGAGACGCGCGTCGTCCAGCGCGCCGGAGGTGTCGACGTGCCGGACCCGCCCCTGCCCGTCGACGAAGACGGTGAGCGGGATGGCGTTGCGGTTGAGCGCCCGCTGCAGTGCCTCACCCTGGTCGACCAGAATCGGGAACCGGATTCCGAAGTCCTCGCCGATCGACTGGGCGGCGTCCCGGCCGTCCCGGGTGTTCACCCCGATCACCTGGAGTTGACCGCCGGCGCGTTCGCTCAGCCGCTGGAAGGCGGGCAGTTCCTTGCGGCACGGCGGGCACCACGAGGCCCAGAGGTTGACCACCGCCGGGCCGCGTATGTCGCGGAGGGCGACCGGCGCGCCGCCGGTGAAGCAGGAGAGGCTCAGGTCGGGCAGCGGGTCGCCCGTGGCGGACGTGGGTGCGGACGCGGCAGCCGAGGGCGCCGTGGTCAGCGCGGCGCAGTCGGCGAAGGGCGAGGGCCGGCTGGCCGCCGCACCCGGCCGGGACGGAGCCGGGCGCTCGGTGTCGGTCGCGGTGCAGCCGGCCGCGGCCAGCAGCAACGGCAGGAGCAGCGTGACCAGCCTGCGGTTCACGGCACCTCCGCGGCGACCGCCTGGGCCGGCACCAGCTCCGGGTCGATCCCGGCGGCCACCGCCAGGTCGCGGGCGCGCGGGCCCTTGAGCAGCTTGACCGCGACGGTCGGGTCGGTCGGCCCGGTGCCGTACGACGGGCAGAGTTTGGCCAGCGTGCACGCCCCGCAGGCCGGCTTGCGAGCGTGGCAGACCCGACGGCCGTGGAAGATCACCCGGTGCGAGAGCATCGTCCAGTCGCGCTTCTCGTAGAGCGTGCCGATCGCGTGCTCGATCTTCACCGGATCGGTCTCGGTGGTCAGCCGCCAGCGGTGCACGAGTCGCTGGAAGTGGGTGTCGACTGTGATGCCGGGAACGTCGAAGGCGTTGCCGAGGATCACGTTGGCGGTCTTGCGGCCGATGCCGGGCAGCGTCACCAGGTCGACCAGCTTGCCGGGCACCCGGCCGTCGTAGCGCTCCACGAGCGCCCGCCCCAGCTTGATCAGCGAGTCGGTCTTGTTGCGGAAGAAGCCGGTCGGCCGGATCAGCTCTTCCAACTCGCCCCGGTCGGCGCCGGCGTAGTCGGCCGCCGTCGGGTAGCGCACGAAGAGCTTCGGCGTGACCTCATTGATCTTCTTGTCGGTGCTCTGGGCGGAGAGGATCGTGGCGACGGCCAGCTCCAGCGCGTTGGAGTGGTCCAGTTCACAGTGCGCGTCGGGGTGGGTCGCGGCCAGCACCCGACCGATCCGACGGGCGCGGCGCTTGCGCCCGAGGTCCGTCTCGCTGGCGCCGGGGGAGCTACTCGTCACGCCGGCCAGCCTACGTCGCCGCGCCGACTCTCTCGGCGGCCCACGCCCCGGTTCAGCGGGGCCGGGCACGGCAGGGGTCAGCCGGCGGCGGGCGGGCTGATCTTCCCGGCGTCGTCGAGCCGCGCCCCGGTCTTCGGGAAGTCGAGGCGGGTGACCTCCTTGACCAGGCCCAGGCCGCGATCGTCCGGGTCCATCGTCGGCTTGCCCGCGCCGTTCATGAACGTCGAGGTGAAGGAGCCGCCGGCCCAGCTGCCGTCGGGCCGCAGCGACACCTTGAGCACGCCGCCCCAGCCGAGCCGCCCGGCGTTGCTCAGCGAGTTGCCCCCGCCGGCGAAGTTCCCCAGGCTGTACGCGATCAGCCGGCCCTTGTAGAACTCCATCCCGCGCAGGACGTGCGGGCCGTGCCCGACGATCAGGTCGGCGCCGGAGTCGATCATCGCCTTGGCGAACTTGATCGGGTCGCCCCGGTTCTCGCCGAGGAACATCTCGGTGCCGGGCCGTACCCGGGTCTTGTCCGCACCCTCGCCGCCCATGTGCACCTGCACGACCACCAGGTCGGCCATGGTGGCCGCCTTGGCGATCACCTGCTTCGCCTCGGCGATGTCGATCAGGCTGTTGGACCAGACGTACGACGAGAAGCCCGCCACCGCGATCTTGACGCCCTTGACCTCGACCACGGTGATCTGGTCCGGCGCGCCGGTGTGCGCCAGGTCGTAGCGCTCCAACGCCTTCTGGGTGTTCTGGTAGCCCTTCGGCCCGTAGTCGTAGCCGTGGTTGTTGGCCTGGTTGAGCAGCTCGAACCCGGCGTCGCGGAGGTGCGCCGCGTACTCGGGCGGGGCCCGGAACTGGAAGCAGCGGGTGGAGTTGGCCCCGCACTTGCCGGTGCCGGTGTCCACCGTCAGCGGCTCCTCCAGGTTGCCCATCACGAGGTCGGCGGCGAGCGCCTTCTCGACGGAGTCGAAGAAGCCCTTGCCGCCGTTGGCGGGCAGCCGGTTCGGAGCGTTGCCCATGATGATGTCGCCGGTCGCCGAGAGCGAGACGGCCTCGCCACCGGACTCGGGAGCGCCGCTCGCGGAGGGACCACCCGTGCCGACCGGCGCGCCGGTGCCGCCGCCACCGGCGCCCGGCTGCCAGACCGGAGCTGCGCCGGACCCCGCGCAGCCGGCTACGAACACGGCGAGGAGCGCGACGAGCGCGAGGGCGGTGGCTCGGCGGCGCGGGCGCGGCGGAGCAGGGACGGCAGCGTACATCGCCCGCGACCCTACCTGGGCAGAATCGCCGGGACGAGGGCCGATCGGCTGGAAGTTCAGCCGGTCAGCCGCTCCGACCAGGGCACCACGGTGCCGGCCCCGCCGGCGAGCACGGCGGCGTGCACCGCCCGGGCCAGCGGCGCGCCCCAGGTCGAGCGCGGCCCCCCGTAGGCGGACTCCGGGCCGTCGACCGGGCAGAGCACGGTGACCGCGTCCGTCGGGGTGCCGGTCGCCGCCAACCCCAGCTCCATGATCGCCTGAGCCTTCGCCTCGGTCGCGGTGGCCACCGCGTTGACCAGTGCGGCGTCGCCCAGCCGCGCCGGCACGTACACCACGATGTTGACCGTGCCGACCCGCTGGCCGGGCGCCGCCGGAGCGGGTGCGGCGGCCGGGACCGGGGTGCCGAGGCCGACCGTCGCCCAGGCCCGCACGCCCGCGTCCGTCCGGGTCACCACCTCGGCGACGTCGACGCCGGTCAGCAGGCCCACCCCGGGCCCGTCGAGGCCGAGGCCGTGAGCGAGCCCGGCCAGGTGGTCGGCGGGGTCGTCCCGGTCGTACGACATCGGCACGGTCGCGTTCAGCACCCAGTGGCGTACGCCGATCCCGCCCCCCAGCGGCGCGGAGCTGACGGCGCGCAGCGGCGAGGCCGAGCGCCACACCAACATCGGGACGTCGGCGTCGTCCTCCCGACGGGTGGTCAGCAGCGGCTCGCTCAGCACGCCGCTGACCCTACGGGCCGCCTGACCAGCGACGCGTCCGGGCCTGACGGGTCGGCGATCATAGAGCCGGATCGGAACGGCCGGGTTACGTCCAACGATCAAGATTCCAGGGGTGCACCTCTGATTCCAGCTCACGTGCGCCTAGACTTGGCGGCGCGCGAGGGACCAGCGGACGGCGGACCCGGCCGAGGGACGGCAACGCGCAACCGGAGGTGCGCGATGGACGAGGTACTGGCCCGCAGCGGGATCTTCCAGGGTGTCGACCCGGAGGCTGCCGAGGCGCTCGCCAAGGAGATGGAGACGATCGAGGTCCGTAAGGGCGAGATCGTCTTCAACGAGGGCGAGCCCGGCGACAGTCTCTATATCCTGCTGTCCGGCAAGATCAAGGTCGGCCGCCGGGCGGCGGACGGCCGGCAGAACCTGATCGCGGTGATGGGCCCGTCGGACATGGTCGGCGAGCTGTCGCTCTTCGACCCCGGCCCGCGGACGGCGACCGCCACCGCGGTGACCGACACCCGGCTGGTGCGGCTGCGCAAGCAGGCGCTGCGGCCGTGGCTGAACAACCGGCCGGAGATCGCCGAGCAGCTGCTCCGCGTGCTGGCCCGCCGGCTGCGCCGGACCAACGACTCGCTGGCCGACCTGATCTTCACCGACGTGCCCGGCCGGGTGGCGAAGAACCTGCTCCAGATGGCCGGCCGGTTCGGCACCCGGGACGGCGGCGTGCTGCGGGTGACCCACGACCTGACCCAGGAGGAGATCGCCCAGCTCGTCGGCGCCTCCCGGGAGACCGTGAACAAGGCGCTCGCCGACTTCGCCTCCCGCGGGTGGCTGCGGCTGGACGGCAAGAGCATCATCATCCTCGACCCGGAGCGCCTGGCCCGTCGCGCCCGCGTCTGACCCGACCCGTCGGGCGCCCGTCCCGACAATGCGGCATTCACCGGCCCGGACCGTCCCACGGTCCGGGCCGGTTCCGTGTCCGCAGCCTGGCCGGGCCGAGGGTGGCCGGCCGATGTCTGGCCGGTCGGGTCGGGGCCGCGTGCCGTCTGCCCGCGGCAGAAATGCTGGACGAGGTTTCGACCCGGCGGGATGGTGGAGCGATGCTGAACCGGGTCGCCGTCCTCTCCGACATCCACGGGGTGCTGCCCGCGCTGGAGGCCGTCCTGGCCGAGCCGGACGTGGCCGCCGCCGACCTGATCGTGCTGACCGGCGACATCGCCGCCGGCCCGCAGCCGGTGGAGGTGCTCGATCTCCTCGCCGGCCTCGGCGAACGGGCCTGCTGGGTGCGGGGCAACGCCGACCGGGAACTGGTGGAGGCGCGCGCCGGGCGCGCGTCCCCCATCGAGGTGTCGAACTGGGCCGCCGGCGAACTCCGCGACGACCAGGTGGCTCGGCTGGCCGCGCTCCCGCTCACGGTGACCCTGGAGATCGACGGCCTCGGCCCGGTCGTCTTCTGCCACGCCACGCCCCGCGACGACGAGGAGGTCGTGCTCGTCGACAGCCGGATGACGCGCTGGGCGGAGGTGTTCGCCGACGTCCCCGCCGAGGTGCGCACGGTCGTCTGCGGGCACACCCACATGCCCTTCACCCGGCTGGTCGACCGGCGCCTGGTCGTCAATCCCGGCAGCGTCGGCATGCCGTACGGCGGTCCGGGCGCCTACTGGGCGCTGCTCGGCCCCGGCGTGCAGCTGCGCCGCACCGACTTCGACGTGGACGCCGCCTGCGCCCGAGTGGCCGCCGATTCGACCTTCCCGGACGCCGCCGGGTTCGCCGACGAATACCTGCGCTCCCGACACAGCGACGCCGACGCGCTGGCGGTCTTCGCCCCTCGCGACGGCCGCTGAGCCCCGCCACTGGCGCCGGTGAGCCGGTGACGTGGTGACGCGGTGCTGGTGACTTGACGCTCGGACGCTTTAGAGCTGATGTCGCAAACGACTCAGCGCCGATGTCCTGAACGACTCAGCTCCAAAGGCGCGGCGGGGTGGGTGCGTGGGCTGACGAGGAATGGAACCGGGCCACCGCGCCACCGCGCCACCGCGCCACCGCGCCACCGCACCACCGCGCCACCGCGCCACCGGGCCACCGGGCGGCGAGGGGGGCAGGGCAGGGTCGGAAAAAGTCAGGCTTGACTGTTTGTTTCGGTCGCGGCACGCTGTCCCCGTGCCCGCCGCATCGACCCGCGTCCCTCAACAGGAGCGCAGCCGCGCCACCCAGGCCCGGCTCCTGGAGGCGACCGTCGAGTGCCTGATCGAGCACGGCTGGTCCGGCACCACGACCACTCTGGTCGCGGCCCGGGCCGGTGTCTCACGCGGCGCGCAGCTGCATCACTACCCGACGAAGGCGGCGCTGGTCACCGCCGCCGTCGACCACCTTGCCGAGCGCCGGGCGGCCGAGCTGCGCACCGAGGCGGAGGCCCTGCCGGCCGGTCCGCAGCGGCTCGACCGGGTGGTCGACCTGCTCGGCGCGGCCTTCACCGGCCCGCTCTTCGTCGCCGCGATCGAGCTGTGGGTCGCCGCCCGCACCGATCCCGAGCTGCGTGCGGCCCTGGTGCCGCTCGAGGCGCGGGTGGGCCGGGAGATGCACCGCCTCACCGTCTCGCTGCTCGGTGTCGACGAGCGCCGCCCCGGCGTCCGGGAGGCGGTGCAGGCCACGCTGGACCTCCTTCGCGGGCTGGGCGTGGCCAACCTGCTCACCGACGACTCGTCCCGCCGCGCCGCCCTGCTGACCACCTGGAAGCGCCAGCTCGCCACGCTCCTCACGCCCTGACCGGCCCCGATCACGCCGGCACGCCCAGACCGGAGGCACCATGGTCGACCTGACGGACCTGCTCGCGGACCTGGCCGACGAGTCCGAGTCGCTGGACGCGCTGGTACGGCCGCTACCCGCGGCCGACTGGTCGCGTCCGACGCCCGCGCCGGGCTGGAGCATCGCGCACCAGGTCGCCCACCTCGCCTGGACCGATCACGTGGCGCTGCTGGCGGCGACCGACGCTACTGCCTTCTTCGCCTCGGTCACCTCCGCGCCGGACCCGGCCCGCCTGGTCGACGACGGCGCGGAGGAGTTCCTCGCCCCGCCGGCCGAGTTGCTCACCCGCTGGCGCGCCGGCCGCACGGCGCTGGCGGCGGCCCTCGCCGACATCCCCGCGGGCGAGAAGGTGCCCTGGTACGGCACCCGGATGTCCGCCGCCTCGATGGCCACCGCCCGGATCATGGAAACCTGGGCGCACGGCGAGGACGTGGCCGACGCGCTCGGCGTACGTCGTCCGGCCACCGACCGGCTCCGGCACGTCGCACACCTCGGCGTGCGTACGCTCGGCCACGGCTTCGCCGCCCACGGCCGGGCGGTGCCGACGGCGCCGGTGCGGGTGGAGCTGGCCGCGCCCCACGGTGGCACCTGGGCCTGGGGCCCGGCGGACGCCGCGGACCGGATCACCGGTCCCGCGCGGGACTTCTGCCTGCTGGTCACCCAACGTTCCCATCGTACCGATCTGGCACTCACCGCCACCGGTCCGGTGGCCGACGAGTGGCTGGACGTCGCGCAGGCGTTCGCCGGCCCACCCGGCGCGGGCCGTCCACCGCTGGCCGCCCCGGCTGCCGGCCCCGTCGCCCCGGCCGACACGCCCGATGGGAGCGGGGTGCCGGCGTGATCCGCATCGGCAACGCGTCCGGCTTCTACGGCGACCGGTTCGGCGCCTGGCGAGAGCTGCTCGACGGCGGTGAGCTGGACGTGCTGACCGGCGACTACCTGGCCGAGCTGACCATGCTGATCCTCGGGCGAGACCGGATGCGCGACCCGGGCCTCGGGTATGCGCGCACCTTCCTCCGCCAGCTGGAGGGCTGCCTCGGCACCGCCCTCGACCGGGGTGTGCGGATCGTGACCAACGCCGGCGGGCTGAACCCGGCCGGGCTGGCCGCCGCGATCTCCACGCTCGCCGACCGGCTCGGTCTCACCGTCCGCGTGGGACACGTCGAGGGAGACGCGCTGCCGCGGCCGGACGCGCTCACCGCGAACGCCTACCTGGGCGCGTTCGGGATCGCCGCCTGCCTCGACGGTGGCGCGGACGTGGTGGTCACCGGGCGGGTCACCGACGCCTCGCTGGTGGTCGGGCCGGCGATCGCCCGGTACGGCTGGGGCCGCGACGACCTCGACGCGCTGGCCGGCGCGACGGTCGCCGGCCACCTGATCGAGTGCGGCGCGCAGGTGACCGGCGGCAACTTCAGCTTCTTCACCGAGTTGCCCGACGGCGGCCACCGGCCCGGTTTCCCCGTCGCCGAGGTGCACGCCGACGGCTCGGCGGTGATCACCAAGCATCCGGGCACCGGCGGCGCGGTGACCGTGGAGACCGTCACCGCGCAGCTGCTGTACGAGGTGGGTGGGCCCGCGTACCTGGGGCCGGACGTGGTGACCCGGCTGGACACGGTCACGCTCAGCCAGGACGGCACGGACCGGGTCCGGGTCTCCGGTGTCCGGGGCAAGCCGCCGCCGGACACCCTCAAGGTCGGCGTCACCAACCTCGGCGGCTTCCGCAACTCGATGACGTTCGTCCTCTGCGGTCTGGACGTCCCGGCCAAGGCGGCCCTGGTCCGGGGGCAGCTCGAGGAGGCGGTGGGCAAGGAGGGGCTGGAGTTCACGCTGGCCCGTACCGACCACGCCGACGCGGCCGACACGGAGACGGCGAGCGCGCTGCTGCACGTACACCTGCGGGACGGCGACAAGGCGCGGGCCGGGCGGGCGTTCTCGGCCGCCGCGGTGGAGCTGGCCCTCGCCTCCTACCCCGGCTGCACGCTGACCACGCCGCCGGGCGACGCCACGCCGTTCGGGGTGTTCACCGCCGAGGCCGTGGGGCAGGACGCGGTGCCGCACGTCGCGGTGCTGCCGTCGGGAGAGCGGGTGGTGATCGCCCCGCCGACCCGCACCGCGCCCGTCGGGCCGGACGCGTCGATCGACCGGACGCCGCCGGTCACGGGCGACGACCGGCCGACCCGGCGCGGGCCGTTGGGCGAGCTGGCCGGAGCCCGGTCCGGCGACAAGGCCGGCGACGCGAACCTGGGCGTGTGGGCCCGCAGCGACGCCGGTTACGACTGGCTGCGCGGCTGGTTGACCCTGGCACGCCTGGCCGACCTGTTGCCGGAGACGGCCCCGCTGGTCGTGCGCCGCTACGAGCTGCCGAACCTGCGGGCCGTCAACTTCGTGATCGAGGGGCTGCTCGGCCCGGGCGTGGCCGGGTCCACCCGGTTCGATCCCCAGGCAAAGGCGCTCGGCGAGCTGCTCCGGGCCCGGATCGTCGACCTGCCGGCCGACCTGGCACCCGGGCCGCCCGCCGCGACCGCCACGGAGGTGCGGAGATGACCATCGTGGACACTCCGGAACGACGCCAGCTGCGCGAGCTGACCAGGGCCTTCGTCACCCGGGAGGTGCTGCCGCACCTGAACGACTGGGAGCGTGCCGGCGAGGTGCCCCGGCAGTTACACGCCACCGCCGCGAAGCTCGGCCTGCTCGGCATCGGCTTTCCCGAGTCGGTGGGTGGCAGCGGCGGCGACCTGCTCGACTCGATCGTCGTCACCGAGGAGATCATCCGCTCCGGCGGTTCCTCCGGGCTGGTCGCCGCGCTCTTCACCCACGGCATCGCGCTGCCGCACATGGTCGCGGCGGCCGGTGGCCGGACCGGCGGCTCGCTCGGCGGCCGGCTCGGCGCCACGCCCGCCCCCGGTGACGACCTGATCGAGCGGTACGTCCGTCCGACGCTGGCCGGCACACTCATCGGCGCGCTGGCCATCACCGAGCCGGACGGCGGCTCGGACGTCGCCGGGATCCGCACCACCGCCCGCCGGGACGGCGACCACTACGTGGTGAACGGATCGAAGACCTACATCACCAGCGGGGTCCGGGCCGACTTCGTGACCACCGCCGTCTGCACCGACTTCCCCGGCAGCGGCGAGCTCGCCCTGCTGGTGATCGACAAGGGCACGCCCGGTTTCACGGTCGGGCGACGGCTGGAGAAGCTGGGCTGGCACTGCTCGGACACCGCCGAACTCTCCTTCGTCGACGTGCGGGTCCCGGTCGCGAACCGGATCGGCGAGGAGAACACCGGCTTCCTGGCGATCATGCAGAACTTCGCCAGCGAGCGGCTCTCCCTGGCGACGCAGGCGTACGCGACCGCGCAACGTTGCGTCGAGCTGGCCGTGCGCTGGTGCCGGGACCGGTCGACCTTCGGCCGCCCGCTGGCCAGCCGACAGCTGGTCCGGCACCGGCTCGCCGAGATGCACACCCGTGCCGAGGCCGCGCGGGCGTACGTGCACCAGGTGGCCGCGCGGGTCGCGGCCGGGGAGCCGGTGGTCACCGAGGTGGCGATGGCGAAGAACGTCGCGGTGGCGGCCTGCGCCGAGGTGGTCGACCAGGCGCTCCAGCTGCACGGCGGCTACGGCTACCTGCGCGACGCGGAGGTGGAGCGGCACTACCGGGACGCGCGCATCCTCGGCATCGGCGGCGGCACCACGGAGATCATGAACGAGATCATCGCGAAGGGAATCGGGCTGTGACCACGTTGAGCAGCGCGATCGACGCGTCCTCGGCGTCGTACGCGGAGAACCGCGCGGCGCTGCTGGACCGGCTGGCGGAGCTGGACGCGGCGCTCGACCAGGCCCGGGCCGGGGGCGGCGAGAAGTACGTGTCCCGGCACCACGCCCGGGGCAAGTTGCTGCCCCGCGAGCGGATCGAGCTGCTGCTCGACCCGGACAGTCCGTTTCTGGAGCTGTCGCCGGTGGCCGCGTACGGCACGGACTTCCCGGTCGGCGCGAGCGTGGTGACCGGCATCGGCGTGGTCGAGGGCGTGGAGTGCCTGGTCATCGCGAACGACCCGACGGTACGCGGCGGCGCGGTGAACCCGTGGTCGCTGAAGAAGACCCAGCGGGCCGGCGAGATCGCCCTCGCGAACCGGCTGCCCATGGTCAACCTGGTCGAGTCGGCCGGCGCCGACCTGCCCACCCAGGCGGAGATCTTCATCCCGGGCGGTCGGGTCTTTCGCGATCTGACCCGGCTCTCCGCGGCGCGGATCCCCACGGTCAGCGTGGTCTTCGGCAACGCGACCGCTGGTGGCGCGTACGTGCCGGGCATGTCCGACCACGTGATCATGATCCGGGACCGGTCGCAGGTCTATCTGGCCGGGCCGCCGCTGGTGCGGATGGCGACCGGCGAGGTCACCGACGACGAGTCGCTCGGCGGCGCGGCGATGCACGCGTCGATGTCGGGGCTCGCCGACCACCTGGCGTCCGACGAGCGGGACGGCATCCGGCTGGCCCGGCAGACCGTACGCCGGTTGAACTGGCGCAAGCACGGCCCGCCGCCGCGCAACCCGGTCCCCCAGCCACCGAAGCACGACCCCGAGGAGCTGCTCGGCATCGCGAGCGCCGACCTGAAGGTGCCGTTCGACCCGCGCGAGGTGCTGGCCCGGATCCTGGACGGCAGCGAGTTCGACGAGTTCAAGCCGGGCTACGGCAGTGCCCTAGTGACCGGCTGGGGCGAGCTGCACGGATACCCGGTCGGTGTGCTGGCCAACGCCCGGGGGGTGCTGTTCAGCGAGGAGGCCCAGAAGGCGGCGCAGTTCATCCAGCTCGCGAACGCCGCCGACACGCCGTTGATCTTCCTCCAGAACACGACCGGCTACATGGTCGGCACCGAGTACGAGCAGCGCGGCATCATCAAGCACGGCGCTCTGATGATCAACGCGGTGTCGAACTCGACCGTGCCGCACCTGACGGTCAACCTCGGCGCCTCGTACGGCGCCGGCAACTACGGCATGTGCGGGCGGGCGTACGAGCCGCGGTTCCTCTTCACCTGGCCGAACGCGCGCTCGGCGGTGATGGGGCCGGCGCAGCTGGCCGGGGTGCTGTCCATCGTGGCCCGACAGGCCGCCCAGGCACGTGGCCGGGACTACGACGAGGAGTCCGACGCCGCCATGCGGATGATGGTCGAGCAGCAGATCGAGTCCCAGTCCGGCGCGCTCTTCCTCTCCGGCCGGCTCTACGACGACGGGGTGATCGATCCCCGCGACACCCGTACCGTCCTCGGGCTCTGCCTGTCGGCGATCCACAACGCACCGGTGGAGGGCGCCGACGGCTTCGGCGTCTTCCGGATGTAGGGGGTCGTACTCATGATCACGCGACTGCTGGTGGCCAACCGGGGTGAGATCGCTCGGCGGATCTTCGCCACCTGCCGGGCGCTCGGCGTCGAGACGGTGGCGGTGCACTCCGACGCGGACACCGACGCGCCCTTCGTGGCCGAGGCCGACCAGGCGGTCCGGCTGCCGGGGAACGCGCCGGCCGAGACGTACCTCCGGGTGGACCTGATCCTGGACGCGGCCCGCCGCTCCGGCGCGGACGCCGTGCACCCCGGCTACGGGTTCCTCGCCGAGAACGCCGAGTTCGCGGCGGCGGTCGCCGACGCCGGGCTGACCTGGGTCGGGCCGCCGGCCAAGGCGATCGCCGCGATGGGCGACAAGATGACGGCCAAGGCGCTGCTCGCCGACGCGGGCGTGCCGATGCTGCCGACCTGGTCCGAGCCCGATCAGATCACCGACTTTCCGGTGCTGGTGAAGGCGGCGGCGGGTGGCGGCGGGCGGGGCATGCGGATCGTCCGCGAGGCCGCCGACCTGGCCGAGGCGATCGCCTCCGCGCGGCGCGAGGCCGAAGCGGCGTTCGGTGACGGCACGGTCTTCATCGAGCGGTACGTCGAACGCGGCCGGCACGTCGAGGTGCAGATCTTCGGCGACTCGCGGGGGGCGGTCGTCGCGCTCGGCGTGCGGGAGTGCTCGATCCAGCGCCGACACCAGAAGATCGTCGAGGAGGCGCCCGGCCTTCTGCCGCCGGAGGTGCGGGAGCGGCTGCACGAGGCGGCGGTGGCCGCCGGCCGGGCGGTCGACTACGTGGGCGCGGGCACGGTCGAGTTCCTGCTCGCGCCCGACGGGGCGATCCACTTCCTGGAGATGAACACCCGGCTCCAGGTCGAGCATCCGGTCACCGAGCTGACCGCGGTCGGCGGGCTGGACCTGGTCCGGCTGCAACTGCTGGTCGCCGACGGCGCCCCGCTGCCCGAGCACGCGCGGCACCCCTCCGCCCGCGGCTACGCGATCGAGGTCCGGCTCTGCGCCGAGGATCCCACCAAGGGGTTCCGACCGGCGACCGGTGTCCTGCGCCGGTTCGCCGTCCCCGGGATCGACCGCGAGTTCGGCAACCTCCAGCGGGCCGGTCTCCGGCTGGACTCCGGCGTGGAGGACGGCGCGGTGGTCGGCGTGCACTACGACTCGATGCTGGCCAAGCTGATCGCGTGGGCGCCCACCCGCGCCGAGGCGGCCCGTACCCTCGCCGGCGCGCTGGCCCGGGCCGAGCTGCACGGGGTGCCCACCAACCGGGACCTGCTGGTCCGGGTGCTGCGCAGCCCCGACTTCGCCGCCGCCGAGATCGACACCGGCTTCCTCGACCGGCATCCGGAGGTCTTCGCCCCGCTGGTGCCGGTGGATCGAGTGCCGCTGTTCGCGCTGGCCGCCGCCCTGTCCTCGGCCGCCGCCCGCCGGGCGACCGCCCCGGTGCTCGCCGGGCTCCCGTCCGGTTGGCGGAACGTCCCCGCTTTTCCGCAGGTCGCCTCGTACGCGGCGGCCGGTGGCGAGGTCGAGGTCCGCTACCGCCTGGACCGGACCGGCGGGCTCGCCGAGTGGTCGGTGCGACCGCCCGCCGACGACCCGGCCACCCGCCCGGTCGCGTCCCGCGACGACGGTTCGGCCGCCGGCCGGCCCGCCTCCCCGCCGCCGGACCCGGTGACGCTGGTGTCGGCCGCCCCCGACCGCGTGGTGCTGGAGGTGGCCGGCGTCCGGCAACCGTTCCGGGTGCACCGGGTGGGGTCGGAGTTCTTCGTGGACGGCCCGGACGGGTCGGTGAGCCTCACCGAGCTGCCACGCTTCCCGGAGCCCACCGCGGAGTTGGCCGCCGGCTCGCTGCTCGCCCCGCTGCCCGGCACGGTGACCCGGGTGCACGTCGAGGCCGGTCAGCGGGTCGCCGCCGGCGATCTGCTGCTCACCCTGGAGGCGATGAAGCTCGAGCACCCGGTGCTCGCCCCGATCGACGGCGTGGTCGCCGAGCTGCCGGTGCCCGCCGGCGGTCAGGTCGACACCGGCGCCGTGCTGGCCGTGGTCAACCCGCAGGAGGATCCCCGATGAACGTCGACCTCACCGACGAGCAGGAACAGCTCCGCGACGCCGTACGGACGCTGGGCCGGCGCTACGGCCACGACTACTTCGTGGCGAAGGCGAAGGCCGGCGAGCACACCACCGAGCTGTGGGCCGAGGCCGGCCGGCTCGGCTATCTCGGGGTCAACATCCCCACCGAGTACGGCGGCGGGGGTGGCGGCATCACCGAGCTGGCCATCGTCTGCGAGGAGCTGGCCGCCGCCGGCTGCCCGCTGCTGCTGCTCGTGGTGTCCCCCGCCATCGCCGCCACCGTGATCAACCGGCACGGCACGGAGGCGCAGCGCAAGCGGTTCCTGCCCGGCTTCGCCGACGGCACCCTGAAGGTGGTCTTCGCGATCACCGAGCCGGAGGCCGGGTCGAACTTCCACCGGCTCGGCACGGTGGCCCGCCGCGACGGCGACGACTGGCTGCTCTCCGGCCGCAAGTGCTACATCTCAGGGGTCGACGAGGCGCAGTACGTGCTGGTGGTCGCCCGGACCGAGGAGGAGTCCACCGGCAAGCTCAAGCCGGCGCTGTTCGTCGTGCCGACCGACGCGCCCGGGCTGACCCGGTCCAAGCTGGACATGGAGATCCTGTCCCCGGAGAACCAGTTCCTGCTCTACCTCGACGACGTCCGGCTGCCGGCCGACGCGCTGGTCGGCGAGTCGGTGGACGCCGGGCTGCCGGCGCTCTTCGCCGGGCTCAACCCGGAGCGCATCACGGTCGCCGCGATGGGCGCCGGCACCGGCCGGTACGCGATCGAGCGCGCGTCGTCGTACACCGCCACCCGGAAGGTGTGGGGCGGCCGGACCATCGGCTCGCACCAGGGCGTGTCCCACCCGCTGGCCCACGCGGCGGTGCAGGTGGAGCTGGCCCGACTGATGATCCACCGGGCGGCCACCCTCTACGACGCCGGCCGGGACCTGGAGGCCGGAGTCGCCGGCAACATGGCCAAGTACGCGGCCGGCGAGGCCGCCGCGCTCGCCGTGGACACCGCCGTGCAGGCGCTCGGCGGCGCGGGCATGACCACCGAATACGGCGTGGCCACCCTGCTCGGCGCGGTCCGGGCCGGACGGATCGCCCCGGTCAGCCGGGAGATGATCCTGAACTTCGTGGCCCAGCACGTCCTCGGCCAGGACAAGTCGTACTGATCGGGACGGCCCCGACCGGGGTGCTCAGCGGCACGCGGCGTCGATGCGGTGCACCGGGCGCACCCGGCGGCCCATGCCCTCCAGCAGCGAGTCCTCGACGTGGAAGTCGTGGATGCGCAGCCGGTGTCGGGGCAGCTCCTGCTCGCTCGGGCAGAGCACCTGCGCGCGTACCAACCCGACCGGCACGTACCGGACGCCGCCCTGTTCCTGGAGGATCACCATGTTGACGTCGTCGGTGGTCACCACGTGCCCGCGGACGTCCTCGGTCGGGCCGGTCTCCGCGCCGACGGTGGTGACGGTCAGCGGCAGCACCGGCGTGCTGATCACCGGCAGCGCGGCCCAGACCAGCATGGCCAGCACGGCCACCTCGGTGACCGAGGCGAGCGGCCGGATCACCGCGCCGGGCAGTGGCCCCGAGATGCCCAGGGCGAGCAGCGGCGGCACGGCGAGCAGCGTCAGGGCCAGCAGCTCGCCCTGGCGCGCGGCGTCGACCAGCGTGGGCAGCAGCAGCCCGGCGTACCCGCCGAGCAGCGCGACGACCACCAGCACCCGCGCCCCGACCCGCTCGTGCAGCTGCTCCGGCCTGAGCTGGAAGGCGGCCACGAACGCCGGGATGAGCAGCGGCAGGTAGAGCAGCGGCCAGGTGACCAGGGCGAGCAGGAAGCTCGCCGCCACCAGCCAGACCGGGGTGATCTCCGCCCAGCGGGTGAAGAGCGGGCGACGCCGGGTGCCGGGCGGCAGCCGGTCGACGCTGGCCCCGAGCACCGCGCCGAGCGCGAAGACGGCGACCAGGCCGGTGGCGAGCAGCCGGGCCGCCGTGGTGAGGAATCCGGCGAGCAGGTTGACCGGGCCCACGTTCGCCACCAGCAGCAGCGTCGTCTGCAGTTCGCCGCCGGCCTCGACCCCGAGCCGGAGCACCGAGAAGACGGCCGGCACGGCCACCAGGACCGTCCAGAACGACTGGCTGGCCCGGGCCCGCCGCTCGGCCGGATCGGAGCCGCCGAACGCGGGCCGACCCCGGTCGTACCAGGCGGCCGGTTCCTGGACCGCGCGCGGCCCGCCCGTCTCGCCGTCACGCACCGGCCCGTCGGCGTCCGGGCCGCCGGTGGCGGTGGTCGCCGGCGCGCTCATCGCCGGGGTGCCCGGTCGTCGAAGTCCACCAGCTTCGGCACCTCCAG
This sequence comes from Micromonospora sp. WMMD812, assembly GCF_027497215.1. Lineage (NCBI taxonomy): Bacteria > Bacillati > Actinomycetota > Actinomycetes > Micromonosporales > Micromonosporaceae > Micromonospora > Micromonospora sp. WMMD812. The sequence continues at coordinate 4,961,534 of NZ_CP114904.1, read as the reverse complement.
CGGCTGCGGCTGCCGCTTCTCGGCCGGCAGCCACGGGCCGAGCGTCCGGTTGTACGCGGTCTGCCAGGGGCTGGCCTGGCCGTCCCGCCCCTGCTGGTAGCTCTTGTCGAGGAAGAACGCGACGAGGTCGCGCAGCGCCGGGTCGCCGATCGGAACGCCCACGCCGAGCAGTTCGCTGGTGCCGAAGGGCATGTCGACGATCTCGAACTCGGTGGGGAACCGGGAGAGGAAGCCGGCCAGGATCGCCTCGTCCGAGCTGACCGCGTCGTACCGGCCCGCCCGGATGCCGTCCACGCAGTCCCCGACGTCCTTCACCACGAGGGCGCGGACCTGGTGCTTCTCCAGCTCCGCCTCGGTGGTCGAGCCGCCGCTGGTACAGATCTTGTACGCCGGGTCGCGCAGGTCCTCGATGGTGCGGACCTTGTCCTTGAGCCGGATCGGCACCATCACCTCCTGGGTGGTGACGAAGTACGGCCCGGCGAAGCTGACCAGCTTCTTGCGCTCCTCGGTGATCGAGAAGCTGGAGACCACCAGGTCGACGGCGCCGCCCTGGAGCGCGGGGATCCGGTCCTCGGTGGACACCGGGACGAACTCCAACCGCTGGTCGCCCTCGTAGCCGAGGGAGGCGGCGATGTAGCGGGCGATCTCGACGTCGAAGCCGACGTGCACGCCGTTGCGCAGCTCGCCCATCATCGGCTCGTTGATGGCCACGCCGATCCGCAGCTTCGACTGGCCGTAGATGTGCGTCTCGCGCAGTTTCTCCTGCACCGACGGGAGATCCGGCTCCTGCCGGCTGTCGCAGCCGGCCGCTGCGGCCAGGGCGAGGGTCAGCGCGACCGCCAGGGTCGTCGCGACCGAGCGGAGCCGGATGCGGGACGGGTGTGCGTTCATCGGCGACCTCGCTGACGCGTACAGCCTGCGGGACACCGAGAGTAGCTACTCCGGTCCATTTCCGTGGCCTGCGGTGGGGCGCCTCGCCGGTCACGGACCGGCGCCGCGAATGCGCCGGCCGGCGGAGCCGGGGTGCGGCGGGCGCCCGATCGCCTGCCGCACCCCGGGGTCCTCATCGGACGGTGAGCGCGCCCACCGCCGACAACGGCGCGACCACCGGCGGGAGCCGCTTCGGCTCACCCCGGCGCGGCGCGCCCTGGTCGGCGAGGCTGCTCTTGGCCGCCTCCGCCCGTTCGGTCGCCGCCGGCTTCCGTGCCGACTCGGCGAACGGCTGCACGTCACCGGTGCAGACCGTGCCCTTGGCCGGCAACGTGCCGCGGACCAGGTACGCGTCGATCGCACCGGTCGCACAGGCCGAGGTGCCGTACGCGGTGTGCCCCCAGCTGTCGCTGCTCAGCAGCCGGCTGTTCGGCAGCAACGCGGCGGAGCTGACCGCGCCGCGGTAGTTCGTCGCCGGGTCCCAGTAGTTGCCCACCACCAGCACCGGGACGCTGGTACGGCGGTCGAAGGGGCCGGTGTAGGCGTCCTCGTCGCGCACCGTCCAGGTGTTCCCGGCGCAGGGCGAGGTGGCCCACGACCAGAGCCGCCCGAAGTACGGATCGCGCTGGTCGGCCCGCGCCGCCCGCGCCGGCCAGGAGGCGGCGTTCGTCGGGTGGTTCGCGTCGGTGCAGTCCACCCCGAGGAAGGTCTCCAGGCTGTTGTCGTACGGGAAGTCGAACCGGCGGGCCTGGCGCGCCTCCGCGGCGAGGCGGGACACCGCGGCACGGGCCCGTTCCCGGGCCGGCGAGGCCGCCGCCGGGTCGGTGAGCACCAGCAGTTCGGCGGTGAGGCCCACCACCTGGGCGTAGCCGGCCGGGTCGTAGAGCGCGCCGAGGGTGGACCCGACGAAGTCGGCGTAGGTCACCGTGAAGCCGCCCAGATCCGGATCCTCGATCACCAGCGGGTTGGCGCGCAGCCGCTGCGCCACCAGCTCGAACGCGGCGGCCGATCCGCCGCCCGGGAGTGGGCAGGCCGGGCCGGCGGCGTCGCAGCGGGCCAGGATCTCCCGCAGCGCCCGGTGCGCGCCCTCCGCGCTGCGCATCCGGTCCTCCTGGCCCAGGTCGCGGGCCGTGCCCTTACCCAGCCACGCCCGCGGGTCGAGCACGCCGTCGATCACCAGGGCGCGGACCCGATCGGGGAACATGTTCGCGTAGTACTGCCCGAGCACACTGCCGTAGCTGAAGCCGAGGTAGGTCAGCTTCGGGTCGCCGACCGCCCGGCGGAGCACGTCCATGTCGCGGGCGACCTCGGCGGTCGACATCGCGCCGGAGAGCGGCTTGCCGGTGGTCGAGCAGCCCTTGCCGACCGCCTTCGAGGAGGCCACATACGCCTGCTCCTCGGCCTTCGTCCACGGGAAGGCGACGTTCAGCCCGGCGTACGCCCGGGTCTGGTCCTTGACGGAGGCGAAGCAGCGCAGTTGCTCGCTGTTGGCCACCCCGCGCGGGTCGACCCCGACGATGTCGAACCGGTCGAGCACCTCGTCGCCCAGGAAGTAGGGCGCCGCCAGCGCGATGTCAGTGCCGGCGCCGCCCGGGCCACCCGGGTTGACGAAGAGGCTGCCGATCCGGTTCTGCTGGTCGCGGGCCTTCACCCGGAGCAGGGCCACCTCGGTGGTGGCCCCGTTCGGCCGGTCGTAGTCGAGCGGGAGGCGGACCGTGGCGCACTCGGCGTAGTCGTAGCAGCCGTACCAGCCGAGCTGGGGCGTCGGCACCCGGTCGACCCGGCGCGCCTCGGTCGGGCTCGTCCGGTCGGACGTGGCCGGACGGCCCCAGCCGGTGGGGGTCGGTGCGGCGGCCGCCGGAGCGACAGCCGATCCGGCGAGGATGACGCCGGTGATTCCTGCTGCGGCCAGAGACCGGGTTCGTCGTGGCATGTGGACGCCTTCCGGTGGACGACAGGGACGGTCGAGACGGTCGACCTCCCGCCACTCTAGAGATCACAGGCGATGAATGTGGTCCCTAAAACGCCCATATCAGCGACATTCCGCGTGCGGTGTAACGTTCTCGTCAGTGCTGACGCTGCATCTGCCCCGGTCAGGCGGTTGACAGTCGGGCCGGCGGCGACATAGTGGACGGGTGAAGCGGTTGACCAGGCCCGATGCGCGGACGCTGGCGGTCGTCGCGGCGCTGGCCGCGCTCGCGCTGCTGGTGACGCTCGTCGTCTCGCGACGCCACGACTTCCTCGGCGTGCTCATGGCCCTGATCTGCGTCCTGCTCGCGACGATCGCCGGGGTGTCGGTGGCCGCCGCCCGACAGGCCGACGAGCCGGTGGCAGCGGAGCGGTCGGCCGCTCCCGGGCCGCCGCTGGACGACCCGCTGGCCGTCGACGCGGACACCCTCGATGCGCTGGACAGCCGGGACGCGCTCCGCGCGGTCCGCGAACGGCGGCGCGCCGGAGGCGGGTTCGACGATCGCGAGGGGTGGATCAGCGACCGGTGAGGGTCGGCCCCACCAGCGCGTCGACCCCACGCCCGGCCAGGCAGCGGAACGACCGGTCGACACTGCCCTCCACCGGTGGCAGCACTTCGAGATGCCAGCCGGCGGACGAGTCGATGCCGGTGGTCAGCCGGAACGTGGCGGTGCTGCACACGGCCTGGACGGCCGGGGCGGTGCTCACCTCGGGATGGCCGGCGCCGACCAGGGACACCGGCAGCAGCCCCTCGGCGTAGGTCTCCCAGGTGTGCCGGCCGTCGCAGGAGACCCGGGTCGCCTCCGCGCGGGCGCCGCGCACCCGCACCGGACCGAAGCACTCCAGCTCGGCGAGGCACCGGGCGCCGCCGGGCAGGACGGTCGTCGCGCCGGAGTCGGTGGTGCACCCGGGCAGCATCCCGCCGGCCGCGCCGGCCGCCCGGCTCACCGAGGGGGACGGGCTCGGCGCCGGGCTGCCTCCGGCCACCCAGGCGCCGGCGGTGGCCGAGCCGGCCAGCGCGAGCACCCCGGCACCGCCGAGGAACCAGCGGCGGCGCCACCGCCGGCCACCCGCCGGGGTGGATGCGGGGACCGTGGGATGCGCGTCCTCGGCCGGCGCGCGGGGCGCCGGACGGGCCCGGCCGGCGGTGTACGGGCCGGCGGAGCCGGTGGGACCACCGCTGACCGGGATCCCGCTGACCGGCGCGCCGCTGACCGGCGCCGTGGTGGGGTCGAGCGGCAGGGCCGAGAGCATCCCCCGCAGCTCGACCGCGGAGGGCCGCTCGCCCGGGTCGTTCGCCATTCCGGCGCGCAGCACGTCGATCAGCTCGCCGGGCACGCCGGGCAGCCCGGGGACCGGCTGGTTGAACATCTCCAGCACGGTGACCAGGCTCGGGTTGCGCTCGGACTGCCAGCGCGGCGGCCGGCCGTGCATCACCGCGTAGAGCGTGGCGCAGAGCGCGTAGACGTCGACCGCGGGCGACGGCGGGCTGTGGCTGAACATCTCCGGCGGCGCGTAGGCCGGGGTCAGCACCTCCAGCGTGACCGAGGCGTCGCGCACCTCGGCCAGCACGGCCAGCCCGAAGTCGGCCAGCACCGCCGAGTTGAAGTGCGAGTAGAGGATGTTCGCCGGTTTCACGTCCCGGTGCAGCACCCCGGCCGCGTGCGAGTGCGCCAGCGCGTCGGCGATCTTGATGCCCAGGTCACGGGCCTCCGCGGCGCCGAGCGGGGAGGTGCGCATCCGCTCCGCGTACGACCCGTCGCAGAGTTCCATGATCAGGTAGGGGTGCTGGTCGACGGTGACCCCGACGTCGAACAGATCGACGACGTGGGGATGCGACGACATCCGGCCGGCGGCCCGCGCCTCGCGCAGGAACCGGGCCTGATCGCGCTCGCTGTCCAGCGTGCGGTTCTCCACCTTGACCGCGACCTCGCGGCCCACCGAGATCTGGGTGGCCTGGTAGACGGTGGCGTAGCCACCACGGGCAAACACCCGCAAATCGGTTAGACCGGGCACGATGGGGACCGGTAGGCCTCCGGACGGGGTGTCGGTCACAGCTTCGAAAATACCCAACCGGGCGGACAGCTCAGTGCACCGCGTCGACGGCGGGTGTGCCACCACCGGCCCCGGACCCGTCCGGGGCGCCCGCGCCGGCCGCCGCCGGGGCGTTCCCGGCGGGTGCGGCACCGCCGCCCGCCGCGGCCCGGCGGGCGTCCCACCACAGGCCCAGCGCGGTCGCCACGGCACCCAGGCCCTCCCAGGCGGCCACGCCGAAGAACCGGTCCGGCGCGATGTCGGCGAGCACCGCGATCGTGAAGACGGTGAACGTGACGAGCCGGAACACCACGGTGAAGCGGTAGAAGGAACGCCACTCGGTGGCGGTGGCCAGCAGGTAGTAGACCCCCATGTTGAACGAGGCCATCGACGAGGCGAGCAGGAACGTGCCGGTGTGGTCGCCCAGCGCGCGCGTCGCCGGCACCTCGAAGCCGAGCGACCGCAGCATCGCCTCCGGCCAGAGCAGCCCGACCGCGCCCATGACCAGCGCGAGCACGCCGAAGACCGCGATCGTCCAGCCCGCGACCGTACGCGGCAGCTTCATCTCGGTCCTCCCCAGGTACCGGTGCGGCCGCCACTGTGGACCGCCGTCGACGCCGACACGCTAGCCGGGCCCCGACCGGTACGCCATCGGCGGAACCGGCAGACCGGTGCCCGATCAGCCGGCGAGCCGCTGACGCAGGGCCTCGGCGAGGTAGCGCTCGCTGCGCTGCTCGGTGGCGTACGCCAGGCGCACCGCCTCCTCGGCGCTGGCCAGCGCCTCGGCCGGGCGGCCGCAGGCGGCCAGCGCCTCGGCCAGCACGCTGGCCGCGATCACCTGGCTGCGCACGTCCTCCGCCGGTGCGGCCACCGCCCGCCGGGCCCAGTCCAGCGCCTGGTCCCGTTGGCCGTGGGCGAGCAGCGCCGAGGCGTACCGGGCCCACGTCTGGCGGCGCGAGAAGAGCAGTGAGGGCGTGTTGGCGGCGGCGGTGGCCACCGGGGCGAGCAGCCCCACGGCGGTCGCCGGGTCACCGGCGGCCAGCCGGGCGGTGGCCAGCAGCACCCGGGGGCCCACCTGGGCCGGCGCCTGCGGGTTGTGCGGCTCGACGGCGGTCAGCACCGCGCGGGCGTCGCGCTCGGCGGCCGCCACGTCGCCCAGGTCCAGCGCCACGAACCCGCGCAGCGTGCCGGCCATCCCGGTCAGCAGCGGATGGGCGGTGCGGTCGGCGTACGACATCGCGTCGCCGAGCAGGTCGGCGGCGTGTCCCGGCTCGCCCAGCCCCCGCGCCACCACGGCCCGCACGACCAGCGCGAAGCCGCGTCCCCAGTCGTCCGAGGCGGCGGCGAACTCGCGGTACGCCCGGCGCGCCTCCCGGTCGGCGTCGGCCAGCTCGCCCAGCTCGGCGGCCGCGAACGCCTCGACCGCACGCAGCGTGCCCACCGCCCACGCCTCGCCGACCCGCTCACCGAACGGCAGGAAGACCCGTGCCAGCCGGCACGCCTCGCGCAGCCGGCCGGCGAGCAACCGGGCGAACGCCGTGGTGCCGCGCAGCCAGGCCCGCCCGTACGGGTCCTTCAGCTCGGCGAAGAGCCGGGCGGCCCGGCCCAGCACCGCGTCGGTGCCGGCGAAGTCGCCCCGGGTGGTGGTCACCCAGGCCAGGTTCTGCAACGACCAGGCCTGCCCGCGCCGGTCCTGGGCGGCGAGGCTGACCTGGTACGCGCCGGCCAGCCGGCTGCTCGCCTGGCTCAACCGCCCGGCCACGAAGTCGGCCATGCCGAGCCGGCGCATCGCCGAGGCGCGCAGCGTGGGCAGCCCGCCGGCGGAGGCCACCTGCAACGCCTCCTGCCACGCCCCCACGGCGCGGGCCTGGTCGCCGAGCGTCTGGTGCGCCTGCCCGGCCAGGAGCAGCGCGCTCGCCCGGGTGGACTCCTCGCCGGCGTTGGCGGCGATCTTCTCGGCCGAGGCGAGCGCGTCGCCCACCCGGCCGACCTGGAGCAGGGCGCGGGCGTGCCCCACGCGGTCGGCCGCCGGCACACCGTCCGGGGCCAGCTCGGCGGCGCGCTCGGCGTAGTCGACGGCGAGCGCCGGCTCGCCGGCGGCGAGCGACCGGCGGGCGGCCCGGCCGAGCGCGGCGACCCCGAGCGGGATCACCGCCCGCGCCGGGGCGTCGGGACGCAGGGTCACCGCGTCGGCGAGCGCAGCGGCCCGTTCGACGTGCGCGGCGACGAAGTCGTCCCGGTCGGGTTCGGTGAACCCGACCGCCGTGGCGGGCGCCGGGTCGTCCCCGGCGGCCGCGGGCGCCGCCCAGCGGGCCAGCGCCGCGTGCCGCTCGGCCAGCTCGGCCTTGCTCACCCCGGCGTACGCGGCCTCCCGCATCAGCGGGGTGGCGAAGGCGTAGCCGGTGCGGGTGCGGTGCAGCATGCGCCGTTGCAGCAGCTCCTCGACGGCGCGTTCCAGCTCGACCGCGGCCACCGCCGACGGCCGGCCGGCCGACCCGAGGCGCTGCTCGCGGAGCGCCTCGAGGGCGCCGGCCGGCACGGTGTCGCCGACCACGGCGGCGTCGCGCAGCGCGGACCGGGCGTCCAGGGGCAGCGCGTCGATGCGGGCGGCCAGGACGGCGGCGAGATCCCGGGAGAGCAGCCGGCTGCCCAGCGAGCCGGGGGCGAGCCGCCAGCCCACGTCGGCGCCCCGGCCCGGCCCGGCGGTCAACGCCCCGCGCTCCAGCAGCAGGGTGACGAGTTCGGCCAGGTAGAACGGGTTGCCCTGGGCGGTGGCGAGCAACCGGTCGCTGTCGGCTTGGGGCAGCTTGCCGCCGCTCAGGTAGGTGGTCAGCAGCCGGGCGGCGTCGGCGCCGCGCAGCGGCGGCAGCGCGTGCACCTCGGCGTCGGCGACGCGGGTCAGCGCACCGGCCGTCCGGACCAGCTCGGGGCGGCCGAGCAGCAGCACCAGCACCGGGCCGGTCAGCCGGGACAGCGTCACCCCGAGCGCACGGATCGTCTCCGCGGTCGCGTCGTGCAGGTCGTCCACGATCATCACCAGCGGCGCCTCGACGGCGAGCGCGCTGAGCAGGTCGGCGACCGCGTTCGGCACCGCCTCGGCGTCGGCCGGCGGGCCGCCCGTGGCGGTCCACTCTCCGTTGTCGGTGCCGTGCGCGGGCAGTTCGGCGTAGCCGAGCAGGGCCAGAAGCTGGTCGGTGGCGATCGGCGCGGGTTCGCCGCCGCCGCGGGCGAGCCGCTGGCCGAGCCGACGAAATCGCTCCTCCACCGCCGGCCGGGTCAACGCGGTGGACGCGTCGTTGGGCAGGCCGACCGCCGCGCGGACCAGGTCGGCCAGGGGTGCCAGCCGGCGCCGCTCGCCGAAGGCGGCGCAGCGCACGGAGAGCACCCGGGCGCCGGTGTGCGCGGCGTACCGGCCGGCGCCCACGTCGTACCCGGCGGCCAGGCGTTCCACCTCGGCGGCGAACCGGGACTTGCCGATGCCCGCCTCGGCGGTCATGAGCAGCACCCGCGGCTCACCCCGGTCGATCACCTCGGCGAGCCGACCGGCGACCCGGCCGATCTCGGTCTCCCGGCCGACGAACGGCGCCTCGTCGCCGAGACCGGACCGGGTGCCGGGCGCGTCCAGGAGGCCGAGCAGTTCGTACGCCTCGACCGGCTCGCGCTTGCCCTTGAGCCGCAGCGGACGCAGGGCCCGCCAGGACGCGACGTGCCGGGTGGCCGCGGAGGTCCGGGCGCCGGCGTAGACCGCGCCGACCGCGGCGGCGTCGGCGAGCCGGGCGGCGGTGTTGACCGTGTCGCCGATGACCGTGTACTCGATCGCGGCCTGGATGCCGGCGATCACGTCGCCGGTGTTGAGGCCGACCCGCAGGCCGAGCGGCGCGCCGCCGCCGCGCTCGTCGTCGAGCACCCGACGGACCGCCCGCTGCATGGAGAGCGCGGCGCGAACCGCCCGCTCGGCGTCGTCCTCGTGCGCCACCGGCGCGCCGAAGACGGCCATGATCCCGTCGCCGGTCAGCTTGTCCACGTGCCCGCCGAAGGTCTTCACCGCGCCGGCGAGGGCGGCGAGCACCCGGTCGGTCACCGCGCCGACCCGTTCCGGGTCGAGGTCCTCGGACCACGAGGTGAAGTCGGACAGGTCGCCGAAGAGCACCGTCACCACTCGCCGCTCGGCGGCCGGCAGCGTTGCGGCGGCCGGCAGCGCCGCACCGCAGTTGTGGCAGAACCGCGCGCCGGGGACGGCGACGGTTCCGCACACGGGGCAGGTCACGGCTGCTCCAACTCCGTACCCCCGGTCCCGGATTCCCGGCTCGGCACCCCGAGGTACTCCAACTGGGCCCGCACCGACCACTCGGCGGCCCACCAGAGCGACCGGTCCACGTCGGCGTAGACCGCGGCGACCACCTCGGCCGCGGTGCCGGCGCCGGCGGCGACCGCCGCCCGCACCTGGTCGAGCCGGGCCCGCCGGTGGGCGAGGTAGAAGTCGGCCGCCGCGCCGCAGTCGGCCAGGGCCGGGCCGTGGCCCGGCAGCGCGGGGAGCCCCCGGTACGTCGAGAGCAGCTCCAGGCTGGCCAGATAGTCGCCGAGGTGCCCGTCCGGGTGGGCGACCACGGTCGTGCCCCGCCCGAGGATGGTGTCGCCGGTGAGCACCACCCGCTGGCCGTCGTGCTCGACCAGGAAGCAGACCGAGTCGGCGGTGTGCCCCGGCGTCGGGACGAGCCGCACCGACAGCCCGGGGACGTCCAGCGTCGCGTCGGTGGTCAGCGGCGGGCCGCCGATGGTGTGCGCCGGGTCGGCGGCGCGCACCGGCACCCCGCCGAGCAGGTCGCTCAGCCGGCCGGCGCCCTCGGTGTGGTCGGGGTGGCCGTGGGTGATCAGCACCAGCCCGATCGGCCCGCGGGCGGCGATCATGGCGAGATGGCTCTCGTGCGCCGGGCCCGGGTCGACGACGACGCCGAGCCGCTCGCCCGGCGCGCGGAGGAGCCAGGTGTTGGTGCCGTCGAGGGTCATCGGCCCCGGGTTCGGCGCGCGCAGCAGCATCACCCAGCCCGGCAGCTGGTCGGCGAGCGCCGCCGCCGGCGCGGTCACGTGCCCGGTCATGGCTGCGATCGTACGGCCCCGCCCGCCCCTCCCCGCGATCTTGCGGGTACCGCCCGAAGGTTTGTGCCCGTTCACGGCTTTCGCCGCGGTGGCGCCCCGGGCGTGGATCGCGAGGAGCGGCGGGACGGTTCAGCCGACCTCGACGATGACCTCGATCTCGACCGGGGCGTCCAGGGGCAGCTCCGCCACGCCGACCGCGCTGCGCGCGTGCCGACCCGCCTCGCCGAAGACGGCGCCGAACAGGTCCGAGGCCCCGTTGATCACCGCGGGCTGACCGGTGAACCCGGGCGCGGACGCCACGAAGCCGGTCAGCTTCACGATCTTGACCACGTTCTCCAGGCCGACCAGCGAGTCGATCGCGGCCAGCGAGTTGAGCGCGCAGCGCTGGGCGAGGTCCTTGGCCTGGTCGGCGGAGACGCCGGCGCCGACCTTGCCGGTGGCGAGCAGCTTCCCCTCGGCCATCGGCAGCTGCCCGGACACGTAGACGTGCTGCCCGGACTGCACCGCCGGCACGTAGCTGGCGACCGGAGGCACCACCTCGGGCAGCTCGTACCCCAGCTCGGCGAGCTTGGCGTGTGGACCGTTGCTCATGCCGTCACCTCGCCGCCGGCGAGCCGCTCGCGCCGCCGGCTCATGCCTTCGGCCGCTTCAGGTAGGCGACCAACTGGTCCGGGTTCGGACCGGGCACCACGGCGACGAGCTCCCACCCGTCCTCCCCCCAGTTGTCGAGGATCTGCTTGGTCGCGTGGACCAGCAGCGGGACCGTGGCGTACTCCCACTTCTGCATCGGTGCAGGGCTCCCTCAAGAGGCGGAATCTTCGAGGCACAGCCTACGGTCCGGCGGACGGCCCGGGTGCGGGACGCTGCTCCGGCGCGGCCGGCAGCTCGCCGCACCGGCCGCTGTGCTCGTACCGCTGGGGACAGCGGGACCGGTCGGGCAGCAGCAGGTCGCAGAAGACCCGGTGCCGGTTGTTCTGGTCGTCGGCGTTGGAGACGGTGGTCTCGCCGGCGTCCAGCTCGGGCAGGAAGCCGAGGGAGACGGCGATCCGGCCGGCGAGGGCGGTGGCCGCGGCCAGGTCGGGCACCCGGATCGGCAGGTGGATCACGTAACCGGGCTCCTCGTCCTCCCGGCCGGGCGCGACGGGCCGGCTCACCGGCCGCACCACCTCCACCGGGTCGGAGATCCGGCGGTACGACCGCTCGTTGACCGGCAGGCTCCCGACCGGTCCCTCGGCCTCCCCGGCGGCGCCGGACCCGACCCGGCGCGACCGGTCGTTCGCCGGGAACTGGGCTCGAGGGATGTTCTCCACGTCGCGCATGTACTGCCTCCGGGCGTCGTACCTGGTCAAGTCCCCGCTGCTCGCCGGTCCGGGCCCCGCCCCCGACCGGTCCCCCCGCGCCGGCACGACCGTAGGTCGGGCACCGGAGTCCCGCCAACAGGACGCGCGCGCCCCATCCATCGCCAGTCACATATGTGACAGATGCCGGGTACGCTCCCCCGACTGGCCACGCTCCCACCACCGGGACTCACCACGGGCGACACCGGCGGGGCGGCGTGCCGCTACCCTTCCGTTCCGGCGGCACGTGACGGCGTGGCCGCGAGCCTCGACTTCATGCTCGACGCCGGGTGGCGGAGAGCGTCGCACCCCCGGGGGAAGAGATGACCCAACCGCCCAGCGGCGACCCGACCGGCTCGCCGGCCACCCCGCCGGCCCACCCCGGCCTCGCCGGTGAGCCCGGCACCCCGGGCGTTCCCGCGCAGCCGCCCGCCCCGGGGCAGCCGCCCGCCCCGGGGCAGCCGCCCGCCCCGGGGCAGCCGGGCGCCCCGGCGGACGCCGGCCAGCCGGCCGCTCCGACCTCCTCCGCGCTGCCGGGCGCCCCGGCCGGCGCCGGCCAGCCAGACGGCCCGGCTCTTCCCGGTCAGCCGGGCGCTCTGAGCACGCCGGGCGCCCCGCCGGTCGGGCCGCCCCCGGTGACCGACCCGTCGGCGCCCGGAATGGGCTACCCCCCGTACGGGCCGCCCGCCCCGCCGAAGAAGCAGCGCGGCCTGCTCATCGCCGCGATCGCGCTGGTGGTGATCCTGGTGCTCTGCGTCGGCGGCGGCGTGGCGGCGTTCCTGACCCTGCGCAACGCCGAGACCGGCGAAGGCGCGAAGGAGCCGGCGGTGGCGGTGGACCAGTTCCTGACCGCCGTCTACAAGGAGCGGGACGCGACGAAGGCGGCGAAGCTCGTCTGCTCCTCCTCGCGGGACGACGACAAGATCGCCGCGAAGGTGGCCGAGGTGGAGAAGTACGCCTCCGGCTACCAGAACCCGCGATTCCGGTGGACCACGCCGAAGGTGGACAACAAGACCGGGGACCGGGCCACCGTCTCCACCAAGGTCACCATGACCACGGCGGACGAGAAGGTGGCCGACCAGGAGCTGCGCTTCACCGTGGTGCAGAAGACGGGTTGGTGGGTCTGCGAGGTCGCGTGACGCCGGTGGCTGGATAGGCTCGACGGGTGGGAGCAGCTGACCGACCGGGCGATCCGGCCGCTACCGGATGGCCCGCCCGTCTGCACGTCGTCACCGGCAAGGGCGGCACCGGCAAGACGAGCGTGGCGGCGGCACTGGCCCTGGCACTGGCCAGTGGCGGGCGACGCACGCTGCTGCTCGAGGTCGAGGGACGGCAGGGCATCGCCCAGCTCTTCGGCATCGACCCGCTGCCCTACGAGGAGCGGCACCTCACCGACGCGCCCGGTGGCGGTGAGGTGCGGGCCCTGGCCGTGGACGCCGAGGAAGCGCTCCTGGAGTACCTGGACATGTTCTACAAGCTCGGCGCGGCCGGCCGGGCGCTGCGCAAGTTCGGCGCCATCGACTTCGCCACCACCATCGCCCCCGGCCTGCGGGACGTGCTGCTCACCGGGAAGGCGAAGGAGGCGACCACGCGCACCGTCGGGCAGCGGCGGGTGTACGACGCGGTGGTGCTGGACGCGCCGCCGACCGGACGGATCGGCCGCTTCCTCAACGTGACGGCCGAGACCGCCCGACTGGCCAAGGTCGGCCCGATCAAGACCCAGAGCGACGGAGTGTCGGCGCTGCTGCGCTCGCCGATGACGGCCGTGCACGTGGTCACCCTGCTCGAGGAGATGCCGGTCCAGGAGACCGTCGACGCGACCGAGGAGCTGACCTCGCTCGGCTTCCCGGTGGGCCGGGTGATCGTCAACGGCACCCGGCCACCGCTGCCCGCCGGCCGGATGGTCACCACCGCCGAGCTGCGGCGCGGGCTGCTCGCCGCCGGCCTCCCGGCCGACCGGGCCATCGTCGCCGGGCTGCACGACGAGGCGGGCGACCAGGTCGTCCGCCGGGAGCTGGAGGACTCGCTCCGGACCGACCTGGTCGAGCTGGGCCTGCCGTTGGTCGAGCTGCCGCTGCTGCCCGACGGGGTCGACCGGGCCGGGCTGGCCGCCCTGGCCGAGGCCCTGCTGCACGCGGATTGACTCACACCTGCGGTCAGCACCGGCGCGCGGACCCAGTCGGCCCGATACGCTCGATTGGTGCCTTCCGAAGACGCCGCGCCGCAGCTGGACGTCGACCAGATCCTCGCTGATCCGGGCGTCCGGATCGTGGTGTGCTGCGGCGCCGGCGGGGTGGGGAAGACGACCACCGCCGCCGCGCTCGCGCTCCGGGCCGCCGAGCGGCACGGCCGCCGCACGGTGGTGCTCACCATCGACCCGGCGCGCCGGCTCGCCCAGTCGCTCGGCCTGACCGAGCTGGACAACACCCCGCGCCAGGTGAAGGGGATCGACGTCGAGGCCAGCGGCGGTGAGCTGCACGCCATGATGCTCGACATGAAGCGGACCTTCGACGACGTGGTGCTCCAGCACACCGATCCGGCGAAGGCGGCGGAGATCTTCGCCAACCCCTTCTACCAGGCGATGAGCTCCACCTTCTCCGGCACGCAGGAGTACATGGCGATGGAGAAGCTCGGGCAGCTGCACGCCCGGGGCGAGTGGGACCTCATCGTGGTCGACACCCCGCCGTCCCGCTCGGCGCTGGACTTCCTCGACGCGCCGGCCCGGCTCTCCCGCTTCCTCGACGGCCGCATGCTGCGGTTGCTGCTCGCCCCGGCGCGCAGCGGGGGGCGCAGCATGTTCAGCCTGGTCACCGCCTCGTTCGGGATGTTCTCCAAGGTCGTGCAGAAGGTGCTCGGCGCCCAGTTGCTGACCGATCTCTCGGGCTTCGTGGCGGCGCTCGACTCGATGTTCGGCGGCTTCCGGCAGCGGGCCGAGCAGACGTACCGCATCCTCCAGGCGCGCGAGACGGCGTTCCTGCTGGTCGCGGCGCCGGAGTCGGACGCGGTCCGGGAGGCCGCCTACTTCGCCGGCCGGCTCCGTGAGGAGCGCATGCCGCTGGCCGGCCTGGTGCTCAACCGGGTGCACCGGCCGGCGGTGCCGGAGCTGGACGCGGCGCGCAGCCGGGCCGCGGCGGACCGGCTGGCCGAGCTGGGCGGCCACGAGGGCACCGTCGACGTGCTGCGGGCGCACGCGGCGCTGGCCCGACAGGCCGTACGCGAGCAACGGGTGGCGGCCCGGTTCACCGAGGCGTTCCCGGCCGTGCCGACGGTGTCGGTGACGGCGCAGCCCGCCGACGTGCACGACGTCGACGGGCTGCGAACGATCGGCGCGGCGATCAGCCGGTCGTGACCAGGATCTTGTCCTTGCCCGACTTGTCCTTGCTGTTCTTCTTCATCGCGGCCTCGAACATCTTGCGCCAGCTCGTCACCTGGGGGTGACGACGCAGCAGCGCTCGGCGTTCGCGTTCGGTCATGCCACCCCACACACCGAACTCGATCCGGTTGTCGAGCGCGTCAGCCAGGCACTCGTACCGAACTGGGCAGCTCCGGCAGATCCGCTTCGCCACGTTCTGTTCGGCGCCCTGGACGAACAACGCGTCCGGGTCCCCGTTCTGACACGCCGCCAGCGACGGCCAGTCGGCAATCATGCCCATGTGTACACGTCCCCCCTTGCAGTACCTACCGACCTCGTTACGCGTCAGCCGGCAATTCCCCCCGATCGCCCGCGCGGCCTTCCCCAAGGCGGCACGGACGACATGTGGCGCTGTCGCCGCCACCATCATGCTCTGTAGTCGCCTGATTACGCAACGTTGTCGGCCAAATCCATCATTCCGGACACTCGCGGCTTCCCGGCCGTCGGCCGTCGCTTACCCCTCCCCAGTACGTGAAAACGCTGCGGAGCCTCTCCGTCCGGAGGAGACTCGGCGCCAGGTCCCACGCAACCACGCACCAGGGGTCGTGCGTTTAACACAACGAGGGCAGCGCGCGCAGGAAATGGGGAAAGAACGCCCCAGCGCCCCTCGTTCCCTGTACGCGTACCCTGTCGAGGTGACCTGGATGCGGAAACGTGACCACAACGTGCTGACCAACGCCGCATCGCTGCTCATATGTGGCCTGTTGGCCGGCGTGGTGGTCGCAGCGGCGGCCTTCCCCGCGGTGGCGATGTCCGGACTGGCGGCGAAGGCCGGCGCCGAGACCTTCGGTGCACTGCCCACTGAGCTGACGGTGGCGCGCCCACCACAGATCAGTTATCTGCTCGCCTCGGACGGCAAGACCCCGCTCGCCACCATGTACGACGAGAACCGTCGCGACGTGAAGCTCGCCGACGTGTCGCCGTACATGCAGAAGGCGATCGTCGCCGCCGAGGACCACGACTTCTACAAGCACAACGGCGTCGACCTCAACGGCATCGCCCGCGCCTTCGTGAACAACCAGAACGAGGCCGCCGGGCGGCAGGGCGCCTCGACGCTGACCATGCAGTACGTCCGGCTGGCCATCGCGTACTCGGCCACCCACCCGGCCGACGTGGTCGCCGCGACCGAGGACACCAGCGCCCGCAAGCTGCGCGAGATGCGCTACGCGCTGCAGATCGACAAGGAGCTCTCCAAGGACGAGATCCTGGAGCGCTACCTGAACATCGCCTCGTTCGGCAACGGCGCGTACGGCATCTACGCCGCCAGCCAGGTCTACTTCGGCAAGACGCCGAAGAACCTCAAGATCGAGGAAGCCGCGCTGCTCGCCGGCATGGTGAAGGCGCCCACCACCAACGACCCGACCACCAAGAGCGGCTACTCGCTCGCCAACGACCGGCGTAACTACGTCATCGACAACATGGTGAAGATCGGGGCGATCACCCAGGCGGAGGCCGACGCCGCCAAGGCCATCAAGTTGACGGTCAAGGACAAGCGCACCCCGAACGGCTGCGTCGCCACCAACGAGAAGGACTGGGGCTTCTTCTGCGACTACTTCTACCGCTGGTGGATGCAGCAGGAGACGTTCGGCTCCACCTCGTACGACCGGGAGCGGCGGCTCAAGAGCGGTGGCTACACCATCGTCACCACCCTCGACCCGCAGGCCCAGCGGGGCGCGGACAAGGCGGTCCGCAAGGCCAAGAGCGTGAACAGCAAGGAAGCGGCGATGGTCGCGGTGGTCGAGCCGGGCAGCGGCCGGGTGCGGGCGCTCGCGGTGAACCGCAACTTCAAGCTCGATGACAAGAACAAGCCGGCCAACAAGCCGCACAGCGACCCGAAGCAGCGCAAGAAGGGCCTGCGGGGCAACTACCCGAACACGGTGAACCCGCTGCTCACCGGCGGCGACGGCATCACCGGTTACCAGGCCGGCTCGACGTTCAAGATGTTCACGATCGTGGCGGCGCTGGAGAAGGGCATCCCGCTCAGCTACACCATCAACGCGCCGCAGCAGTTCAAGTCCGAGTACATCATCGACAGCAGCAGCCCGGCCGCCTGCCCGGGCACGCACTTCTACTGCCCGACCAACTCCGGCAAGAAGGCCGGCGGCGTGCAGAACATGTGGAGCGCCTTCAGCGCGTCGATCAACACGTACTTCGTCCCGCTGCAGCAGCAGGTCGGCGCGGAGAACGTGGTCGACGTGGCCAAGCGGCTCGGCATCCAGTTCCGCCAGAGCGAGGACGCCAAGTTCGCCGGCACCAAGGACGCCGCGCACCAGTGGGGCGCCTTCACCCTGGGTGTCTCGCAGACCACTCCGCTCGAGCTGGCCAACGCGTACGCCACCCTCGCGGCGGACGGCAAGTACTGCGAGCCGATCCCGGTCCAGAAGATCACCGGCCCGGACGGCAAGAACCTGGACATCGCCAACCCGCGCTGCGAGAAGCGGGTCAGCACCGAGGTGGCCCGCGCCGCCGTGGACGCGGCCCGCTGCCCGGTCGGTGACAACTCCGCCACCACCAAGTGCGGCGGCAGCCGTACGGCCTCGAACGTCCGCGGCATCGTCGGCAAGCCGGTGGCCGGCAAGTCCGGCACCACCGACTCCGAGAAGACCGCCGCCCTGGTCGCGATGACCAAGCAGTACGCGGTGGCCGGCATCATGGCCGACCCGGACTGGCCGCAGACCAACGTCAAGATGGGTCACAACGAGCCCACCGGCATCAACCCCCCGGTCTACGAGACGTTGCGCGACGCGATGAAGGGCAAGAAGGGCATCGAGTTCGACCCGCCCGGCAAGAAGATCTCCGAGGGTGACCAGCGCTCCATCCCGGACGTGAAGTGCCAGCCGGTCGAGAGCGCGAAGTCGCGGATCAAGGGCGCCGGTTTCGACGCGGTCGTCTCCGACGTGAAGGTCGCCTCCAGCTGCCCGCCGGGCACCGCCGCCGGCACCAGCCCGAGCGGCCGGACCATCAAGGGCGGCGTGGTCACCATCCAGATCAGCAGCGGTGGCGGCGCCCAGCCGGGCACCCCGCCGACCGGCAACCCGCCGAACGGCAACGGAGGCCGCCCCGGCGGTCGCCCCGGCGGCTGATCCCCGGCGGCGCGGGCCGCACCGCCGGCCGCGCCCGAACCCGTGAACAGCGACGGGCGGGCACCCCGATGGGGGTGCCCGCCCGTTCCGCGTACCGGAGTCGCGGTGCGGGTCAGAGACCGAGCTGCCGGCGTACCTCGGCGGCCACGCGGCCCCCCTCGGCCCGGCCGGCCACCGCGGCCTGGGCCGCCTTCATGGCCGGGCCCATCTGCGCCTTACCGGTGAAACCGCCGGCGGCGAGCGCCCCCGAGACCAGGTCGGTCAGCTCGGCGTCGGAGAGCTGCTTCGGCAGGTAGCGGTCGAGCACCTCGCCCTCCGCGGTCTCCTTGGCGGCCTGCTCGGTGCGGCCCGCCTCGGCGAACGCGGTCGCCGCCTCCCGGCGCTTCTTCGCCTCCCGGGTCAGCACCGCGAGCACCTCGTCGTCCGTGAGCTCGCGCTTGGCCTTGCCGGCCACCTCGGCGTTGCCGACGGCGGCCAGCGCCATCCGCAGCGTGGAGGTGGTCAGCTCGTCGCGCGCCTTCAGCGCGCTGCGCATGTCCGTGGTCAGGCGGTCCTTCAGCGTGCTCATGGACGGTCAAACTACCCTGAACATCATGCGAAAGCGCACACTATTCCGGGTCGCGGCCGGGACCGCCGCGATTGGCGCGGCCACCCTGGCATACGCGTCGCTCGTCGAACGCAACATGTTCACCCTGCGCCGGTACGACGTGCCGGTGCTGCCGGCCGACGCGGAGCCGCTGCGCATCCTGCACCTGTCGGACCTGCACATGATGCCGGACCAGGCGCGCAAGCAGGGCTGGGTGGCGTCGCTGGCCGCCCTCGATCCCGACCTGGTCGTGGTGACCGGGGACAACATGGCACACCCCGACGCTGTTGCGGGTGTCCTGCGCGCGGTGCAACCGCTGCTCGACTTCCCCGGCGCCTTCGTCTTCGGCTCCAACGACTACACCGGCCCGGTCTGGAAGAACCCGTTCACCTACTTCCTCCGCGACCGGGAGTACACCGAGGGCGTCGAGCTGCCGTACGAGGAGCTGCGCGAGGTGTTCACCGGGGCCGGGTGGCTCGACCTGAACAACGCCCGGACCACGCTCAAGGCCGGCGGGCGGGTGATCGACCTGGTCGGGGTGGACGACCCGCACATCGAGCGGGACGACTACCCCGCGGTGGCCGGCCCGGTCGCCACGTCGGCCGACCTGTCGATCGCGCTCGCCCACTCGCCCGAGCCGAGCCTGCTCGACCAGATGGCCGCGGACGGCTTCGGCCTGCTGCTCGCCGGGCACACCCACGGCGGGCAGGTCTGCGTACCGGGGGTCGGCGCGCTGGTGACCAACTGCGGGCTGCCCCGGTCGATGGCCCGCGGCCTGCACCGCTGGCCGGGCTCCGACTCGTGGCTGCACGTCTCCGCCGGCCTCGGGACCCACCCGACCGCGCCGGTCCGGTTCGCCTGCCCTCCGGAGGCCAGCGTGCTCACCCTCATCCCCCGCTGATCCTCCCCGCCCCGGCCCCCGCCCCGGCCCCGGCCCCGGCCCGGCCCAGATCCGCGCAATTTCTCTGAAGTAGTGGCCTCATCGGCCCTGGGAGGCCACTACTTCCCGGAAGTTGTGCGGATCTTGACTCGCTACCCGACGGGCGAGCCGCCGGCAGGGGTACTGAGTTTGACCACCGGACCGGGTGGGCTACTATTTGTCGGCACGCCTCGGGGTGTGGCGCAGCTTGGTAGCGCGCTTCGTTCGGGACGAAGAGGTCGTCGGTTCGAATCCGGCCACCCCGACCAGGTGCAGAGGGCACATCCAATCTATGGATGTGCCCTCTGCGTTTCTTAATTGACCAACCCGGCTGACCACGCCCAGTGCCACGAAGTTGTGCCGTAGCTCACGGGGAGTCCAGGCGGCCGGGTCAAGACCGACGACCCCACCGCCGTCTACACCGCCGATACGCGAGCAGGGACCGCTGCCCGGCTGTGTCGGGTCTCAGGACCCGCGTGACAGAACGGACTCACGACACGGGTGACACGTCCGGCTAGCCAGGGGGTGCCGGCGGCTCGGGCGGGCCTCGTCGGGCACGGCCGGCGTCAGATGCGGCGATCCCGGCCAGGACAAGAGCAGCAGCGGCGGCAACCAGCACCGGCGGCAGCACGACCGTTGCCGGTGAGATGGCGGCGAGCACGAGGACCCTGGCCACGCGGTGTCGGGACACCCGGCCGAACACCGCGTACTCCAAGGTGGCCCGTCCGGCGAGGAACAGTGCGGGTCCGCCGAGGATGACGGCGGCCCAGGCCGGTGGTGTGTGCCCGAACGGGTGGTCGATCACGAGCTCGTCACCGACGGAGATCGCCACGACGCCGGCGACCATGACCAGGTGGGCGTACTGCGCCGACACGCCGACGCGGAGCGGATCGGGGGCCGCGGCGACGGCTTCGCCCAGCACCTCTCCGGCACGGTGGATGTAGATCCCCCACAGCAGCACCGTGGTCGCGAACGCCACCACGGTCGCCGCGCTGCGGCCCGCCCCGAAGCCGTCGCTGCTGAGCCCCAGCCCCGTCACCAGGATCAGCTCGCCGAGCGCGATGATGAAGCCCTGCCGATGCCGCTCGGCCAGAAACTCGCCCGAGATCGAATAATCCGCCGCGCTGGCGCGGCCCATCCTCGGCATGGGTCAGCCGAGTCTGGCCACCGTGTAGTCCACGGCCACCGCCAGCGCCCACAGCACCCCACGCGGCCAACCCTCGATGAGGGCGCCCGCGAGCCACGGCACCCCCGACACGCCGAACCAGACCAGCATCCGCGTCTCGGGACGCTGCCGCTTGTCGCCCCGCCTGACGGTCACGAGACACAGGCTGCGACCGACCTGGACGGCGACGTATGCGCCAGCGAAGACCGGGCCGTGTTCGCCGAAGGCCTTCGGCGCCGCGGCCGCCAGCACCAAGCTGCCGAACATGCACCCGATGAACAGCACCTGTATCGACGGCCGTCGAGGGTCGAACCGGTCAGCTACGCCCGTTGTCTCGTTCCACACCCACCACAGGGCGAGCAGCAGCACCAGGGTCTGGAAGGCGCCGCTCCAGTTCAGATGTTCCCGCAGCCCTTGCGAGAGCCGAAAGATGGCGAAGACAAACACCAGGTCGAAGAACAGGTCCAGGAACGTCGCCCGCTGCTCCTCCGGTTCCCGCATCAGCCGGGCTGCGCCGCCCTTCATCGGTTCGCCCCGTTTCTGCATCTTCTGTCAGCCTTTGAAACAGTCGTACCACCCGGCAGCGCTGGTGGATGTGGACGTGCTGCTGCGGCCCCGGGCCGAACTGCCTCGCCCGTGGCGGACCGATCGCCGCTCTGTCCGGAGAGACCGACGACGCGGACGTCCTGCGATCCCGGTTTGCGCGTCGCCGGACCCGTCTCGCCGTCGACCACCGGCAAACTGCCCGGTCTCGCCCGCTTCGCCCCTGCGGGCTGGAAAGGTGGGCGTCATGACGACGGACGACCCGGCGGCCGACGCCGCGTACGCCGCCGCGCTGGACACGGCCGAGCGTCTGCTGGGCTTCCGCCTGGAGCGCTTCCTCGGCGCCACGCCCGGCGAGCCGGCCAACGGCGCGGACTTCAAGCGGATCGCCACGATCCACGCCTTCGGCGACGTCTGGCCGCGCACGGAGCACCTGGACACGCGGACACGCGCGCTGGTGTCCGTGACCATCGCGGCGACCCTCGGCGTCCTGGAGCCGCTGCGCGGCCAACTCCGCATCGCGCTCACCTCCGGCGCCACCAAGGAGGAGATCGTCGAGGTCTTCCTCCAGATCGCGGCGTACGCCGGCGTCGCGCGCGCGTTCGACGGCTACCAGGTCGCGGCCCAGGTGTTCGAAGAGGACTCGCACGGCTGAGGCACGGGGTCCAACGATCGCGCTAGCATTCGGAGCCGTGCTGCGGAGTTGGTGGCTGGCGGGGCTGATGGTGGTGTGCGGGGTGTTCGTCGCGGCCGCGCAGGAGCAGCGGTGGCAGGCCGTGACCTGGTTCCTGATCTTCCTGGCCCTCGGATTCCTGCTGTCGCCGCTGGTCTTCCCCCGATCCGTGCCGGCGGCTCAGGCACAGCAGCGCAGCGCGTCGGACGGCCGACCGATCGTCTACTGGCGGCCCGGCTGCACCTACTGCCTCCGCCTACGGCTCCGGCTCGGCCCCAGCGCCCACCGGGCGTACTGGGTCAACATCTGGAGTGACCCCGCGGGCGCGGCGGCGGTGCGCGCCGTCACCGGCGGCGATGAAACGGTGCCGACCGTGGTGGCGACCAGCGAGTCGGCCGTCAACCCGGACCCGAGCTGGCTACGGCAGCGGTTGCGCCGCTGACCCCGCTCCCGTGCCCTGGTCCCGCGCCCGGCGTATCGTCCTCGCCATGTTCTGCGTCGAACTCTCCTTCACCGACAACGACCCGCGACGGCTCGCGATCCGGCCCGCCCACCGGGAGCGGTTGCGCGCCCTGTTCGAGCAGGGGGAGATCCTGGCCTCGGGCCCTTGGCAGGACGACTCGGGCGCGCTGCTGATCTTCACCGTCGACCGGGAGCGGTTGGACCAGATCCTGGCCGAGGACCCGTACTACACGGCGCCCGGTGTCGAGGTGGTCTCGGTGCGGGAGTGGCACCCGGTGGTGGGCCCCGCCGGGCCGAGCGGTTCATGACCAGCGGCGCCGGCCCCGCCCGGGGGGCCGGCGCCCGGTCGGAGCGCCCCGCCTCGGCCGTGCCGCCGGCCGCACGTGCCGCTCCACCTCGCACTGTGCGGTCAGCACCAGCACGAGCAGCGCCAGCGCCGGCAGCGCCGGCAGCAGCCGGGCCAGCGGCAGGAGCACCAGGACCAGCCCGGCGCCGGCGAGCGGTAGCCACGGGGCCTCGCCCGTGCTCAGCCGCAGGAAGAGCGTCCGCCCGGCGAGATAGAGGGCGGAGCCGCCGTACAGCGCCACCAGCGCCGGCATTCCGAGCGTCCCGTGCTCGCCCTCCGGCGCCTCGTCGATCAGCGTGGCCAGCACCTGCTCGATGCCGAGCGCGACGTACATGATCCCGGCGATCAGCGGGAAGTGGGCCAGGCTGTAGGCGTCGCCCGCGATGGTGCCCCGACGTGGCTCCGCCGCCGCCGCGAACACCCGCTCGGCGGCCGGCGCGACCCGGTCGAAGTAGAGCCGCCACAGGCAGACCGCGACGGCCAGGCCGAACAGCGCTGCCACCAGGACCGACCACCTGGTCAGTTCGGTGCCGGCCCCGGCGCCGATCGAGATCAGCGACTCGCCGATCGCGATGATGATGACCAGCCGGTGCCGCTCCGTGAAGTGGGTGACGCTGCGCAACTGCCAAGGGCTGTAGCTGGTGGCGAACCGGCTGCCGCCGACGTCGACCACGAACGCCAGCGCCCAGAGCGCCGTCTGGGCGGTCCCGCCCAGCAGTGCGCCGGCCAGGAGAGTGGACCAGCCCAGAATCCCCGGTACGGCGATAAGCCGCAGCGTCCGGCTCAACTGCTGGCTCCCGGACACGTGCAGGTAGAGCACGAGATGCAGGGCCCGGACCGCGATGTAGGACAGCGCCAGGAGCAACGGCGCGGGCACACCGGACCCGCCCTCCTCGTCCCCCCACGCGTCGGGGATCACGAGCGCGGCCACGAACATCGCCGCCATCGCGGCGAGGGTGCCGGCGCGGATCAGGCCGACGTCCGCCCGGACCTCGTTGCCCAACCAGGCGTACGCCGACCACGAGAACCAGAGCAACAGGAACAGCAGCAGCCCCCGGGCCAGGGTGACGCCGGTGGGCTGCCGCGCCATGAACTCGATGATCCGGGTGAGCGCGAAGACGAAGACGAGGTCGAAGAAGATCTCGAAGCTCGTCGTTCGATGAGCCGCCTCGGTCCGCAGGTAACGGGACCGGAAGATGGGCATGCCGTCATCTTCCTGCCGGTCTCCGGCACGGCGCGTCGGTTCCGGGATCCGCCGCTGCCGACGTCCCGCGGTCTGACCCCGGCGGTGTCCGTCCGCCGGGCGAGGTCCCGCCCGGCAGTGCCCGTCCGCCCGGCGAGGTCCCGCCCGGCAGTGCCCGTCCGCCCGGCCGGCGCCTCAGTCCTGCCGCTCGGCCCGCTCGATCTCCGCGAAGGCGGCCGAAAGGTAGGCGTCGAGCGGCCGGCCGGTGCCCGCCAGCAGGTCGGCGACGAGCAGCGGGGCGTGCCGGGCGATCGCCGGCGGATCGGGCGGGGTCTCGTCGGCGTCCGGGTCGTACACCCCGAGGGCGCCGGCGAGCAGGACCAGCAGTACGTGCGGGTCGACGTCGGGACGCCACGGCGCCGCCGCTCGGACGCAGCGCTCGAGCACCTGGCGGACGTCGTCGCCGTCCAGGCCGTCCGGGTGGCTCTCCTCGAGCAGCAGCCGGACCACCGCGCCGAGGACCAGGCCGGACCGTTCGACCGTGCCGAGTCGGGTCACGACCTCGTCGTACGCCTCCGAGTCCCGGTGCTGCGCGGCGGTGACCGCCTCGGTGGCGGTCACGGCGATCTCGCGGGCGGATGCGGGCAGACGGCGCCAGGCGGTGGTCACCCGGCCAGCATCGCAGAGCGGGCCGACACCGGCCGGACGACCCCGTGGGGTTCGTCACGTGCCGGGTCGTCGCGCGTCCGGTCGGCCGGTAAACCGGTCGCAGTTCGTCACAGCCTCCCACCAGAATCGCGGCATGTTACGTCGCGCCCTGCCCCGCCGCCCGGAAGCCCGCCGGATCCTCGTCGGCACCCTGCTCTCGGCGATCGGGCGCGGCCTGACCCTGCCGTTCCTGTTCATCTACCTGACCGACGTCCGGGGGCTCACTGACACCCGCGCCGGCCTGGTCATCGGCTGGTACGGCGCGGTCACCCTCGCGCTGTCGCCGCTCGGCGGCACGTTGATCGACCGGTTCGGCGCCCGCCGCGTGGTGCTGCCCTGTCTGCTGGTCGAGGCGGTGGGCACCGGCTCGCTCGCGCTCGTCGACTCGACCGCCTCGGCCTTCCTGGTGATGACCCTCATCGCGATCGGCAGCTCCGCCATCTGGTCCGGGCAGAACACGATCCTCGCGTCGCTGACCGACGACGGCGAGCGCCAACGTGTGTTCGGTCTGAGCTTCGCCCTGCTCAACCTGGGCATCGGCATCGGTGGCCTGGTCTCCGGCGCGGTCGTCGACACCAGCCGCCCGGTCACCTTCCAGATGATCTACGTGCTGGACGCGATCAGCTACCTGATGCCGGCGCTCATCCTGCTCACCCTTCCCGCCGTCGGCCACCGGCTCGCCGCCGCAGCGGCGGACGACCGGCCGTCCGCCGGCGGCTACCTCACCGTGCTGCGGGATCGGCCGTTCCGGCGTCTGGTCATCTTCGGCCTGATCCTCACCACCTGCGGCTACGCGCAGATCGAGGTGGGCTTCACCGCGTACGCCATCCGGGTCGCCGAGGTGACTCCCCGCGTCGTCGCCTGGGCGCTCGCCGGCAACACCGTGATGATCGTGCTCGCACAACTGGTGGTGATCCGGCGGATGGACGGGCGCAGCCGCACCGGCGCGCTCGCCGCCGTGGGCGCGGTGTTCGCGACCGCCTGGCTCGTGCTCGGCGTCGCCGGTGTCATCGGTACGGGCAACGCGCTGGTCGCCGCGCTCGGCGTGGTGGCCTGCTCGGCGATCTTCGGTTTCGGCGAGACGATGCTGTCGCCGGTGATGCCGGCGCTGACCAACGCGCTGGCGACCGACGAGCTGCGCGGCCGCTACAACGCGATGAGTTCGATGATCTTCGGCATCAGCGGGGTGATCGGTCCGGTGACCGCCGGCCCGCTGATCGGCGCGGCCGACGGCAAGATCTGGGTCGTCGCCGTGGTCGGCGGCTGCCTGACCGCCTCCGTGGTGGCGCTCTCCCTGCGCCGCCTGCTCACCCCGGCGCAGGACGGCCGCCGCCCGCTCACGGCGTCGCTCGAGCCCGTCGGCACCCACGCCTGACCCCGCCCAACCCACCGCGTGGGCCCCACCGCATGCACGCGCGGCTGCGTCGCTCGCTTCAAGATCGCACTACTTCCGGGAAGTAGTGGCATCAGCGCGCGGAGAGGCCACCACATCCAGGTTGGAGCGTGATCTCGCGTCGGGTGGCGCCGAGCGCGGCGGCGGCGAGGGCCCGAGGCCTCGGGCACGGGGTCGGGGAGCACGCGTCCGGCGTGGCGGTCGGACGCCGGGGACCGGGGCCGAGACGCGGGCGGGCCGGAACGGGTCGGGCCCCGGAGCTGCTGCTCCGGGGCCCGATCGGGTCGGGGCCTGCCGTCAGGCGGCGGGGGCCTCGGTGGCGGTGCGGATCCGGTCCAGCGCCGGCGCGGAGACCGGCGACTCGGCGGTCAGGTACGCCACGAAGGCGTCCAGGTCGATCAGACCGGTGACCAGGTTCGTCCCGGCGGTGAGGGTGCTGAAGCCGTCACCGCCGCCGGCCAGGAAGTTGTTCACCGTCACCCGGTAGGTGGCGGCGGGGTCGACGGTCGCGCCGCCGAGGGCGAGGCTGCCCCGGACGACCCGGGTGCCCGCGCACGGGTCCGTGGCGGGGGCGGTCGTGCCGTTCGGGTCGACCACGTAGCGCACGGTCGACGACGGATAGAGGACCCGGTTGACGACGAACTGCTGCTCCAGCACGCAGTAGAGCTGCGCGCCGGTCAGGTCCAGCGTCACGAGGTTGTTGGCGAACGGCTGGACCGTGAACGCCTCCTCGTAGGTGACCGGGCCGGCGTCCAGGTCGGCCCGGACGCCGCCGGGGTTCATGAACGCGGCGACCGCGTTCTGCTCGGTGTCGGTGGCCGCGAACTGCGCGTCGGCGATCAGATTGCCCAGCGCCGACTCGCCCATCGTCGTACCGAACAGGGATTCCTGGCTGCGGGTGATCGCGGCGGTGGTCTCGCCGACCTGCCGGTCGGCGACCGGGCCGAGGACGGTCTTGTAGCGGTCGATCAGCGCGGTCTGCCGGGCGTCCTTGGCGACGTCCCGGGTGACGACGACGTTCTCGGCCTTGGCCGTGATCACGTCACCGGTGCGCTTGTCGATCTTCAGATCGATGTCGGTGACCAGGCGGCCGAACGAGCTGGCGCTCGTGACCAGCTTGTCGTTGATCTCGCAGTTGTACGCCTGGTGCGTGTGCCCGCTGACGACGGCGTCGATCGACGGGTCCATCCGGTTGACGATGTCCACGATCGGGCCGGTCATGCCGACGCAGTCGTTGATGCCGCCGGTGGCGGCCTGGTTTCCGCCCTCGTGCAGCAGCACGACGATCGTCTGCACACCCTTGCGTCGCAGCTCGCGGGCGTACTTGTTGGCGGTCTGCGCCTCGTCGGCGAAGCTCAGGCCGGCCACGCCCTCCTGGCTGACGATCTCCGGGGTGCCCTCCAGGGTCATCCCGATGAAGCCGATCTTGACGCCGTCGACCTTGTGGATGGCGTACGGCGGGAGCAGCGGCCGGCCGGTGGCGGTCTTGAACGCGTTGGCCGACAGGTACTGGAAGCCGGCGCCCTTGTACGGGGTGCCGTCGGCGCAGCCGTCGACCGGGTGGCAACCACCGTTCTGGATGCGCAACAGCTCCTTGGCACCCTCGTCGAACTCGTGGTTGCCGACGCTGGCGTAGTCCAGCCCGGCCATCGACAGCGCCTCGATCGTCGGCTCGTCGTGGAACGCCGCGGAGAGCAGCGGGGAGGCGCCGATCAGGTCGCCGGCGGCCACCGTGATGGTGTTCTTCTTCTTGGCCGCCTCGCGCAGCTCGGCCAGGTGGGTGGCGAGGTACTCGACGCCGCCCGCGGTCTGCCCGGCGATGGTGCCGCTGGAGCCGCTCGGCGGTTCGAGGTTGCCGTGGAAGTCGTTGAGAGCGAGCAGGGTGACGTCGACGGGCTTCGGTCCCGCCTCAGCCTGGTCGGGGGTGCTGGTGACCGCGCCGAAGGCGGCCACCGCGAGTGCGGTCAGGCCGACCGCGGCCCGACGCATCCCGGGGATGGACATGGAACTCCTCTGAGGGTTCGGCGCGTACGGTGTCCGGCCGATGGATCGAGCGGGCTCCGACCGACACCGTCGGAAGGATCGGTCTCGGTGGCAGCGGTTGGGGGTCGCCGCCCCGTCCGGGACAGCCTCTCATCCCCGGCCCGGTCGGTCGACCGGAGCAGCTCATCAGACCTGCGAATATGACCGGCCGGCCCGGGTCCGTTCACCGACGATTCCGACGACCGTCGGGCCGCGACGGATCTTCCACCGTCCACAGGGGCGGCTCAACGACAACCGGCGCCTCGACGCGACGCGCCAGGGGGCCTTGAATCCGAGCGGTCAGAAGCCGCAGGTGTGCCCGGCGGCGTGACTGACCTGCACGGTGTGCGTCACACATCCACCCTCGTCAACCAGGTGCAGCAGGAACGCGGTCGGCTCGGCGACCCAACCGATCTCGTCGTCGGCGCGCATGGTCAACGAACTCTGCCGCACGGTGCTGGGCGCCACGGTCAGCACCGTGCCGGCGAAGGCCGCGGTGACCGGCCGGTGCAGGTGGCCGGCCACCACCCGAACCACGTGCGGGTGCCGCCCGATCACCTCGGCGAGCGCGTCGGCGTCCGCCAGGCCGATGGCGTCGGCGGCCGGGATGCCCACGGCGACCGGCGGGTGGTGCAGGCAGACCACCGCCGGCACCTCCGTCCGGCCGGCCAGCACCCCGTCGAGCCAGCCCAACTGCTCGTCCCCGAGCCGCCCGCCACCGGCGCCGGGCACCAGGGAGTCCAGCACCACGACCGTGGCCGTCGGGTGGTCGACGTGGTAGTACGCCGAGAAGCCGCCGCCCAGCCACGGCGTGCCGCCGAAGGTGTCGAGCAGCGACTCCCGGTCGTCGTGGTTGCCGGGCACCAGGTGCACCGGCAGGGGGAACTGGCCGATCACCTCGCGCAGGGCCAGGTATTCGTCGGTGCGGCCGTTGTCGACCAGGTCACCGGTGATCACCACGCAGTCGGGTCGGGGCCGCAGCCCGAGCACCCGGCCGAGCGCCCGGTGCAGCCCGGCGGCCGGTTCGGCGGCGAGCGGGCCGGTGGTCACGTGCGGATCGCTGAGTTGGGCGATGAGCATGGGGGGCCTCCTCGCGGGCGGAGCCTTCACGCTATCGCCGGGCCGCCCGGCGCGGGGTCCGCACGATCCACCGGTCGTGTCCACAGCCTGTGGATAGCACATGTGTACGAAGGCGGTGCTCGATCTTGAGCGGTACGGCACCGCTCACTCCATGAGTACGCTTGATCGCACGGCTCGGCGCCAGCCGACCCCGCCCCTATCTGGAACGACGTGCGAGTGGATCACCAGCGAGTCATCCGTGACGTCACGGTCCGCCTCCCCACGGCCTCGACCGCTGTCGAGGCCTGCCAGTGGACCGTCAGCACGCTCGCCCGGCACACCCCGGCCACCATCTCCGTGCTGCTCCAGGCCCAGGACCGGCTGCGCTGCGTCGCGGCCACCGGCGCGTGGCAGGTCTTCGCGACCGTACCGCCGAAGACCGGGATCGTCGGCCGGGTGTACGCCACCGGCGAGAGCGCGGTCGTGCCCGACGTCGCCGCGGACCCCGACTACCTCCCGGTCCGCCCGGACGTGACCGCCGAGCTCTGCGTGCCGGTGCTGGACCCGGCCGGACGGCCGATCGGCGTGCTGGACCTGCAGTGGAGCACGCCGGTCGACCTGGCGCCCTGGCGAGACAGTGCCGAGCTGCTGGCCGCCCGACTCGGCGCGCGCATCGTGGCGCTCGGCGGGCCACCGGCGGAGAGCCGGAGCGAGAAGCTGCTTCGGCACGCCGCCGCGCTCTCCGCCGCGCCCACCGAACGCGACCTGTTGACGGCGGTCATCTGCGCCGCCCGGGACGTCTCCGCGCTCTCCGCCGCGGTGCTGGTGATCACCGGCGAGGACGGGCCGCGCCTCGGCGCGCCACCGGTCGCTCCCGGCGAGCTGGAGTGCCGGATCCGAGCCGAGCTGACCGAGGCCGGCCCGTCGGCGCTCGATCGCATCGTCGGCCGGGCGCACCGGTACGGTGCGGGCTACACCCTCGGCGAGGCCGGCCACCCGCCGACGGAGGATTACCGCCCGCTGGCCCGAGCCGGCGTACGGACCCTGGTCGCGGTCCCGATCGGCCCGCCCGACGGCGGCGGCGTGCTGCTCGTCGCCGACAATCGACTGCTCCGCCCCGATCCGACCACGGTCAGCCTGACGGAACTGCTCGCCGCGCAGGCCTGGAACAGCCTGGACCGGCTGCGTACCCTCAACCGGCTCCGCGAACAGGCCAGCTCGGACCCGTTGACCGGGCTGCGGCACACCGGGCCGTTCGGCCAGCGGATCGCCGCGGCCACCCCTGGCCGGACCGCCCTGCTGGCGATCGACGTGGACGGCTTCAAGACGGTCAACGACACGTACGGCCACCAGGCCGGCGACCGGCTGCTGATCGGGCTGGCCCGGGCCCTGGAGGCGGCGCTGCGGCAGGGCGACGAGCTGTACCGGATCGGCGGCGACGAGTTCGTGGCGGTGATCGAGGTGAACCGGCCGGAGGAGGCGGTGCGCATCGCCGAGCGGCTGACGGCGGCGGCCCGGCGTACCGGCCGCACGATCAGCGTCGGGGTGGCGCTCCCCCGCACCGGCGAGTCTCCCGAACTCACCCTCCGCCGTGCCGACCGGGCCCTCTACGCCGTCAAACGCGACGGCCGCGACGGCGTCCGCCTAGCCCCCTAACCCCGCCCCCGCACCCGCCCCACCCCGCCCCGCCCCGCCCCGCCCCGGTCGATCATGCAGTTGTGGTGCCTCGTAAAAGCCACAAAGCATGTCAGTTCGGGCACCACAAGTGCTTGATCGGCGGAGGCGATGGGGTGCGACGGGGTGTGGATGGTGCCCGCGGGGTGTGGGGTGGGGTGCGCGTCAGCGGGTTAGTTCGGTGGCCAGGAGTTCGGCGATCTGGGCGGTGTTCAGGGCGGCGCCCTTCCGGAGGTTGTCGCCGGTGATGAAGAGGTCGAGCGCGCGCGGGTCGTCGAGGGCGCGGCGGATCCGGCCTACCCAGGACGGGTCGGTGCCCACGGCGTCGATCGGCATCGGGAACTCGCCGGCCGCCGGGTCGTCGACCAGGATCACGCCGGGTGCGTTCCGCAGCGCCTCGCGAGCGCCCTCCGCCTCCACCTCGGTGGCGAAGACCGCGTGCACGGCCACCGAGTGACCGGTCACCACGGGCACCCGTACGCAGGTGGCGGAGACCTTCAGGTCGGGCAGGCCGAGGATCTTCCGCGACTCGTTGCGGATCTTCATCTCCTCGGACGACCAGCCGGCGTCGGCGGGCGAGCCGGCCCAGGGCACCACGTTCAGCGCCAGCGGCGCGGGGAACGGGCCCAGCTCGTCGCCGACCGCCTGGCGCACGTCGCCCGGCCGGGAGCCCAGCACTCGGTCCCCGGCGATCTTGCCGAGCTGGGTGTGCAGGGTGTCCACGCCGGCCTGTCCGGCGCCGGAGACCGCCTGGTACGAGGCGAGCACCAGCTCACGGAGGCCGTACTCGCGGTGCAGCGGGGCGACCGCGACGATCATCGCGAGAGTCGTGCAGTTGGCGTTGGCGATGATGCCCTTCGGCCGGTTGCGCACCTGCTCCGGGTTGATCTCGGGCACGACCAGCGGGACGTCCCGGTCCATCCGGTACGCCCCCGAGTTGTCCACCACCACCGCGCCGCGGCTGACCGCGACCGGCGCCCACTGGGCGGAGACCTCGTCCGGCACGTCGAACATCGCGACGTCGACCCCGTCGAACGCCTCCGGGGTCACCGCCTGGACGGTGAGCTCCTCGCCCCGGCAGCGCAGCCGCCGCCCGACCGAGCGTTCGGACGCGAGCAGCCGGATCTCGCCCCAGACGTTGCGGCGCCCGGTGAGCAGCTCGCACATCACGGTGCCGACGGCACCGGTCGCCCCGACCACGGCGAGGGTGGGCAGCGCCCCCATCGGCGCTACCGCCCGGTCCCCGCGTACACGACGGCTTCGGTGTCACCGCCGAGCTCGAACGCGTCATGGATCGCGCGGACCGCCGCGTCGAGGTCGGTGTCGCGGCAGACCACGGAGACGCGGATCTCGGACGTGGAGATCATCTCGATGTTCACGCCGGCCGCGCCGAGGGCCGCGAAGAAGCCGGCCGCCACGCCCGGGTGCGAACGCATCCCGGCACCGATGAGCGAGACCTTCCCGACGTGGTCGTCGTAGAGCAGCCCCTTGAACTTGACCGACTCCTGGATCTTGCTGAGCGCTGCCATCGCGGTCGGGCCGTCGGTCTTGGGCAGGGTGAAGGAGATGTCCGTACGCCCGGTGCCCTCGGTGGAGACGTTCTGCACGATCATGTCGATGTTGATCTCGGCGCCCGCGACGGTGTCGAAGATGCTCGCGGCGGCGCCCGGCTCGTCCGGCACCCCGACGATCGTGATCTTCGCCTCGCTGCGGTCGTGGGCGACCCCGGTGATCAGTGCTTGCTCCACAGGAAGGTCCTCCATCGATCCGGTGACCATCGTGCCGGTGTTGGTCGAGTATGACGAACGGACGTGGATCGGCAACCCCGCCCGCCGGGCGTACTCCACGCTACGCAGGTGCAGCACCTTGGCGCCGCAGGCGGCCAGCTCCAGCATCTCCTCGTAGGTGATGTGCTTGATGTGCCGGGCGTTGGGGACGATCCGGGGGTCGGCGCTGAAGATGCCGTCGACGTCGGTGTAGATCTCGCAGACGTCGGCGCGCAGCGCGGCGGCGAGCGCCACGGCGGTGGTGTCCGAGCCGCCACGGCCGAGCGTGGTGACGTCCTTGGTGTCCTGGGACACGCCCTGGAAGCCGGCGACGATCACCACGGCACCCTCGTCGAGCGCGCCCTTCAGGCGGCCCGGCGTGACGTCGATGATCCGCGCCCGGCCGTGCACCGAGGTCGTGATCACACCGGCCTGCGAGCCGGTGAACGAGCGGGCCTCGTAGCCCAGGTTGTGGATGGCCATGGCCAGCAGCGCCATGGAGATCCGCTCCCCGGCGGTGAGCAGCATGTCCAGCTCGCGGCCGGGCGGCAGCGGGCTGACCTGGTTGGCCAGGTCGAGCAGCTCGTCGGTGGTGTCCCCCATCGCGGAGACCACGACCACGACGTCGTCGCCGGCCTTGCGGGCCGCGACGATGCGCTCGGCCACCCGCTTGATCCGCTCGGCGTTGGCGACGGAGGACCCGCCGTACTTCTGCACCACGAGTGCCACGACGGTGCACTCCCTCCCAGTCACCCTGAGCGTGCCGACGCCGCCGGTCACGGGGCCGGCGGCGCATGTCAGACCTCCTCAGGGTATCCGGCCGGTCCGACCGGCGGGTCAGGTGATCCCACCATCCGGCCCCGGGCCGCCGGCCGACCTGCGGGCGACACGCCGGCGCGGGCCGCGTCCGGCGGGCCCCCGCTCGGACGGAGGGAACCGCAGAATGGGCCGATGCCCGCCCACCACCGTCCGGCCCGACCACCGCGAAGGCCCGACCGGCCCGCGACCGGCCCGCGCACGCCCAACCGGCCCGCGACCGGCCCGCACATCACCGCCGCACACGGACTCGGTGCGCGCACGGTCCGCCGACCGACGACCCGCCGGCTCGCGGCCGCTGCGCTCGCGCTCGTCCTGCCGGCGCTCCTCGTCGCCTGCACCGCCGACCGGCCCACCGCGCCGGCGCCGGAAGTCCCCGACCCGGTCGCCGTGAACGCGGCCCGCGACGAACTGGCCGGCCTCGCCGCGGCGGCCCAGGACCGGCACCTGACCGCCCGGTACACCCTGCGGCGATCGGGCGAGGCGGACCGGACGATCCTGGTGACCAGCGCGAACGACGGCAGCTGGCGGGTGGACGTGCCCGGTGGCGCGCTCGGCGGGGCCGCCGACGTCTCGATCGCGGCCACCCCGGACGGGCTGTTCCAGTGCGGCCTGCCGTCGGCCGCCCGACCGGAGCCGGCGAGCTGCGTACGCGTCGGAGACCCGGACGACACTCTCCCGCGCCGGCTGGACCCCCGGGTGCAGCACCCGTTCACCGACTGGCTGGACGTGCTCACCGACCGGCGTGCCCCGCTCTCGGTGTCGCCCGCCGAGCCGCCGCCCGGCGCCACCGGCGCCTGCTACTCGGTGGAGACCACCTCGGCGTCGTTGAACGCACCACTCGACGTGGGGATCTACTGCTACGAGCAGGACGGCACCCCGACCGCGGCGCGGACCGACCTGGGCACACTCACGCTGTCCGGCCCGCCCGCCCCCGCGCCGGCCACGATCCAGCTGGCCGGGCCGGTGGTCGACGGCGATCCGCTCGGCACGGCGTCGCCGTCGCCGGATCCGTCGGGCAGCCCGAGCGACGGAACGTCCTGATCTTCGTCCCGTTACGGGTGCTCTTGCCCACATTTACCCGGCCCGTCCGCCCGGTCGAAACGGCCATACAGGACCCTTCCTCCATGGCCGACCTCACCCCGCTGCTCGCCTTCCGCTGGAGCCCTCGGGCGTTCGACCCCGGCAACGAGCTGCGCCCGGGCGAGGCGGCTTCGCTGCTGGAGGCGGCCCGCTGGGCACCCTCGGCCGAAAACCGGCAGCCCTGGCGGTTCGCCCTCGGCCACCGGGACGACGACACCTGGAAGCGGATCCTGATCAACCTGCCCGGCGGCGACCAGAGCTGGGCCCGGCACGCCTCCGCGCTGGTGGTGGGCGCGCACACCGGCGGCGACGCCGAGCGCGCCGCGTACGACCTGGGGCAGGCGATGGCTCACCTGACCGTGCAGGCCACCGCGCTCGGCCTGCACGTACGCCAGGTCACCCGCTTCGACCGGGCCGGCCTCGCCACGGAACTGGACCTGCCCGGCGACGTACGCCCGCTGGTGGTGGCCGCCGTCGGTCGGCTCGGCGACCCATACGCGCTGCCGCCCGACCTGCTCGCCCGGGAGACCGCCCTGCGCCACCGCCACCCGCTGCCCTTTCTCCTCCTCCGCTGAACGCCCCGATTCCCGCCCCTCGACCGACCGGCGGCGCGGCAACCCGGCGCCGTCCGGTCGGGACACCGCGCCCTGTCGCCATGCTTGACGGAGCACGCCTCGACGCACCCCAGGTCCGTCGGCGGACCGGCGGTCGGAAGCCGGAGGACGTACGCCTCAGTCGCCCCGGGCGGCGCGGAGGAGGACCATCGCGGCATCCGTGTTGCGGTAGAAGACGTGGCGGCTGCGCCGGGTGCGGACGACCAGCCCGGCGGCGTGCAGGGCCGCCAGGTGCTGGGAGACGCTCCCGCAGGAGAGGCCGGTGCGCCGGGCCAAGTCGGTGGTGGTCGCCGGCGTGTCGAGCAGGTGCAGTAGCGCGGCCCGGCCCGACCCCACCACTCGGGCCAGTGGGTCCCCGGGGGGCATCGGGTACGTCTCCCACAGCGTGCCGACCGCCCGGACCGGGTACGTCCCGGCGGGCATGGACTCCTCCAGCAGGTTCCACAGCACCCGCCGGTCCGTGAAGACCCCCGGGTTGAGCGCCAGCCCGCGCCCGCCCAGGTCGAAGTCCCGCTCGAACGGGTCGTCGCTGACCACTCGATCGCCGAGCCAGTGCAGGCTCCGGTGCAGCTGGTCCAGGACCCTCCCGGCGCCACCCTCGGCAAGCTGAGCGGCGCGGTGGGCGACGTCGGCCTCCAGCAGCGCCCGCATGCGCGCCCAGTCCGGCGCGATCGCCTCGTCGTGCCAGACCCGCACCGCATCGACGAGCTGCGGCAGCAGCTCGCGCGGCGCGACCAGCAGGGCCTGCCCGAACCGGGACAGCGGCCCGCTCGGGGTGGTGGACAACAGGTCCCGCACCACGACGTCGGGCGCGGTCGCCGCGATCTGGTCGAGCTGCTCCTCCAGGGTCACATCGGCCCGGGTGGTCGCTGGGGTGAGGAAGTCGGGCAGCCAGCGGCGGGGCCGGGCCAGCCCCCGCAGCGACCGGATCCGGACGGCCACCTCGGGGCGGCGGGCGGTCACCCGGGCCCGGTCGATCCAGGACAGGTGCACGGCGTGCCGGACCGGGTTGTCGAGCAACCAGAGGCTGGAGACGGTCTCCCACACCGGCGAGACCGTGAACCGCACGCCCGCGACGTCGGCCGGCTCGAACCGCAACTCGGACACGCGCACCCCCGTGGATTCGGCTCAGCCTAAATCGCTCGACCGGGCCGTGGGGGCCCCGCTTGGCTCACCCGTCATGGGAGCCAGAGACACCATCCGTACCGCCGCCCGGCACGTCGTACCGCCCGCCGGGCTGACCCGCGCCCTGGCCGTGCAGGCCATGGTCTACGCCGTCGGCAACGGCCTGTTCCAGGCCGGCAGCGCCGTCTTCTTCACCCGGGCGCTCGGGCTCAGCGCCGCCCAGGTGGGGTTGGGCCTCTCCATCGCGGCGGGAGTGTCGCTGCTGGGCACGGTGCCGCTGGGCGGGCTCACCGACCGGTACGGCCCGCAGCGGGTCTGGGTGCTCGGGCTGGTGCTGGAGGCGGCGCTCTTCGCGACCTACCCCTTCGTGGGCGGCTTCGCCGGCTTCCTCACCGTGGTGGTGGCGCTGGCCGCCGTGCACGCCGCGACGGGCGTGGCCGTGCAGGTCTACTCGATCAACGCGCTTCCTCCGGCCGAACGGGTCACCGCCATGGCGTACCAGCGCTCGTCGCTGAACGTCGGGTTCGGGTTGGGCGCGGTGATCAGCGGCCTGGTGCTGGCGGCGGACACGATCGCGGCGTACCG
Organism: Micromonospora sp. WMMD812; assembly: GCF_027497215.1. Classification (NCBI taxonomy): domain Bacteria; kingdom Bacillati; phylum Actinomycetota; class Actinomycetes; order Micromonosporales; family Micromonosporaceae; genus Micromonospora; species Micromonospora sp. WMMD812. The sequence continues at coordinate 4,924,951 of NZ_CP114904.1, read as the reverse complement.
GGCGATGGTCTGGTTCATCGCGGCGGTCTTCCTGGTGACGTCGCTCTTCGTGCGGCGGCTGCCCCGGCTGCCGCAGGTGACCCGGCCGGCGGAGCCGATGAGCCGGCTCGCCGTGCTGCGGGACCGGCCGTTCATGGCGGTGTCCGTGCTTTCCGGGCTGCTCACCGCGCATCAGACGCTCTACCTCACGGTGATGCCGCTCTGGATCCTCACCCACACCGACGCCCCGAAGGCGGTGATCGCCGGGCTGGTGCTGCTCAACACGGTCCTGATCGTGCTGCTCCAGGTACGCGCCAGCCGGGGCGCCGACAGCGCGCCGGGCGCCGCCCGGGCGTCCCGCCGGGGCGCCCTGTTGATCGCCCTGTTCTGCCTGGTCCTGCCGGTCTCCGGAGCGACCCGGGGCGCGCTCACCGTGGTGGTGCTGGTGGCCGCTGCGACGCTGCTCATCGTGGCGGAGCTGATCGAGTCGGCGGGCGCCTGGGGACTCACCGCCACCCTGCCGCCGGCCGCCCAGCGCGGCGCGTACGTGGGGGCGTTCCGGCTCGGCTCCCAGTTGCAGTACCTGATCGCCCCGGCGGGGCTGACCGCACTCGGGGTCACCACCGGCGGCTGGGGCTGGTACCCGACGGCGGCGATCTTCACGCTGGTCGGTCTGGCGATCGTACCGGCGGTGGCTCGGGCCGAACGGACGCCGCGGCTGGGCGAGGTCGCCTCGCCGGAGGATCGGGTGACTCTGGTCCCATAGTGCGGACGCGCCTTCCCACCCCCCGGCTCATCACGTAGGGTCACGTTGTCATGTGGCGGGCGCTCCTTCTCCTTGGCTGCCGCGACGAGGCCTGACCGGCCGGCACCTCGTCGCGGAGTTGAACCGCGCCGTCCAGCACATCCGAACCTTCCATCGGCACCGCCCGGCACCGTCGCCCGGCAGAGCGCCGACACCTTCCGATTGCTGACGCCACCTGTTCAGGAGAGCACTCCGTCATGGCTCAACCCGTCACCGACGCTGAGACCGATCCGATCGCCCGGCAGCGCCCCAGCGGCATGCCCTACCAGCGGTACGCGCCCTACCACCAGCAGTTCCGCGTCGACCTGCCGGACCGCACCTGGCCGACGCGCCGCGTCGACGCTGCCCCGCGCTGGTGCGCGGTGGACCTGCGGGACGGCAACCAGGCGCTGATCGACCCGATGTCGCCCGAGCGCAAGCGCCGCATGTTCCAGCTGCTGGTGCAGATGGGCTACAAGGAGATCGAGGTCGGCTTCCCGTCGGCCAGCCAGACCGACTACGACTTCGTCCGGCAGCTGATCGAGCAGGACCTGATCCCGGACGACGTGACGATCCAGGTGCTCACCCAGTGCCGGGAGCACCTCATCGACCGGACGTTCGAGTCGCTGCGCGGCGCGAAGCGGGCGATCGTGCACTTCTACAACTCCACCTCGACGCTCCAGCGCCGGGTGGTCTTCGGCCTGGACCGGGACGGCATCACCGACATCGCCACCACCGGCGCCCGGCTCTGCCTGAAGTACGCCGAGATCCACACCCCGGACACCGAGATCTACTACGAGTACTCCCCGGAGTCGTACACGGGCACCGAGCTGGAGTACGCGCTGGAGGCCTGCGGCAAGGTCATCGAGGTGATCGACCCGACGCCGGACCGCAAGCTGATCATCAACCTGCCCGCCACCGTCGAGATGGCGACGCCGAACGTGTACGCCGACTCGATCGAGTGGATGCACCGGCACCTGCCCCGACGGGACAGCCTGGTGCTCAGCCTGCACCCGCACAACGACCGGGGCACCGGGGTGGCCGCCGCCGAGCTGGGCCTGCTGGCCGGCGCCGACCGGATCGAGGGCTGCCTGTTCGGCAACGGCGAGCGCACCGGCAACGTCGACCTGGTCACGCTGGGGCTGAACCTCTTCTCCCAGGGCATCGACCCGATGATCGACTTCTCGAACATCGACGAGGTCAAGCGGGCCGTCGAATACTGCAACCAGCTGCCGGTGCACGAGCGGCACCCGTACGCGGGCGACCTCGTCTACACCGCCTTCTCCGGCTCACACCAGGACGCGATCAACAAGGGCTTCGACGCGCTCGCGGCGGACGCGGCGGACGCCGGGGTGCCGGTCGACGAGCACGCGTGGGCCGTGCCCTACCTGCCGATCGACCCGAAGGACCTGGGCCGCACCTACGAGGCGGTCATCCGGGTCAACTCGCAGTCCGGCAAGGGCGGCGTCGCGTACATCATGAAGACCGAGCACCAGCTCGACCTGCCGCGCCGGCTCCAGATCGAGTTCTCCGGCGTGGTCCAGCAGGTCACCGACCACGACGGCGGCGAGGTCGAGCCGTCCGCGATGTGGGGGATCTTCGCCCGGCACTACCTGGTCGACCACCAGCCCGACCCGGCGGTCACGCTGGCCGGCTACACGATCGGCACCGCCGACGGCAAGGTCGAGATCGAGGCCCGGGTCGGCGTCGACGGCGAGCAGCGGTCGCTCACCGCGGTCGGCAACGGCCCGATCGACGCGTACGTCAGCGCGCTCCAGTCGGTGGGTGTGGGCGTACGCGTGCTCGACTACCACGAGCACGCGCTCTCCTCCGGCGGCGACGCGCAGGCCGCCGCGTACGTGGAGTGCGACGTCGACGGCCGGACGGTCTGGGGTGTCGGGGTCGACGCGAACATCGTCACCGCCTCGATCAAGGCGGTGACCAGCGCGGTCAACCGCGCCCGGGGCTGAGACACCCGGACGGGCCCCGGTCGGCGACTGTCGTCGGCCGGGGCCCGTCCGCTGTCGGACGCCTCGGTACGCCCGTCCGCTGTCGGACGCCTCACTACGCCCGTTCGCTGTCGGACGCCTCAGGCGGCCCGTCCCCGCGCCTGCTTCCGAGCGGGCGGGGTGGCCGCGGGCAGCGTGTGGCAGGGCTGCGACGGCGGCGCCTCCCGCGGCGGCCGGTGGATCAGCGACACGGCCAGCACCGCACCGGCCAGCAGTAGCCCGGCGCACCAGAGCATCGCGCCGCGGAACGCGTCGGTCAGCTCGCCATGCTGCTCGTAACCGCCGCCGGAGAGGCCGACCATCAGCGGCAGCGCGGCCACCGCGAGCAGACCGCCGGCCCGTGCGGCGGCGTTGTTGAAGCCGCTGGCCACCCCGGCGAAGCGGTCCGACACCGCGGCCAGCACCGAGGCGGTCAGTGGCGCCACCACCAGGGTCAGGCCGGCGCCGAAGAGCACGACCCCGGGCAGCACGTCCACCCAGTACGAGGCGCCCGGGCCGACCCCGCGCAACAGCAGCAGCCCGGCGGCGGCCACCACCGGGCCGATGGTCAGCGGCAGCCGCGGCCCGATCCGCGCCGACAGGGCGCCGGCTCGGGCGGATCCGATCAGCAGCAGCACCGTCATCGGCAGCAGCGCCAGCCCGGTGAGCAGCGCCGACCAGCCGACCACGTTCTGGAGATAGACGGCGAGAAAGAAGGTGAAGCCGCTGAGGGCGGCGTAGACCACCACGGTGAAGATGTTCAGCACCGAGAAGAGCCGGCTGCTGAACAACCCGGTGGGGAGCATCGCGGTGTCGCCGCGGCGGCGTTCCAGCAGCACGAACGCCACCGCCCCGACCACGCCGGCCAGCGCCGCTCCCCAGACCGGAGGCGCGCCGAGCCCCCGGCCGGGCGCGTCGATCAGCGCGTACGTGATGCCGCCCAGGGCGAGCGCGCCGAGCAGCGCGCCGGCCACGTCGAACCCTCGGTGCTGGCGGCCCTCGGCCCGGGTGCGCGAGAGGTTCTCGTCCCGGCTCTCCGGCACCCAGCGGATCGTGGCGAGCACGACCAGGACGGCGAGCGGCACGTTCAGGAAGAAGATCCACCGCCAGGAGAGCGCGTCGATCAGCCAGCCGCCGATGAACGGGCCGAGCGCGGTGGACACTCCGGACAGCCCGGACCACGCGCCGATCGCCCGGCCCCGGTCGTCCGGATGGAAGCTGGACTGGAGGACCGAGAGCGAGCCGGGGGTCAGCAGCGCGCCACCGGCGCCCTGGAGGAACCGGGCGCCGACCAGCCAGCCGGTGCCCTGGGCGAGGCCGCAGAGAACGGACGCGGCGGTGAACCAGACCACCCCGAGCAGGAAGATGCGACGCCGGCCGAAGCGGTCACCGAGCGCCCCACCGAGCAGCACGAACGCGGCGAGCATCAACAGGTAGCCGTTCACGGTCCACTGCAGATCGGCCACGGAGGCGTCCAGCTCGCGCCCGAGCCGGGGCAGGGCCACGTTGACCACCGTGCCGTCCAGGAAGACCATGCCGGAGGCGAACACGGCGGCGAGCAGCGTCCCCCGGCCTGCGGCGCTGCTCATTCGGAGCTGGGGACCGGGTTGGGTCACGGCTACCTATCTTTCCTGCACGATGTGGGAGACGCCACGAAACGCCGAAACCGTGCCCGGGTACTGTGCGGGATCGCCGAGAGCCCGCAAGCTGGAAGGGTGTCGTCTGTGCGTACCACATCAGGACCGCGCGCGGCGCGGGCGGTCGCGCTGGCCGCGGCGCTGCTGCTCGGCGCGGCCGGCTGCGTGCCGGTGGACGAGCCGGAGCCGGATGTGCCGCCCAGCGCCGGCCGCAACGTGCTGGAGGAGTTGGGCCAGCTCACGGTGGCCAACGCCGGGGCCATGAAGGGCTACAGCCGGGAGCGGTTCCCGCACTGGCGGGACACCGGCACCAACTGCGACGTGCGGGACACCGTGCTCAAGCGGGACGGCAAGAACATCAAGCTCTCCGGCTGCAACGTGGTGGGCGGGCGCTGGGAGAGCGTGTACGACGGGCGCGCCTTCACTGACCCGTCCGACGTGGACATCGACCACGTGGTGCCGCTGGCCAACGCCTGGCGCTCCGGCGCCGACGAGTGGGACGACGCGAAGCGGGGCGACTTCGCCAACGACACGACGCGTCCGCAGCTCATCGCGGTTTCCGCGTCCTCCAACCGGGCAAAGGGTGACCAGGACCCGTCCCAGTGGAAACCGGCGAACCGGTCGTACTGGTGCCAGTACGCCGAGCACTGGGTGACGGTCAAGCACCACTGGCGGCTGACGGTGACCAGCGCCGAGAAGGCCGCCCTGACCGACATGTTGGAGGACTGCACATGGGCGAGCAAGCCGTGACCGGGGCGGAGGCGAGCGCGGCCGGCATGAACGCGGACGGCGGCACCGGAGCGCCGGCCGCGCAGCCGGGCGCCGGCATGAACGCCGACGGGCCGCCGGGGGCGACCGCCGCGGTGCCCGGTGCCGGCATGCAGGCCGACGCGGGCAGCGGCGCGACCACCGGCACCGGCCAGCAGAGCCGGACCGCCGATGTCGTGCCCGGCCCGGGCGGCGTGATGACCGACGAGGTCGGCGTGGTCACCGGCGAGCTGACGCTGCGCACCGAATGGGCCGACGGCCGGGTCACCCTGCGGGTGCAGTACAAGGACGCCGACGAGTGGTACGTCGTCACCGGCGGCAGCGCGGCCCTGCCCGACCCGGCCGGCCTCGACGCGGTGCACGGCATCGCGGTCGGTTTGCTCCACCGGCCCGAGGGCTGACCCTCAAGCTTCCCAGCGCCCGCCCCCTGCCCGGCGCGCGGTGCCCGCTCGTCGCCGGCGGCCGCTGGTGCCCGCGGGGCCGGGCCGCACTCCGGTGCGGGTCGCGGCCCGCGCCGGGCCAGCTCTACTCAGAAACGTTATGACTCAGAGGCATATTTATGACTCTGAGTCATAACGTTCGTTCGCACGCCGAGGCGGTCCGAGCACGGCGACGTGCACCGGCGACCACGACGCCGGTCAGACGTACGAGCCGGGCTCGCTGGGTGCGGAGACGACGCCGGGCGCCTCGCCCTCGTCCTCGGGGCGGACGATCTGCGCGGCGACCTTGTGCGGTCGCAGTTCGCCGCTGGCGATCTGCTCGGCCCAGTGGCAGGCCACCCGGCTGCCGCCGATCTCCCGCAGCACCGGCCGCTCGTCCTTGCACCGGGTGGGCTGTGCCCACGGGCAGCGGGTGTGGAACCGGCAGCCGGCCGGCGGATTGGCCGGCGACGGCAGGTCCCCGGAGAGGAGGATCCGCTCCCGGCGGTCCTCGACGTCCGGGTCCGGCACCGGCACCGCCGACATCAACGCCCGGGTGTACGGGTGCAGCGGCTCGGTGTAGAGCCGGTCGCTCGGCGCCTCCTCCACCAGCGCGCCCAGGTACATCACGCCGACGGTGTCGGAGATGTGCCGGACCACGGCGAGGTCGTGCGCGATCACCAGGTAGGTCAGGCCCAGGCTGTCCTGAAGCTCGTCCAGCAGGTTGACCACCTGCGCCTGGATCGACACGTCGAGCGCGGAGACCGGCTCGTCGGCGACGATCAGCTCCGGCCCGAGCACCAGCGCCCGGGCGATCCCGATCCGCTGCCGCTGCCCGCCGGAGAACTCGTGCGGATAGCGGGAGAGCGCCCAGCGGGGCAGCCCGACCGCGTCCAGCGTCTCACCGATGATCCGGCGCCGCTCGTCCCGGTCGGCGCCGATGCCGTGCGCCTGCAGGCCCTCGGTGAGGATCGACTCGACGTTCTGCCGGGGATCCAGGCTGGACATCGGGTCCTGGAAGATCATCTGCATCCGGCGACGCGTCGACCGGAGCTTGGCCGGCGGCAGCGTGGTCAGCTCGACGCCGTCGAAGCTCACCTCACCGCTCGTCGGCGGGGTGAGCTGGAGCAGCGCCCGACCCAGCGTGGACTTGCCGCAGCCGGACTCACCGACCAGCCCGTACGTCTTCCCCCGCGGAATGCGCAGGTCGACCCCGTCCACGGCCTTCACGTGGCCGACCGTCCGGTCGAAGAGCACCCCCCGCCGGATCGGGAAGTGCACCTTCAGGTCGCGTACCTCGACGAGGATGTCGTTGTCGCTCACGCTGATTCCTCCTCGCGCGGGGCGGGCACCTGGGCCGGCGCGGTGGCCGGATTCGCCGGTGCGGCGGCGGCGTCCGGGCCAACCGAGGCGCCGGGCGGCACCGAGCCGGGCACCGGGGCCGGGTTGACGCACCGGTAGCTGCGGCCGTCGTGGGCGAGCACCAGCTGCGGCGGCTCGCCGACACATTCGTCGATCCGGCGGGCGCAGCGCGGGGCGAAGGCGCAGCCGTCGTGCCAGGGCAGCACGTCGCGGACCGAGCCGGGGATGGGGTTGAGTCGCTCGCCGCGCCCGGCGTCCAGGCGCGGCACCGAGCCGAGCAGACCCACGGTGTACGGGTGACGCGGCTCGCGGAACAGCGGACGACGGCGGGCCGTCTCCACCACCCGCCCGGCGTAGAGCACGTTGATCGTGTCGCACATGCCGGCCACCACGCCGAGGTCGTGCGTGATCATCACGAGCGCGGTGCCGGAGTCGCGCACCAACTCCTTGAGCAGCTCCAGGATCTGCGCCTGGATGGTGACGTCCAGCGCGGTGGTCGGCTCGTCGGCGATGAGCAGCCGCGGCTGGCAGGCCACCGCCATGGCGATCAGGGCGCGCTGCCGCATGCCGCCGGAGAGCTGGTGCGGGTACTCCTTGAGCCGGCGCTTCGGGTCGGGGATGCCGACCCGGTCGAGCAGCGCGGCCGCCTCCTTCTGCGCCGCCTCCCCCTTCATCCCCCGGTGCCGCGTCAGCACCTCGGTGACCTGCAACCCGATCGGGATCACCGGGTTCAGCGAGGAGAGCGGGTCCTGGAAGATCATCGCGATGTCCCGACCGCGGATGTCCCGCCGGGACCGGTCGTCCAGCTGGAGGAGGTCCGTGCCGTCGAAGACCGCCTTCCCGCCGACCCGGAGGCCGGGCTGCTTCGGCAGGAGGCCCATGATCGCCAGCGAGGTGACGCTCTTGCCACAGCCGGACTCGCCGACCAGGCCGACCACCTCACCGGCGTCGACCGAGAAGGAGACCCCGTCCACGGCGTTCACGGTGCGCTGACCGCGCCGGGCGAACGTGACGGAGAGGTCGTCCACTTCGAGCAGTGCCATAGTCGCCAGACCTACTTCCGCAGCTTCGGGTCGAGGGCCTCGCGCATCGCCTCGCCGAGCAGGGTGAAGCCGAGCGCGGTGACGATGATGGCGAGGGCGGGCAGGATCGCCAGCCGGGGCGCGGAGTCGAGGTACTGCTGCGCGTCGGCGAGCATCACTCCCCACTCGGGGATGGAGGCGTCGTTGTTTCCGAGGCCGAGAAAGGAGAGCGCCGCGGCCTCGATGATCGCGGTGGCCAGCGTCAGCGTGGCCTGCACGATGACCGGGGCGAGCGAGTTCGGCACCACGTGGGTCAGCGCGATCTTCGGCTTCTTGACGCCCAGCGAGGTCGCGGCAAGCACGTAGTCGCTGTTGGCCTGGGCGATCATCGACCCGCGCAGCAGCCGGGCGAAGACCGGCACGGAGACCACACCGACCGCGATCATCACCGTGGTGAGACCGGCACCCAGGATGGCGGCGATGCTGATCGCCAGCAGCAGGCTCGGCATCGCCAGCAGCATGTCGACGAAGCGCATGAGCACGTTGTCGACGGCCCGACCCCAGCGGCCGCCCAGTCCGGCGGAGGCGCCCGCGACGCCTCCGATGATCGAGCCCACCGCGAGACCGATCAGCGTGGAGACCACGCCGACCAGCAGGGTCTGCCGGGCGCCGACGATCATGCGGCTGAACTCGTCGCGGCCGATGTGGTCGATCCCGAACCAGTTCTCGGCCCGGGGGCCGGGGAATTCGCCGAGGCGGACCTCGCCCTTCCACAGCTGGGCGTCCGCCGGGTGCGGGACGAGGAACGGCCCGACGATGGCGACCAGCAGGAACAGCCCCAGGATCACCGTGCCGACGATCGCCGCCGGGTTGCGGCGCAGCCGGCGGAACGCCTCCCGCCAGAGGCTGACGCCCTGTTCGTCGTCGCGCGCCGCGGCCAGCTCGCCGAGGCGGTCGATCTTCTCGCGCTTCCTGCCCGTGATGATCGTCATCGGACCCTCACCCTCGGGTCGATCAGGCTGTAGGAGAGGTCGACCAGGAGGTTCACCAGCACGTACACCACCGCGATGATCAGGATGAAGCCCATCAGCACCGGGTAGTCCCGTTGACTGATCGCGTCGTAGATGAAGGCCCCGATGCCGCTGAAGGCGAACACGGTCTCGGTCAGCACCGCCCCGGAGAGCAGGCCGCCGGTGAGCAGACCGATCGAGGTGACCACCGGCAGCAGCGAGTTGCGCAGCACGTGCCGGCCCCGCACGGTCCGCTCGGTGAGGCCCTTGGCCTCGGCGGTGCGGACGAAGTCCTCGTTGAGCACTTCCAGCACGCTCGCCCGGGTGATCCGGACGATGATGGCCAGCGGGATGCTCGCCAGCGCGATGCCGGGGAGCACCAGGTGCCAGAGCGCGTCGGCGGCTGCGTCCCACTCGCGGGTCATGAGGCCGTCGAGGACGAAGAAGTTGGTCACCCGGGTCGCGCCGATGGTCGGGTCCTGGCGACCGCTGGACGGGAACCAGTGCAGGTTCTCCGAGAAGATCGCCTTCAGCACGTACGCCAGGAAGAACACCGGGATGCAGATGCCGATCAGCGAGCCGCCGACCGAGGCGTGGTCGAGGAGCCGGCCACGGCGGCGGGCGGCCAGGTAGCCCAGCGGGATGCCGATCCCGATCGCGATCACCATCGCCGTGATGGTCAGCTCGACGGTGCCCGGGAAGCGCTCCAGGAACTCGGTGACCACCGACCGCTTGGTCGAGGTCGAGGTGCCCAGATCCAGCCGGATCAGTCGCCGGACGAACCGGCCGTACTGCACCAGGATCGGCTCGTCCAGGCCCATGTTGCGGCGGATCGCGGCACGCATCTCGGGCGTCCCGCGTTCGCCGAGGATGGCGGTCTCGGGACCGCCGGGCAGTCGGCGGAGCCAGATGAAGAGCAGGAGGGAGAGCCCGAACAGCGTCGGTATCAGCTGGAGCAGGCGTCTGACGATGAACCGGAACACGGGCGGCCTCGAAGGGGGTGCGGAGGGGTGCGGGCGGGCGCTGAGGTTCCAGCGCCCGCCCGCGTTCCTTGCGTCAGGTCAGGACTTGAACTCGGCGGTGGCGTACCGCTCGTCGGTGAGCGGGCTGGCCTTGATGCCGGTCACGTCCTTGCCGAACACGATCGCCGGCGGCGAGTGCGAGACGGGCACACCCGGCAGGAAGTCCATGATGGCCTTGTTCAGGGCCTTGTACTTCTCGGTCCGGGCCGCCGGGTCGGCGGTGGTGTCGGCGTCCTTGAACTGGTCGAACAGGGCCTTGTTGGTGAAGCCCCACTCGTCCTTCGGCCGGTCGAAGAAGGTGCCGATGAAGTTGTAGCCGTCGCCGTAGTCACCGGTCCAGCCGAGGAAGTGGATGTCGTGCTTGCTCCCGGAGGTGGTGGCGTTCAGGTAGTCCGGGCTCCACTTCAGCGGGATGGCCTCGACCTTGATGCCGACCGCCTGCAGGTCCGCGGAGAGCAGCTCGAAGATGTCCTTCGGGCTCGGCATGTACGGCCGGGTGACCTCGGTCGGGTAGTGGAACTTCAGGGTCAGGTTCGACGCGCCGGCCTCGGCCAGCAGCTGCTTGGCCTTCTCCGGGTTGTAGTCGTACTTGGTGACGTCGCCGTTCCAGCCCTCGACGGTGTCCGGCATGAAGTTCTGCGCGACCTTGGCGCCCGGGGGCAGCTTCGAGTCGACCAGGGCCTGCCGGTTCAGCGCGTACGCGATCGCCTGCCGGACCCGGATGTCGGCCAGCTTCGGGTTGCCCTTCTGGTTGATCGCCAGGTAGAGCACGTTGAACGCCGGGCGGGTGAGGACGTTGAAGCCCTCGTCGCCGAGCGGCTTGACGTCGGCCGGGCCGACCAGGTCGTAGCCCTGGATGTCACCGGAGCGCAGCGCCTGCTTGCGGGCGTTCTCGTCCGAGATGGTCTTGAAGATGAGGGTCTTCAGCTTGGCCTTCGTGCCGGCGTAGTCCTCGTTCCGCTCCAGGGTGAGCGTCTTGTTGGCGACGTCCCACGACTTGAACTTGAACGGGCCGGTGCCGGTCGGGTGCGCCGTGGCGTACTCCGGGTACTTGATGTCCTCCGCGGTGCCGCCGACGTTGCTGGCGTCGTACTGCTCCAGCGCCTTCGGGCTGTGGATGGAGAACGACGGCAGCATCAGCGCGGCCGGGATCTTGCTGGAGACCCGGGTGAAGGCCAGGTCAACGGTGGTCGCGTCCTTCGCGGTGCAGGACTTGAAGAGGCTCGGCGGCAGCTCCGCGTCCTCGTTCTTGGCGAAGCCGCCCATGACGTCCTGCCAGTACGCGGTCACGTCCGGGCTCTGCATGAGGCCCTTGGCGTTGTACCAGCGGTTGAAGTTGACGCAGACGGCCTCGGCGTTGAAGTCGGTGCCGTCGTGGAACTTCACCCCGGAGCGGAGCTTGAAGGTCCACGTCGTGCCGGCGGCGTCCGGGGTCCACGACTCGGCGAGACCGGGAGTGACCTTGGTGCCGCCCTCCTCCGGACGGACCAGGGTTTCGAACACCTGACGCGCCACGCGCAGCGACTCACCGTCGCTGGCGAAGCTCGGGTCGAGCACCTTCGGGTCTCCGGCGACGCCGAAGACGAGGGTGTCCTTCTTGCTTCCGCCGGAACTGTCATCGCGGTTGCTCTCGGCGCAGCCTGCTACCGCGAGGGCCGCAACCGCGACGGCCGCTATCGCGACCTTCGGCCTGGATGCACGCATGGTGCTTCACCTCGTCCTAGGGGGTACGGACAACGTGGTGACAGGGGTCACCGATGGCGGTGACCATAGCTCCCGTTCCGACCGTGCGGAAACCGCCGTGTGGACGGTTGGTATCGGATCGTGTCTTTGCCGCGGTCTGGCCGTCGATTCGTAGGTGAACGACGGGTTAAGCCGAGGATTCTGCGCTCACGATGCCAAACTGTTACGTCAATCTGGCAGGTCTGGGCGGCAGGTGTCAGATCAACTGAGAGCTGCCGGGACGGCCTCTGCGCTGGTCGGAAACGGACGCGACGGCGCGGCCGGCGCCCTCGAACGAGGGTAGCCGGCCGGGTCGATCCGCCCCGCGACGCCGCCGGGTTGCGGCGGCGGATGGCGGGGGCCGGGTAGCGAGGCCGGGCGCGGCCTCAGACGGCCCGGCGCCCCTCGAAGGCCCGGCCGAGGGTGATCTCGTCGGCGTACTCCAGGTCGCCGCCGACCGGCAGGCCGCTGGCCAGCCGGGTCACCGCGATCCCCATCGGCTTGACCATCAGCGCGAGGTAGGTGGCGGTCGCCTCGCCCTCGGTGTTCGGGTCGGTGGCCAGGATCAGCTCGCGGACGGCCCCGCCGCTGAGCCGGGTCATCAGCTCGCGGATGCGCAGATTGTCCGGCCCGATCCCTTCGAGGGGATTGATCGCGCCGCCGAGCACGTGGTAGCGACCGCGGAACTCACCGGTCCGCTCGATCGCCACCACGTCCTTGGGCTCCTCGACCACGCAGAGCACCTCGTCGGTGCGGCGCGGGTCGCGGCAGATCCGGCACTGCTCGGACTCGGCGACGTTGTAGCAACTGGTGCAGAACCGCACCAGCTCCTTGACCTTGCGCAGCGCGCCGGCCAGCCGGTTGACGTCGGCCGGGTCCGCCGACAGGACGTGGAAGGCGATCCGCTGGGCGCTCTTCGGGCCCACGCCCGGCAGCCGGCCCAGCTCGTCGATCAGGTCCTGGATGGCGCCTTCGTACATCTGCCGGCTCAGAAACCGGGCAGGCCGAGCCCGCCCATGCCGCCGGCCACCGGGCCCATCTTCTGCTCGGTCAGCTCCCGCGCCGCCTCGGCGGCGTTGTGGACCGCCGCGACGACCAGGTCCTCCAGGGTCTCCACGTCGTCCGGGTCGACGGCCTTCGGATCGATCTTGATCGCCTTGAGCTCACCGCCGCCGGAGACGGTCGCGGTGACCAGGCCGCCACCCGCGGTGCCGGTCAGCTCGGCCTCGGCCAGCTCGGCCTGCGCCTTGGCGATCTGCTGCTGCATCTTCTGCGCCTGCTTCAGCATCTGCTGCATGTTCGGCTGTCCACCTGGGCGCACGATGGCTCCTTCTCGCACTCGTCTGCACGGCCGCCGCTCAGCCTATCCGTTGTGAGCAGCCTCGCCCCGCCCGGTGCTTCCGCCGGCGTCGCGGCGGGCGGACGATCACCGGAAGGCTCGAAGGAGGGCACGATGATCGTCGACCAGGCCGCCACCACCCTGGAACGGCAGGCCCGGGCCTGCGCGAACCTGGCCGCCGACCGGTACGCCGACCTGCTGCTACGCGCGGCCGGCGACGTCCGCGCCGGCGGGCCGTGCGCCGAGGTGCTCGCCGGCTACCTGGACGCCCCGGCCGACGCGGCGGTGCCGCTGCGCCTGCTTGGCGGGGTGCACGCGCTGGTGCTCACCGGCCGGGCGCCGGAGCTGGCCCGGTTCTATCCCAGCGCCGGCGGCCGGCAGGAGCCCGGCGACGCCGACGACGCCTGGGCCGCCTTCCGGGCGGTCGTCGCCGCCGAGCACGACACGCTGCGCGGCTGGCTGCGCCGCCCGCCGCAGACGAACGAGGTGGGCCGGGCGAACCTGCTGGTGGCGGGCCTGCTGTACGCGCTCGGCGAGACCGGTCGCCGGCCGGTGCGCCTGGCCGAGCTGGGCGCGAGCGCCGGTCTGAACCTGCGCGCCGACCGGTTCCGGATCGAGGGGCCGGACTTCGCCTGGGGGTCGACCGGCTCACCCGTCCGGTTGCCGGACGCCTGGCGGGGCGGGGCGCCCGACTGGCTGCGCGCCGCGGCGGAGGCCCACCCGGAGGTGACCGTGGTGGAGCGGCTCGGCTGCGACGTCACCCCGCTCGACCCGACCAGCGCCGACGGCGCGCTCGCGCTGCGGGCGTACGTCTGGCCGGAGCACACCGCCCGGGCCGCCCGGCTGGCCGGCGCGCTGGAGCTGGCCCGACGGCTGCCCGCGCGGGTGGCGCCGGTCGGCGCGGCGGACTTCCTGGCCGGGCTGGACCCGCGGCCGGGCACGCTCACCGTGGTGTGGCACTCGGTGATGCGGCAGTACGTGCCGGCCGAGGAGTGGGCCCGGGTGACCGGCGAACTCGACCGGTTGGCGGCCACCGCCGACGCGGACGCGCCGGTCGCGTACCTGTTCTTCGAGCCGGACCCGGTTGACGGCCGCCACTGCCAGCTCCGCGCCCGGATCAACGCCGGACCGCAGCGCGTGCTGGCCGAAGCCCACCCCCACGGCCTACCCGCCTGGACGCCCTGACCCGCGCGGCGCCCGTCCCCTCGTCGATCATGCAGTTGTGGTGGTGGACCAAAGGCGCGTAACGCCGCACGTCAGGCACCACAACTGCATGATCGACCGTGCCGGAGGGCGCGGGGGCGCGCGGGAGGTTAGCGGGCGTCGACCTCGTTGATCTTCTCGGCGCCGAACGCCTCGCGCAGCAGGCGGACCGCCTGCTCCTCGCTCGACTCGCGCGCGGTCTTCTCGTCGATCACGTCGTCGAGCGGCTCGTCGCCGGGGTCGAACCCCTCGTAGACCGGGGCCGCCGGTCGCCCGCCGCCCGGCCGGACCGGCCCGTCGTAGTCCGGGTCGTACGGCGGCTCGCCCGCCCAGTCACTGTCCGCGGTCTGCCGGACCGGCTGGCCCGTACGCGGCCCACCGCGCCCCGCGGCGGCGGCCCGAGCGGCCGCGAGGGCGCTGCTCACCGGCGCGCCACCGGCCGGAGCGGCGGGTTGCCGCGGTGCGGTCGAGCCGGCTCCGGAGGCCGGAGCGCCCGCCGAGCCGCCGGTCCGCGAGGGGTCCGTCGGCGTGGTCGGAGTGCCCGCAGGGCCGCCCGGCCGCACGGCAGGGCCGGCCCCAGCGCCCGGGGCGGTGCCCGTGTCGGCCGGACCGCCCGCCGGGACACCGCCGGGGCGGGCTGCCTCGGGCCAGTCGTCGCCCGCCTCGCCGGCGCCGGCCGCGTCGCTGGCGCCGGCCGGGTCGTGCGAGCCGGACGCGGCTCCACCGGGGCGGGCCGGCTCTGGCCAGTCCTCCTCGTCGTCGGCGGACGCGGGCGCGGCACCCGCACCGCTTCCCCCGGCACGGCCCGCGCTGCTCCCCCGGGCACCCGCGCCGCTACCTCCGGCACGGCCCGTCCCGCCGGCCGGCCGGGCCGCACCAGACGGGCCACCGCTCACCCCGGAGCCACCGGCCGCGCCGGGGCCGTCGGTCGACGCCGGGCCGGCCGGGGACGGCGCGGGCCGGGCCTGGGCGGCCGGGCGGGCCGGCCCGGGAAGCGCGGCGCCGCCCCGCTCGCCGGCCACCTCGCAACGGATCTGCCAGCGACCGCCGAACTCCTCGTACAGCGCCTCGGCCAGCACCGACGTGTGGTTGCCCATCATCTGAGCGAGCACCGGCGACTTCACGGTCAGCACCAGGGTGTCGCCGTCCACGTCGCGGACCACCGCGTCGCGCATCAGCGCGGCGGCCGGCTTCTTGATCCGGTTGACCTTGGCCACGATGTCCGGCCAGACCCGACGGACCGCGACGGCGTCCAGCTGGCCCGCCGGGGCGGCGCCGGGACGCGGCGGCTCGGGGGTGGCCGGATCGGGCATCACCGCGGACGGCGGCACCGCACGGCGGGCGGGGACGGTCTGGTCCTGGCCGTGGGCGGCCGGGGCACCGGTCGAGGCGGAACCACTCCGGGGCAGGTCGGCCGCATCCGGCGCGGAGCCCACGCCGGCGTCGCGCGCGGCGGTAGCCCCGGCGGCGGAGCCCACGCCGGCGTCGCCCGCGGCCCTAGCCCCGGCGGCGGAGCTGGGGGCGGAGCCCACACCAGCGTCGAGCGCGGCGGTCGCGCCGGCAGGGGTGCTGGCGGCGGCGTGGCCGGGGGCCGACCCGGCGGGGGCGCCCGCGTTGGCGGCGGCGCGGGCGGCGGCCCGCCCGGACGGGGCGCCGGCAGCCGCCGGCGTGCCGGCGGTCTCCGGGTGCGGCGCGGCGTCAGCCGCGGGCGGGGCGGGAGGCGCCGGGCGTACGGCCGGGGCAGCGGTGGCCGGCGCGGAGCCGGCGGTGGCCGGCGGCGCGTCGGTGCCGGCCAGGGTGAGCCGGCGTTCCATGCGTTCCAGGCGCTGGAGCAGGCCGCCGGTGGTGTCGTCGGCGCCGGGGAGCAGCATCCGGGCGCTGATCAGCTCCAGCAACAGCCGGGGCGCGGTGGTGCCGCGCATCTCGACCAGGCCGTTGTGCACGATGTCGGCGCAGCGGGACAGGGTGCCCGGGCCGAGTCGCTGGGCCTGCGCGGCCATCCGCTCGATCTGGTCGGCCGGGCCGTCGATCAGACCCTTGGCGGCGGCGTCCGGCACCTGCTGGAGCACGATCAGGTCGCGCAGCCGTTCCAGCAGGTCGGAGGCGAATCGACGCGCGTCGTGCCCGGCCTCGACCACTCGATCGACGGTGGCGTAGGCGGCGGCGCCGTCACCGGCGGCGAGCGCGTCGCACATCTCGTCGATCAGCGCCGAGTCGGTGACGCCGAGCAGCGCGGCGGCCCGGGCGTAGGTGACGCCCTCCGGCCCGGCGCCCGCGATGAGCTGGTCGAGTACGGAGAGGCTGTCCCGCATGCTGCCGCCGCCCGCGCGCACCACCAGGGGGAAGACCGCCGGCTCGACCTTGACGCCCTCGGCCTCGCAGAGTTGCTCCAGGTACGGCCGGAGCACCTTCGGCGGGAACAGCCGGAACGGGTAGTGGTGGGTCCGCGACTTGATCGTGCCGAGGACCTTCTCCGGCTCGGTGGTGGCGAAGATGAACTTGACGTACTCCGGCGGCTCCTCGACCAGCTTGAGCAGGGCGTTGAAACCGGCCGACGAGACCATGTGCGCCTCGTCGATGACGTAGATCTTGAAGCGGCTGCGGGCCGGTGCGAAGAACGCCTTCTCGCGCAGCTCGCGGGCGTCGTCGACGCCGCCGTGGCTGGCCGCGTCGATCTCGATGACGTCGATCGACCCGCCGCCGTCGGGGGCCAGTGAGCGGCAGGACTCGCACTGCCCGCACGGCTCCGGCGTGGGGCCCTGCTCACAGTTGAGCGAGCGGGCCAGGATCCGGGCGCTGGACGTCTTGCCGCAGCCACGGGGACCGGAGAAGAGGTAGGCGTGGTTGAGCCGGCCGCTGCGCAGTGCCTGCGACAACGGCTCGGTGACGTGTTCCTGCCCGATGACCTCGGCGAAGGTACGGGGCCGGTACTTGCGGTAGAGCGCCAGTGCCACCCGTCCCGCCTCCTCTCGACCGAGCCATTCTGCGCCGGTCCGCCCCGGGTGACCACCCACCCCGCCGGTTCCGCCGGCCACGCGGTGCGGCTCGCCCGCCGCGACCGCGGGAGCGGACGGCTTGATCAACACCATGTCGGGGACCTGGCGGCATCGCAGCGCCCGGGACACCGCCAGATCGTCGACTTGCAGTCGATCATGGGGAGGTCGGGCCGGAGACAGAAAGGCCTCCCGTGCACCCGGCAGAGCTCGCTTATCCTTGCTGCCTTCCGGCCCTGGGGAGGTTCACGAGATACCGCCGCACGGGAGGTGTCGCCAAGCCTACCCGACAGGCCGTCGATCTTCAGGGGGTGGTGGGGTGGGCGACCCGCGCGGGACCTGTATCCTGTTCGGCGGAGGATTCGCCTAGAGGCCTAGGGCGCACGCTTGGAAAGCGTGTTGGGTTAACACCCTCACGAGTTCGAATCTCGTATCCTCCGCTCGCCTGAGCAGCGTAAACGCCCGGCGGGTCGACATCGACCTGCCGGGCGTTTGATTTTGGGTCGTCCGCATCCGGGCGAGTCCGCCGCTGACCACGGGGGCCCGACCAGCGCCTCGCCACCGGGCCGGCCGGCGCCGGATGGACGACGCGAGGACGCCAGGGCCGGCGGACGGGCCGGCCCTGGCGTCAGTCTCGGGGTACGGATCAGAACGTGCCGGTGGCGACGTCCGCGAGGGTCACGCGGGTCACCGTGTAGTTGACGGTCACGCCCACGCCCTCGGAGACGTACTTGATCGGCAGGCCGGTGTCGGCGTTGATGGTCAGGGTGTCGGTGCCGCCGCTGGTGATCAGCGCGCCGGCGGCGAGGGTGATCACCGGCTGGCCGTCGAGGGTGCCCCGCGCGACCTTGACCTCGGGCATCTGCCCCAGGAGCCGCACCACTCCCGCGCGGACCGTCGGGCTGCCGGCGCCGGCGATCAGCGCGTCCATCGAGTTGCTCCAGACCCAGCTGTCGGTCAGGTTGCCCACGGTGGACTCGTCCTGGCCGGTGGCCTTGAGCTTCGCGGCGATCTTGCCGTCGATCGGGGGCTTGACGCCGGGCGCCTGCAGCGGCGGGGCGGTCTTCGGGTCCTTGACGTACGCGTGCGCCATCTGCTCGCGGGCCTCGTTCAAGTCGCCCGTGGCCGCGTAGTCCGCCGCCGCGACCGCGTTCTTCCTTCCGACCTCGTCATCGCCGCCCCCCGTCGTGTGCTTCCCCTTCACCTGCGCGGGGAGGGCGTCGCGGGTCTTGCCGAAGTAGAGGTCGCCGTTGTCGGCATGCAGGTCCCAGACGGCGACCCTGAGGCCGTTCGTGTACGCCTGGTCGCGCAGCAGGAGCGTCGCGTCGCCCTTCGGCTGCGGGGCGGTGGTCAGGTAACCGACCAGTTGCACCAGCGGGGCCTGCTGGGTGGTCGCGCTGCCGGTCGCTCCCGGTGCGGCGAGGTTGGGCGCCGGGGCCTGGGTGCCGGCGCCGGTGGTGGCCACGGCGACCGCCGCGACCACGGCGGCGAAGCCGGTCCCGGCGGTCGCGCGCCAGGCCAGGCGGCGGTGCCGCAGCTTCCGTCCGCGGCTTTCGATCTGGTCGAGGTCGGGCGCGTACGGCCGGTCCCCGACGATGCCCTGCAGTGCCGCGCTCAGGCGTTCCTCGGTGTCGTACGACATGGTCAGATGTCTCCTCGGTTCAGTACGGACTTGAGCTTGATCAACGCCCGGCTCGTCTGGCTCTTGACGGTGCCCTCACTGCACCCGAGGGCCGCGGCGGTCTCCCGCTCGCTGAGCCCTTCGAGAAACCGCAGGACGACGGTCGCGCGCTGCCGTGCGGGCAGCGACTGCAGCGCCTGGAGCAGATCGGCGCGGTTCACCACCTGGTCGGACATGTCCCCGACGGCGATGTCGGCCACGTCGGCGTCGGGTTGCACGGTGATGTTCCGGTTCCGGCGCCACCCGCGTCGCGATTCGTTGATCAGGATGCGTCGCACGTACGCGGACGGGCTGTCGGCCCGCTGGACCTTGCGCCAGTGGCTGTACGCCTTCGCCAGGGTCTCCTGGACGAGGTCGTCGGCGAGGTGCCAGTCCCCGCACAGCAGATACGCCGTGCGGTGCAACGATGCGGCGATCCCCTGGACGAAAACCCGAAAATCGTGCTCCGCGTCGCTCGCCGTCCCGGCTGGTCGGTGCTCCATTACGGTCGTCACACGAGGGAAGACACCGGTGCGTGCGCGGAGGTTGTCCCGGGAATCGGATCTTTCTCGGGCTCGACAGGTCCGGCGCTCTCAGCGAACCACGCCCGGCGCTCCAGGAACCCGAACTCCCGGTTCTCCGCCGACCGTCAGCGCACGACCTGGACGTTCTCCGCGCCCTGTTCCGAGAACCACGCCTCGAGGTCGGCGCCGTCGAGCGACAGGGTCGCGTCCTCGTCGACGAGCACCGGACCGACGACGCTTCCCTTCGCACCTTCGAGTTGGCAGCCGAACATTCGTGCGCCGCTCAGCACCGCCGGCATCGTGCCACCGCCGAGGGTGCACCAGCGCAGGCTCGTGAATTCGAGATTGGCGCCGCGCAGATCGGTTTTGTAGAGCTTGGCGGAATTGAGGATCGCGTGACTCAGATCGGCGCCCTCGAGGATGGCGTCGTCGAGTTGCACCGAGAACAGCCGCGCGCCGCGGAACCGCGCGTCCGGGGCCGTGCAGCCGACCATTTCCGCCTTGGCGAGGTCGGCGAAGGAGAAGTCGGCGCCCTGCAACTCGGCGTTGGTGAGGGTCGCGTCGCCGAGGTTGGCGTCCTCGAAGCGCACCCCGACGAGGCAGGAGTTGACCAGGTAGGCGCCGGTCAGGTCGAGGTTGCTGAGATCGGCGCCGCGAAAGTCGAGGAAGTCGCCGGACAGGTAGGCCGCGGTGTCCGAAGCGGCGGCGGACAACCACTCCTCCAGGGCCTCCCGGGCGTCGGGACTCGCCGGCCAGCGGACGACGTCAGCGACGCTCCGCTTGTACCTGCTCACTTGTCGAACACCACCTTGCCGTCCCAGTCGGTGCGAGCGGCAACCCGACTCTTGAGATCCGCCACGGCACTCGGGGACAGATTCTCGGTGTTGATGAGGACACCCTGTCCGCCGGCCACCTCGTCGGCGAGTTTCTGCTCGAACTCGTCGCCATCGTAGCGCCCCTTCATACCCTCGGGCATGGGCTGACCGGCATGCCGGCCGGCGGGGAATATGTCGGCCGGGGATTTGACGTCCCAGAACTTTTCGTTGGCATCGACGAATTCGCCCTGGTCCTTTTGGAACGCGGGATCGGAGTTGTCGAGTTCGGCGCGGCGGATGGGGCCGGGAATCTTGCCCTCCGCCTCGGCGGCGAGCCCGATCTCGGCCTCCTTGCGGGACTTCGGGCTGATCCTGCCGTTGTGGGCCGGGTCGGCGGCGAGCTCCTCGACCCGGCGGTCGTACTCGGGGGTGCCGGGCTTGGGAGTCTGGTATCCGTCGTCGCCGCCGGAGGGCCGGCCCGGCGAGCCACCCCCCTCACCGGGCGGGCGGCCCAGGCGCGCCTCCTCGCCGACGATCTCCTGGCCTCTGGTGATGCTCTCGGGCACCTCGCCGGTGCTGCGGCGCCGCTGTCCCGGGATCCCGCCGTCGCCGTCGCCCGGGCGCGCGGGGGTCCCGCTGTCGCCGTGGGGGCTCTTGGGCTTCGCCATCGTCGTCCTAGCCGAGCAGCTTGGCGAGGTTGGCCAGGCTGCTGATCAGCGCGACGACGTACGTCATGATGCGGCCGGCCCACTTGACGACGGCCGCCGCTATCTGCGTGGCGATCACCGGGATCGTGACCACGAAGATCGCCTCGACCGCCCACACGACCACGCGCGCCACCAGGTCGGCGATGAGGTCGCGGACGATGTCCCGCGTGAACGCCACCAGGTTCCCGGCGCCCTGGGTGGCCGCGGCCATCGCGGCGGAGATGCCGCTCAGCCCGTCGATCGCCGTCACGTTGTGCGCCATCAGGTCCTGGTACGCCGTGGCCGCCTGGCCCTGCCATTGCGGCAGGTCCGCGCCGAGGTGCGTCTTCAGGTCGGTGGCCATGCCGTGCAGCTCGGCGGCCATGTTGTCCCAGGTGGCCGCGTGTGAGGCCACCACGTCGGGCAGGCCGGTGAGTTCGTCGAGGATCTGCCGCAGCGGCTCGAAGTACTCCATCGCCCAGCCCAGGCCGTTGGCCAGCAGCGCGCTGAACGGGTCCATGACGGTCGCGGCGGCCTCGATGCCGAACGCGGCGCCGGCCAGCAGGTCGTCGACCCAACCCTCACTGCGGACGGCGTCGACCAGCCCCTGGAAACTGTCGGCGGCCGCCGCCCCGGTCCAGGGCTTGCGGGTCGAGACGACGTCGGCGATCAGCGACTCGCTCATGACGCCGACCTCGCCAGGCCCCCGTCCAGCCCGCTGCCCGCCTTGCGGATCGTGTTGTCGGCGTCGGCCTCGGCGTTGTCGTAGTTGTCGGCGGTCGTGCCCAGCCCCTTCACGACCAACGACAGGTTCTCCTCGACGTACGCGATCAGCTCGTCCTGCCGGGTGTGCCGGCCCTCCAGGACGCCGGCGATCCATCCGCACAGCAGCCCGTACGCCGCGTCGTCCTGCGTGATGTGCGCGCTGGCGGCCTTGACCGCGCCGAAGCGGGCGCGCAGCGCCTCGATGTTGCGCGCGTGCGCGCGGATCTGCTCCGCGTCGACCGCGAACCCGTCGGCCACGCCCTCACCACCCGGACCGGTGCCGGTCGTCGGAGCCGTCCGGGGTGGGGTCGGCGTCGCGCAGTTGCTGCCCGACCCGCTCGGCGATCGCGCGGGCGGCGGCCGACTCGGTGCCCACGGTGTCGGCGATGATCTCCTGCGCGCGGTCGGCGAGTTGCTGCCGGGCAACCCGGATCGTGTCCATGATCGTCCGGGCGACGACGTCGGGCGCGACCCGGTGGATCCGCTGCCCGAGCCGCAGGTCGACCAGCGCGCCCGCCGAGTCGACGGTGACCTCCGCCAGCCCGTTGCCGTCGGCGGTCGTCACCCGCAGATCCTGGAGGCGGTCGTTCATGGCCCGGGTGTCGGCCGCCAACCGGTCGATGCGGCCCTTCCACTCCGCCAGCCGCTCCATGGCGCCGTCCGGGTCGAGCAAACCTCCCGTGCCTGGAATGCCGGCCCCCATGCCGTCCCCTCGGTCACTCACGATGATCATGCGACAGCCGAAGAAGACTAACATCTCGGCGGTCCTGCTCAGGGTCCACAGCGGACTCGGGGAGCGGGCGCGACCCCATCGGCGTCCGGCTATCCCGGACGCGCTATCCCCGGGCGCGCGCCCACGCGACGAACCGGTCGGTCAGGTCGACCGGGAGCGGCCCCTCGTCCAGACCGGCGAGCTGCTCGGCCGCCTCGGCCTGAAGCGTCGCCAGGTAGACGGTCAGCGCGGCGCGATCGTGCCGGTACTCTCCGAGCAGCCGCAGCTTCGCCGGTGAGCACGGCCAGGCGATGCCGCAGGCGGTGCAGCGCCAGGTGGGGCGGGTCGGCACGTGGTCCCGGCGGCGGGTCACCACGACCGCAGCTCGACGGGCCGGGCCTGATCGACCCGCACGAGCGCCTGACACTGCCGGGCGCGCAGGCTGCCGTCCGGGTGCACCTCGTGGCCGCGTACCTCGGCCCACTCGGCGCGCTGGAACGGCCCGACGCTCAGCACCTCGGTGACCAGCAGGGTCAGCGGGCTCTCGCCGAGGCGGTACGCCGCCTCGGGCACCCGGATCGCCGTGCCGGCGGTCAGCCGGTCCACCGGCCACACCTCCCGCCACCCCGCGCGACGCTGCGGTCTCCTCGCTCCACGGCGGCCCCCTCTCCGGATCGTCACCCCACCTTCCCGTCGGTGGTCAGACAGATACAGGGCGTAGCGATATGGTGGCCAGATATTTGGGACATCCGATGGAGGGTGCCGTGAACGACGCGCTCCGGGTGGCGCTCAGCGACACCGGGCACACGATCGAGTCGCTCGCCGAACGAGTCGGCGTCGACCCGAAGACGGTCGGCCGCTGGCTGACCGAGGGCCGCATCCCGCATCCCCGGCACCGCTTGGCGGCGGCGGAGGCCCTGGACCGGGACATCGTGGACATCTGGCCGGACACGTCAAGACGTCGTGACCCCATCTGGTTCCGTCCATGGCAGGAGATCGAGCGCGAGGCGGTGTCGCTGCGGTCGTATCAATCGGTCGTCCTTCCCGGGCTGCTGCAGACCGAGGCGTACGCCCGGGCCGTGCTCGGCGGGGCCGGGCTGATCCCGCGCGGCGACGTCGAGCGCCACCTGACCGCACGGCTCAACCGGCAGGGCATCCTCCGGCAGGACGACCCGCCGCAGTTCACCGCGGTCGTCGACGAGGCGGTGCTGCGCCGGCCCGTCGGCGGCCGGGCCACCATGCACGAGCAGTTGCGGGCCCTGGCGGCGGCCTGCGCCGAGCCGCACGTCCGGCTGCACGTGGTGCCGGCCTCGGTCGGCGCCTACGCCGGGCTCAACGGGCCGTTCGTGATCGCCACCAGCCCGACCACCGGACGGCGGGCTATCTCGACAACCAACTCCAGGGACAAGTGGTTTCCGACCCCGGCGACATCGCAGCAATACTGGCGGCATGGGAGAACATGCGCGGCGAGGCGCTCTCCCACTGGCAGTCCCTCGACCTCATCAGGGAAGTGACGGAGACATGGACCTGAACGGCGCGCGGTGGCGCACGAGCAGCCGCAGCAGCGGCAACGGCGGCGACTGTGTCGAGGTCGCCGACGACCTGCCCGGCGCGGTCGGCATACGGGACTCGAAGGACCCGACCGGGCCGGCACTGGTGTTCCCCGCGGCGGCCTGGCGCGCGTTCGTCGCGCGCCTTCCCGAGCGCGGCTGACCCACCGCCGCGCCGCCGGCGGGATCCCCGCGCCGCCATCTACTCGTACACATGTTCCATCCACAGCCTGTGGATGCCGGAGGAGGCCGATGAGTTACCAGCTCAGCGCGGTGGTCGCGGACGCCGAACTGCTTCGCGAGCAGACCGCCGAGCTGGATCACGCGGTCCTCGGCGAGCTGCGGCAGGACTTCGCGCTGCTCCCGGTGACCCCGCAACTGGTCGAGGAGCTGACCGGCGCGCTGCCGGATTTCTCCGTCGAGGCGCCGGACGCCGACCACCCGTTCCACCTGGTGCTGTCGCCGGCGCTGACCGACGTGCTGGCCGGCTGGTCGGGGCGTGGCCCGGTGGCCTATCTGGAGGCGGAGTTCTTCGGCGGCGAGGGCTACCAGTCGGCGGTGGTCTGGCTGGGCGGCGCGGTCTCCTGGGGGCCGCGCTTCGACGGTGAGTTCGCGGTCGCCCGGGCGGCATGGCCGATCAACTCGGCGCTCGTCGAGCTGGGCGCCGAGCCCGGGCCGTGGATCGACGCCTTCGCCGAGCTGGGCCTGCACGTCGAACGCGACACCGCCGGCTGGCTGGCACACGGCCGGCGGCGGCTGAGCGCCGACTACTGGGACGACCTCGCGGACGAGTGGGAAGGCCGCCAATCCGCCGGTTAGCAGCAACCTCACGGCCCCCAGGCCGTTAGGGACCCAGGGGAATCCAATGAAATTGCGGCAATTTGCCTTTATCGCGGGGGTGCTGACGGCTGCCGTCGTCTCGGGTAGCGGCCCGCTCGAAACCATCGCTCCACAGAGGCCGGTGCCGGCCGGCGCCGTGGAGGTGCTCGACCTGAACGGCCTGCGCAACGTCGCGTTCGGCGACACCGAGGACGAGCTGACCCGGCGCGGCATCCTGCGCTCGGACGTCCACGCCTGCGGGCCGATGCTCGCCGGCCACGAGATGGCCAGCCCGGTGTTCGTCGAGGATCGGCTGGTGCTGGTCTGGGCCGGCGACCCGATGCGCACGCCGGAGGGAGTCACCGCCGGCACCCCGGTCGCCGAGGTCTGGTTCCGCTATCCGTCGGTGACCCGTCTGCACGCACCGCCCGGCACGTACCGTTTCGACGGCCTGCTCGCCCGGCGCGGCGACCGCGCCTACCTGTTCCTCCATGATGGACGCGAGGTGCGGAAGGTCATCGCCGGGTACGCCGACTGGGCCCGGCGGCTCTTCGACGAGGGCGCCGGTCCCTGCTGAATCCGCGTCCCGGTTGGCCAGCCGGCCTTGTGCGCCTCGCGTGTGGACGGTAGAGACGACGCATGCATCGGGTCACCACCGTCGTCCTGTCGGTGATCTGCGTGGCGCTGCTCGGCGTCGCCACCAACGTCGCCACCGGGGCCATGCCCGACGGCTGGTCGCCGTACCTCTGGCTCGCGTGGCCGTTGCTCGTCGTCGTGATGGTCGCGCTGATCGCGGTCGAGGTGGCCCGGGCCCGCGAGCCGCGACCGCCGGGCCGGGCCTCCGAGGCCCGGGCCCGCCGGGTCCTGCTCGACCGGGTACGCCGGTACTGGGTGACCAACGTGCTGGAACGGTCCCTGCACGAGGAGGCGCGGATCGTGCTCGGCATCGCGGCGGCGGTCGACGACCGGCGGCACCCGTGGAGCCTGCACGCCAGCGGCCGGGACGGCTTCGCCGGCACCCTCGACGACGACGCGTCGATGTCGGCGGTCTTCGAGCGGCTCGACCAGTCGATGGTGATTCTCGGCGAGCCCGGTGCCGGCAAGACCACGACGCTGCTGGAACTCGCCCGGGACCTGCTCGCCCGGGCCGAGGCCGACCCGGAGGCGCCCGTCCCGGTGGTGGTCAACCTCAGCTCCTGGGCCACCGACCGCCGCCCCCTGGACCGCTGGCTGGTCGACCAGCTCGCCGAGCGGTACGGCATGCCGACCGGCAACGCGGCCGCCTGGGTGGACGCCGGGGAGGTCCTGCCGCTGCTCGACGGTCTGGACGAGGTCGCCGAGGAGCACCGCGACGCCTGCGCGGAGGCGATCGCCGCGTTCCACGCCCGGCAGCCGCTCACCCCGATCGCGGTCTGCTGCCGCGAGGCCGAGTACGGCCGGCTCCGCCGGGAACTCCCGCTCTACGGCACGGTCACCATCCAGCCGCTGACGCGTACGCAGATCGAGCGCTACGTCGACCGGCCCGGGCTCGCCGGGGTGCGGGCGGCGCTCGACGCCGACCCGGAGCTGTGGAAGTTCGCCGACTCGCCGCTGCTGCTCAGCATCATGGCCGTGGCGTACGCCGACGGGCCCGACCCGGCCGCCGCCCGCACCCACACCCGGCGGGCTCGGCTCTTCACCCGGTACGTCGACACCATGCTCCGCCGTCGCCCGCACCCGATCCACCGCCCGGAGCGGGCCGTCCGCTACCTTTCCGCGCTGGCCGGGCGGATGCGGGATCGTCGGCAGACCATCTTCGTGCTGGATTCGATCAACGAGACCTGGGTGCCGCCCGTGTTCGTCCGGGAGGGCAAGCTGCGTCCGCGATTCCTCGACGCCGAGGTCCTCGGTCGGCTGGTGACCTGCGCCGCCGTAACCCTCGGCCTGACCATCGTCGGGTACGCCCTGCTCGGCCCCAGGGGCGCGCTGGTGGGCGCGGCCGGCGGCCTGTACGGAACGGCCGTGGCCACCACCCGCCGGTACGACGACCTGTCCGCCATCATGCAGGCGGTGCGCCGCGGCGACCGGCCGAAGGACCAGCGCGGGGCGCTGCGGGCAGCGGTGTCGGGCCTGGGGAACCTGACCGGCGCGCTCGGCGCCGGCGGGTTCGCCCTGCTGGGTATCGTCGCCTCCACCGTCGCCGTCTTCCTCGCGTTCGACCGGTCCGGCGGCAGACTGGCCGGCCTGCTCTTCGGCCTGAGCTATCTGCTGACGGCGCTGGCGACGACCGGCGCCGGCCAGGCGGTGACGGACCACCTGGAGGGCCACCGGCCGCCCGGCACCCACCGGGAACTGCCCACCGGGCTGCTCCTGCACCGGCTCGCCGTCGCCGGCCGGGCGGCGCTCGTCGTCGGGCCGCTCACCGGCTGCGTCGCCGCCCTCCTCGTCACCAGCCGGACCACCCCCGGCGAGGCCGCCCGCTACGGCCTGCTGATCGGGCTCACCGGCGCGGCGATGCTGCTGATCCGGGTCGGCGTGGGCCCGATCACCGAGCAGTGGCTGATCCGGCGCCGGCTCGCCCGGCTCGACCTGCTGCCCCAGCCACTGGTGCCGTTCCTCGAGTACGCGGTGCAGTGCCTCTTCCTGCGCAACGTCGGCGACGGCTACATCTTCGTGCACCGGGAACTGCTGGAGTTCTTCGCCGAGCAGATGTACCACGTACGCCCGGAGGGGCTCGTCTATCCGCGACCACCCGTGGACCCGGCCGCGCCGCGGCTGCCCACCGCGCGCCGGGCCGACCACCCGTAGACCATCCGGCGGCTTCGCCGAGCGACGCCCGCCGGTCAGCGCGGTCCGGGAGGCTCCGGGGCATCGGAGGCACGCAGGGCGCCGACCGCGAGCAGCGCTGGCCCCGCGAACGCCACCGCCGCGCGGACCGCCTCGGACAGGTCCGTCCACCTGCCCACCGGGACGGCGATGCCCACGGACAGGAAGGCGTGCTCGCTGACCTCGGCGGACTGCTGCCAGGCCGCCCAACTGTCGGCGAGGTCGGTGAGGGCGGCGCCGGCCGTCACCGCCAGCAGCAGCGCGCCAAGCGCCACCAGCGCGAACCGGTCGGACCGGACGCCGGACAGCACCACCGTTCCTGCCGCGACCAGGATGGCCAGTAGCGCGGGCCAGGCGGCGCCGAGCAGGCCAGGCAGCGGCGCATCGTCGACCCGGGCCCAGACGTCCGCACCCACCACGACGAGCAGCAGCACCGCGACGGCGACCCGGGTCACCATCGCGCGCCTCGGGCGGTGCCGCGCCGGCAGGGCGAACACCGCGACCGCCAGACAGAGCACCCCGAGCAGAAGGCCGACCGCAGCCAACCGCTCCCGGTCGATCCCCTGTCGCCAATGATCCAGCAGTTCGCGGGCGAACTGCCCCGACCCCGCGCTCGAGCCGCGACCGTCGAGTGGTGTGTAGAACGGCTCCAACCAGCCGTCCCCCGCCGGCTGCTCGGGAAGCCACCACAGTCGCACGGCCATGACCAGCACGAAGAAGCCGAGTCCGGCGGCCAGCGCCGCCCGCACCCGAGGTGCCGACGCGCCGGCGAGCAGCACCCACCCGAGGAACGCGAGCCCTGCGACGAGGCCGGACTGGAGAGCGGCCCGCGATTCGGAGACCAGGGTGGCCAGCACCGAGAACCCCGCCGCCACAGCGGCCACCAGCAGCAGCACGCGGGGTGGGCGCATGGGGACGATCGTGCCACACCCGGAAGGCCCGCGGGGAACGTCCGCGACCGGGCGGCGGGCTAGGGTCACCTGCGTGATCTCAGGCGCCGATCGGGTCCGTGCTCCCCTGTGGCGCGACCGCAACTTCGGCACGTACTGGCTCGCGCAGTCGCTCTCGGCCCTCGGCGACTCGTTCGCCTACATCGCGCTGCCGCTGCTCGTGCTCCAGGCCACCGGATCGGTGGCGCAGATGGGGCTGCTCACCGCCGTGGCCGGGGCCGCGTCCGTCGGCGCGGGGGTCTTCGGTGGCGTCCTCGTCGACCGGTACGACCGGCGGACGCTGATGATCGCCGCCGACCTCGCCCGGCTGGTCCTCTACGGTCTCGTCCCGCTGGCCTGGCTCGCGGGACCGCAGGTGTGGGTGCTCTTCGTCGTCCTGCCGATCTGCGAGGCGGCCGGAATGCTGTTCCAGGTCGCCGCGGTGACCGCGGTGCGGAACCTGGTCGACCGCGACCGGATCACCGAGGCGAACGGGCGGTTGCAGGCGACGTACGCGACGGCGGCCGTCGGCGGCCCACTGCTCGCCGGCGTGGTGTCGGCCCGGTTCGGCCCCACCGCGGCCATCGCGATCAACGCGGCCAGCTTCGCGCTGTCGGCCGCCGGACTGTGGCTGGTCCGGCTCCGGCGCGCCGAGCCTGCCGGGCCTCGCGCGGACGGCCTGGCTCTCCCCGACGACCTCGCCTCGGCGAACGGCCGGGTCACCGCCGACGGGCGGCAGGTGCGGCAGCGGCCGCTGGCCGAGTTCCTGGCCGGGGCCCGGTTCCTCTGGCAGCAACCGGTGCTCCGGTCGCTGACCGTGCTGCTCTCCGTCTTCATCTTCCTGACGTTCGGCTTCACCGACGTGCTGATCTACCACGTCAAGCACGACCTCGGCGGCTCCGACCGCACCGTCGGCACCGTGCTCGGGCTGGCCGCGCTGGGCACGATCGCCGGCGCGCTGCTGGCGGCACCGCTGCGGCGTCGGCGCGGCTTCGGTGTCACCTGGATCGGCGCGCTCGCCGTGTCCGGCCTGGCGATCGTGGGCATCGGCCTGGCCGGGAACGTCCCCGCCGTCACCGCGCTGACCGCGGTGTACCTGTGCGGCGCCAGCGTCGGCGGCATCTGCTCGATGTCGCTGCGCCAGGAGATCACCCCCGACCACCTGCTGGGCCGGGTCACGTCGGCCTTCTGGAGCACGCACTACTCTCTCGGCCCGGCCGGCGCGGCGGTGCTGACCTGGGCCGCCGCCCGGTACGGCGTCACCGGGGTCGCCGTCGGCGCCGGAGTCGGCTGCCTCCTGATCGCGGTCGCCGGGTTGTTCACCCCGATCCGGCGGGCCGGCTCCGAAGCGGCCGCCCACCAGCAGGAACTCCAGCCAACCTCCTAGCCGGGAACGCGGCGGGGCGTCACCACCCCTCCACGCGGCCCTCGCCGCCGTCAGGCGACCGCCAGGCAGTGCCCCGGGGGCCTCCGCTGATCCGCCACCGGATATGTCGATGTGTCCATTGCTCGGCTATCGGCCGCCATGAAACCATCGCCGCGTCCGCGATCGGCGCGGACTTCACGGGGAGTTGACATGAGAACAACCCTGCCCACATCTCGGCCCAACCGGCCTAGAAGGCTCCCTCGATTGGCCATCATCGCGGCCCTCGCCACCGCGATGTCCTCCGTCCTGGCCGGGCCCGCCCTGGCCGCCCCGACCGCGAGCCCCACCGCGGCCGCGAGCCCCTCCCAAACCGCCCCGGCCGCCACGGACACGTCCGCGCCGCCGACCTTCACCGCCAGGCCGGCCCCGACCGCGACGCCGAACCGGAGCGACTCGACCACCAGTGGCTCGGCCACGAGCGCTCCGTCGCCACAGCGGACGCCCACCGCGCAGAGCGCCGGCTGCGGCGGCAAGCTCACCTTCGGCGTGATCGTCACCTGTCCGTCCATCGTGGATGAACAGGAGAACGTCTGGAAGATCACCACCAGGGCCGACTCCGACACCCTCCTCACGCAGCTGACCCGCGGCACGGGCACCTCCGTCCAGGCGCGCGTGTTCGACGGGTCTGGGGAGTTCGTCTGCCACGTCCTCACTGACGCCGGCAGCTGCCAGCTCGGAGCCGCCGGCACCTACACGATCCGGGTCAAGCTCCCCTATCCGACCGGGACCGGCGACTACACGCTGGCCGTCGAGTCCACGCGGCGGCCGTCGAGCTGCGACAGGCTGTCCA
Organism: Micromonospora sp. WMMD812; assembly: GCF_027497215.1. Taxonomy (NCBI): domain Bacteria; kingdom Bacillati; phylum Actinomycetota; class Actinomycetes; order Micromonosporales; family Micromonosporaceae; genus Micromonospora; species Micromonospora sp. WMMD812. Next base: position 4,894,222 of record NZ_CP114904.1, on the reverse strand, counting down.
GGGACTTCTTCTCCTTCGCCTCCCCGGGCCGCACCGACACGCTGCCGGCCGGCACGGCGGCGCACTGCTACAAGTTCGACCAGCCGGTCGGCTCGGTCCTACACCTGGCCGACCCCGGCGGCGCCGGTGACGTGCAGGGCGACATCCTGGACGGCGAGTTCCAGCCGCTCTGCCAGGTCCGGTACACCACCGAGTGCACCCTGGGGCGGCCCGGGCCGTACCGGCTGTTCCTGCGGGAGTACTACGGCGGCGAGAGCACCTACACGCTCAAGCTTCCCCGGATCTCGCAGGCATTCGGGTGTCCTGCCCTCCCGTTGGCGCCCTTCGGTGACCCGGGCACCCGGGTAGGCACCGGAACGGTGGCGCAGCAGGACGATCTCGCCTGCCATGCCCTGAAGACCACCGCACCCACCACCGTCGTCGTCCGGCTCGGCCCCGACCAGCTCCTGCCGTGGCGGATCGTCAACGACGCGGGTCAGCAGGTGTGCGAGAAGTACTCCGCCGACCGTTACTGCCTGCTGCCCGCGGCCGGCGCCTACACCCTCCTGGTGCGCAACGACAGCTGGAACAGCATCACCTACCGGGTGGCGGTGGCCGCGACCAGCAGAAACAACGGGTGCGCGCCAGCGACCGGCACGTCCTGGGATCAGCCGGCGCTCGTGACGCACCAGATCTCGCCGGTGCAGACCAACTGCCAACCGTTCCGCGCGGAGGCGGGCGAGCGGATCATCACGTACACCGCGCCGGAGCGGTACAACGAGGTCGCCGCGTGGCTCGTGGACCCGAGCGGCGCCGTGCTCTGCACCGAATGGTCGGAGCAGGACGGCTGCGTGGTGCCCGCGACCGGCACATACCGCGTGATCTCATACCTGCGGAACTGGGACGCCGAGAGCACCGATCTCACGTACAAGGTGCAGGTCCGTCGGCTCTCCGACGCGGTCGGCTGCCCGATAGTGGGGGTAGGCGCGTACAACGCACCGCCGAGCGGCGCCCTCGGCGGAGTTCGGTGCCGGACCCTGGACGTCCCCACCGCCGGCGCGCACCGGGTGCGGGCCGTGAGCGCGGACAACTACCGGCAATGGGCCACCGTCTACGACTCCGCCGGGGTCCGGGTCTGCACCGACATCTGGTGCGACATCCCCGCGGCGGGGAGGTACACCCTCGTGCTCGGTGGGGGTGCGCCCAACACCGTGATCGACAACGACTACCAGTACGCCGTCGCGCTGCTGCCCTGGAAGCCGTCCGGCTGCACGCCAGTGTCCGACACCGGTTGGCAGGACGCACCGCACCGCGGCGCGTTCGACGCTGTCGGCCAGTACAACTGCCTGCAACTGCCCAGCCCGACCGGGGCCCGGGTCGTCGGACTGCTGGCGGGGGACGCCAGTTCGCCGGAGGTCAGCGTCCTGAACGGCAACGGCGAGCAGGTGTGCGACTACTTCTCGTTGCGCCAGTACAGCTGCGAGCTGACCGGTGAGGCGCCCTTCTCCGTGGTCCTGACCACCGATGAGGAGCCCATCCCCGCCACGTACGCCCTGGGCTTCGCCCGGGTGGACGGCCCGCCGGCGTGCCCGGTGCTGCCGGCGGACGCGACGGGCGCGACGGTCACCACCGGCGCGGACCACTTCGCGGCCTGTTTCACGATCCCGGCCGACCAGCGGGCCAGCCGGGAGAGCTTCACCTGGACCCGGACCTCTGGCACCGGTGACGCCCGCCTGTCGGTCCTCGACAGCCAGGGCATCCGGTACTGCGGCCCGACCGGGTACGCCGTCGAGCGCACGATCTCCTGCACGCTCCCGGCCGGCCCGGTCACCGTGCTCCTGGAGACGGATGCCGTCGATGCCACGTACCGGTTGACCCACCGGGACGCGAGCCTCCCGGCCGGCTGAGTCAGGAAGACCGGCGAGCCCGAAACAGCGGAACGCCAGGTCGATCCTCGCGGATCGACCTGGCGTTTTCGCATTTCACGAGCGGTGGCGGGATTTGAACCCCCCGGGGGGGCGTAAACCCTCACACGCTTTCGAGGTCTGCGCCACGATGTTCAGGGGCAACCGACCGGGGCCATGAGCAGCACCGGAATCCGGCTCGTCCTTCGACGGACGGGTTCGTACACCGATGAACGAGACCACAACTGAGACCGGCGCGGTATAAGCCGGCGACCGCCCTGCCGGGGACTAATCCGAGGCGATACCCGCGTCTACTGGGCCGTGCCTAGCTCTTCTCAACAACCCGACTAGACCGCTGCTGAGGTCGTCCGTCACCCGTCTGCGCCAGAGTGACCGACGTGCGAATGACCGATGACAGCGGCAGGGGACTCGACGCCGAATACTCCGTGGAGCCCGACGGCGATCACCTCGCCATCATCCTTGAAAGCATGAGCGGCCGAGCCGAGGGAAGGGCACCCCGCAACACCGCCCCCCGCGTCGCGGAAGGCGTCGACTTTGGTTACGCGGTTCGCATAGCCGGCGACCCTCACACCCGCCGCTCGTGCTCCCTCGATATCTGACAAGGAGTCGCCCACTAGGACGCAGCGATTGGGGGGCACGTTTAGAGCCCGGACAGCTTGCAGGATGGGTTCGGGGTTGGGCTTCATGCGGGCGGGTTGGGCGTACGCCCGGCCAACCACCGGCGACACGTGACCCGCAAGCCGGTACGCCGCCAGGTAGGCCCTGACCGTGCTGCTGATCCTCGGCGTCGCCGAGCGCGCCGTGATGGGCATCATGGGCTGGTCCAACTCTGCAATGGCGGCCCGGTACCAACACCTGACCGCCTAGGTCCGACGGGACGTCGCCCGGCGCGTCGGTGGACTGCTTTGGGGCACCGCGATCGAGAAACCGAAATCGGCCACTTGAGCACGAACTGAGACCGAAACTGAGACCACAAGCAGAACGCCCGGTCGATCCTCGCGGATCGACCGGGCGTTTCGCCTGTTCACTGGCGGTGGCGGCGGGATTTGAACCCGCGGAGGGCGTAAACCCTCACACGCTTTCGAGGCGTGCTCCTTAGGCCACTCGGACACACCACCGCCGAGTAGGGTACAGGACCCCTGGTTCCGATGCCGAACCGGTATCGCCCGGCGGCGCCTGGCAGGATCTTTGCCATGAGTACGCACATCGGCGCCAAGCCGGGAGAGATCGCCGAGCGGGTCCTGATGCCGGGCGACCCGCTGCGGGCCAAGTGGATCGCGGAGACCTACCTCGAGGACGCCACGTGCTACTCGACGGTCCGGGGCATGCTGGGCTTCACCGGCCGCTGGAAGGGCGTGGACGTCTCCGTCCAGGGTTCCGGCATGGGCATGCCGTCCGCCTCGATCTACGCCCACGAGCTGATCAACGAGTACGGCGTGAAGTCCCTGATCCGGGTCGGCTCCTGCGGCGCGCTGCGGGAGGACCTCCGGCTGCGCGACGTGATCGCGGCGATCGGGTCCTCGACCGACTCGAACATGAACCGGATGCGCTTCGACGGGCTGATCGACTACGCCCCGGTCGCCGACTTCGGGCTGCTGCGCACCGCCGTGGAGGTGGCCGAGCGGCAGGGCATCACCATGCACGTCGGGCCGATCCTGGCGGCGGACGCCTTCTACACCGACCGGCCGGACCTCTACGACACCCTCGCCGACTACGGCGTCCTGGCGGTGGAGATGGAGTCGGCGGCGCTCTACACGATCGCGGCCCGGTTCAAGGCGCGGGCGCTGACCGTGCTGACCGTGAGCGACCACATCAAGACCGGCGAGAAGACCACCTCCGCCGAGCGCGAGCAGACCTTCAGCCAGATGGTGGAGATCGCCCTCGACACGATCATCGCCTGACCCTCGTCGCACCCGCGCCGCCCCGTCGTCCAGTGGACGGCGGGGCGGCGGCACGTCGGGGTTGAGGTGGGTGACCACGATCACGCCATAAAACAATACGACCGGTCGTGCTGATTGAGTACGGTGTCCGCATGACCGTCGACGGACGTCTCGCCCGGGGTGAGCGCACCCGCGCCGCGGCCCTGGACGCCGCGGTGGCGCTGGCCACCGAGGCCGGTCTGCACGGGCTCAGCCTCGCCCAGCTCGCCGACACGCTCGGCGTGAGCAAGTCCGGGCTGTTCGCGCACTGGCGCTCCAAGGAGGCGCTCCAGCTCGCGGCGGTCGACCGGGCGGTGGAGCAGTGGCAGGAGCGGATCGTCGCGCCGGCGCTGGCCGCCCCGCGCGGCGTACGCCGGATCCGGGCGCTGCACGACGCCCGGGTCGACTTCTACGCCGCCCGGGTGCTCCCCGGCGGCTGCTTCTTCGCCAACACCCAGTTCGAGTACAACGTCCGGCCCGGACCGGTCCGCGACCGGCTCGCCGAGGCGTACGGCCAGTGGACGGCGTTCCTCGAACGCCTCGTCGAGCAGGGGGTCGAGGTGGGTGAACTCCCCGCCGACCTGGACGTCGCGCAACTGGCGTACGAGATCGATTCGCTCGGAATGAGCGCGGCGATGCAGTCCCGGATGCTCGACCCGGACGCGGCCTACCGGCACGCCCGGCGGGGCGTGCTGGACCGCCTGCGGGCGCTGTGCCCGGACCCGACCCTGCTACCGGAAGGCAACCGATGACCCACGCCCTCGCCGATCAGCCCGCCGTCGAGTTCGGCCACGTCGAGCACGTGACGGTGCACTTCGACGACCTCGACGCGATGGGCATCCTGCACAACGCCCGGTACGCGGTGCTGCTGGAACGCGCCCTGACGCCGTACTGGACCGAGCGGGGCCTCGCCTACCGGGGCAGCGCCACCCCGCCCGACCTGTTCCACGCGGTCCGCGAGTTCACCATCAGCTACCGCGCGCCGATCGCCCACACCGGCCCGGTCGCAGTGCACTTCTGGCTCGAACACCTCGGCACCAGCAGCGCCGAGTACGCCTTCCAGTTCCGTTCGGTCGACGGCGACACCGTGCACGCCGAGGGGCGGCGGGCGATCGTCCGCCTCGATCCGGCGACGCTGCGCCCCGCACCGTGGACCGACGCCGCCCGGGCGATCGCCACCACCCTGCTGCGCCCCGCCAGCACCCCGGCCTGACCGGCTCCGGGTGCGTTTCCTGTCGCCGGAGCAGCAGGAAACGCACCCAAACCGACGACGCGGCCGCACGCGCGGGCCGGGATCAGGCCAGCGCCTCCGTCGGTGCGAGCCGGGCGGCGCGGACGGCCGGGTAGAGGCCGGCGAAACCGCCGATCACCAGGGTCGCCCCGACGCCACCGGCCATCGCCCACACCGGCACCACGGTCGGCCACTCGCGCGAGAGCGCGTAGCCGGCGGTCACCAGGATGCCGAGCAGCACGCCACCCGCCCCGCCGAGCGCGGAGAGCAGCAGCGACTCGGCGAGGAACTGGACGCGGACCTGTCCCCGGGTGGCGCCCAGCGAGCGCCGCAGCCCGATCTCGGCCCGGCGTTCGAGCACGGAGATGACCATCGTGTTCGCCACGCCGACCCCACCCACCAACAACGCCACCGCGCCGAGCCCGAGCAGCAGCCCGGTGAACGCCTCGTCGGTGGCCGCGGCGGCGGCCAGCACGTCCGACGGCCGGGACACCTGCACCTCGTTCGGCGCCTCCGGGTTGGCGGTCGCGCCGAGCACCCCGCGGACCGCCTCCACAGAGGACTCGCGGGAACGGGTGTAGACGGTCGTCGGGTGCCCGTCGAAGCCCAGGTACGTCTCGGCGGCCGGCCAGCCGACCAGCGCCGAGCTGTCCAGCTCCGGGGCGAGCGGGGCCGGGGCGAGGATGCCGACCACGGTGAACCAGCGCCCGCCCAGGTGGACCTGCACGTCCGGCCCGGCCGCGCCGAGCCCGAGTCGTCGGGCGGCGGCGTCGCCGAGCACCACGGCCGGGTACCGCTCGGTCGCCTCGTTCAGCCAGGCGCCGCTGCGTACGGTCGTGCCGACCGTGCCGGGCAGCCCGAGCTGGGCGGCCCGGGTGGCGATGCCCCCGGTCTCGCCGGACGGGATGCGGTCGTTGCGGTAGACCGGCGTGTCCGGCACCTGCCCGGTGGCGGAGACGCCGGTCACCGGCCCGATCCGCCCGATCATCGCCACCGACTCCACCGGCAGCTTGGCCTGGTCGCCGAAGAGCGTGTTGCCCGGTGCCACGGTGAGCAGGTTGGTGCCGAGCCGGTCCAGCGTGCGGTCCAGGTCGGCGCGGGACGACGACGAGATGCCGACCACCGCGACCATCGCCGCGATGCCGATCGCGATGCCCAGCGCCGAGAGGAACGCGCGCAGCGGCCGGGTCCGCAGGCCCACTCCGCCCACCCGGAACACGTCGCCAGGGCCCAGCCGGGCCGGGACCGGGCGCGGTCGGGTCTCGGTCGGCACCAGCCGCAGGCGGGTGTCGACCGCCATCACCGCACCCCCTCGACGGGCGGCGTGGCCGCGTCGGCCACCACCCGGCCGTCGCGCAACCGCACCTGCCGGGGCAGCCCGGCGGCGATCTCCCGATCGTGGGTGATCACCACGACGGTGGTGCCGGCGGCGTGCAGGTCGCGCAGCAGCGCGAGCACCCCGGCGCCGGCGGCCGAGTCGAGGTTGCCGGTCGGCTCGTCGGCGAGCAGCACGGCCGGCTCCCCGACCACCGCCCGGGCTACCGCGACCCGCTGCCGTTCGCCGCCGGAGAGTTCGTGCGGCCGGTGCGTCAGCCGGTGGCCCAGCCCGACCCGGTCCAGCGCGGCCTCCGCGCGCCGCCGCCGCTCCCGCCGGGGTACGCCGGCGTAGAGCAGCCCGTCCGCCACGTTGTCCAGCACCGGCGTGCCGGCGGCCAGGTGGAACTGCTGGAACACGAAGCCGATCCGGCGGGCCCGCAGCGCGGAGAGCTGCCGGTCCGGCAGGGTCGCCACGTCGTACCCGTCGATCCGCACCCGCCCGCCGGAGGGGCGGTCCAGGGTGCCGATCAGGTGCAGCATCGTCGACTTGCCCGAACCGGACGGGCCGACGATCGCCACCAGGTCGCCGTACGCGATCCGCAGCGAGACCTCGCGCAGCGCGCTGACCCCGCCCGGGTACGTCCGGCTCACCTCCTCCAACACCACCGCGTCGCCGGTCATGCCGGCATCCCCACCGTCAAGCCCTCGGCGACGTCCGGCCCGCTGACCTCGACCCGACCGGCGGCGAACAGCCCGGTGGTCACCGCGACGATCCGGCTCCGGCCGCCGTCGACCACCTCGACGCCGTACCCGCCCTCGGCGAGCGCGAGCAGCGCCGCCACCGGCACGGTGAGCACGTCCGGGCGTTCGGTGGCGGTGAAGGTGACCTCGACGCTCGCCTGGTCGTACGCGGTGAGCTTCGCCGGGTCCGTCACCGAGACGGTGACCTCGATCTTCGTCTCGGCCTCGTCGGACTGCCCGGCGGCGCCGCCCGAGCCGGGGTCGATGACGGTCTGCACCGACTCGACCTTCCCGGTCACCGGGTCGCCGTCCGGCAGCCCGACGTCGACCGTCGCGCCCTTCTTGGCCAGCCGCTGGTCGTCCACGTCCAGCTCCACGGTGACCAGCCGGCTCGTGCCGGTGTACGCGAGCACCCCCTGGCCGGGCTGTGTCGCGTCCCCGGTCGACGCCTGGTGGCTCTCCACCCGCACCGCGTCGTCGGCGTAGACGATCCGGCCCGGTTCCACCCGGCCGGTCTCCGGCAGACCGAGGTCCTCCTGCCACTCGCGCACCGCGTCGGCGGTGCTGCCGGTGTACTCGTCGTCGACGGTGAAGCCGGTGTGCCCGAGCACCCGCAGGTTGCGCTCGAACTGCGCCACGTCCGCCCCCTCCACCCCCGGCTCGAGCACCCGGTACGCGGGCAGCGACCCGTAGAGCAGCACCACCGGGTCGTTGTCCACCGCGTACAGCCGGCCGCCCCGCTTGACGACGGTGCCGGTGTCCGGCAGCGCGGTGATCGTGCCGCCGAGCCGGGCGGTGGCGGTCCGGGTGGTGCCGTACCCCAGCTCCCCGTCCACGGTCTGCGCGTCGGTGAGCGTCTGCCGGCCGATGGTGGCGGTTGCCGGTGGCGGGGTGGTGCCGGTGGCGGCCGTACCCCGGTCGGTGCCGCCGAAGCCCACCGCGGCGGCGACGCCCGCGGCGGCCGCGACCGCCACGGCGGCGGTCAGCGCCACCGTTCGCGGCCGGATGTGCCGAGCGGTCACCGGGTGGCCTCCGCGATCTTCGGCGCGTACTGCCGGCACTTCTCCATCGCGGCCTTGACCTTCGGGTCCTTCATGTTCACCACGTCGAGGCGCAGCTGGATCCCGCCGTCCGGCTGCGGGTCGGGGAACTCGGGCACGCCGTTTTCCCGCATGCAGGCAGCGAGCTTGCGCAGCCGCTCCACCTGCTCCGGGTCGAGCTTGAGCTTCTCCCCACCGTTGGGCAGGTACTGGCGGCACTTCCCCATCGCCGCCTCCACCTTCTCCGGGTCCGTCTTTCCGTCGAACCGGAACAGCCGCTCACCGCCGGGCTCCGGGTCCGGCACGTCGACGCCGTTCTCCCGCATGCACTCGGTGAACCTGAGCCGCCGTTCGTCGTCGCTGAGCTGGGCGGCGGGGCTGGCGGACGCCGCCTGCGCCCCACCGCCCCCCGCGGTCGCGACCGCCGGCTCCTCGCCCGATGCCCCGCACGCGGACAGGGTCAGGGCGAGCAGCAGCGGCAGCGCGAACAGTCCTCGTCGCATCACACGCTTCCTCTCCCGGCCCGGCCGACCGCCGGGCCTCGTTGCCGCCCCGGCACAGCCGGGGCCGCGTCACCGGCCCGGCGCAGCCGCCGGGCGTCCCGGTCAGTCGACGACAACGGGCGTATCCCGGGCGTAACCGCCGACGTTTACGGCGGCGTTATCCGGGCGCGCGGCACCATGGGTGGGTGAGGGTCCTGGTGGTGGAGGACGAGAGCCTGCTGGCCGAGAGCATCGCCGAGTGGTTGCGCCGGGAGGCGTTCGCGGTGGATGTCGCGTACGACGGCGACGCAGCGCTGGAGCGGCTCGGCGTCAACGACTACGACGTGGTCGTCCTCGACCGGGACCTGCCGGTCGTGCACGGCGACGAGGTCTGCCGGGCGATCGTGGACGGCGGCGGGGAGACCCGGGTGCTCATGCTCACCGCGGCGGCGGCCGTCCGCGAGCGGGTGGCCGGCCTGGCGCTCGGCGCCGACGACTACCTCACGAAGCCGTTCGCCCTGGTCGAGCTGTCCGCCCGGGTGCACGCGCTGAGCCGGCGGACGCGACGGGCCGCCCCGCCCACCCTGTCCCGGGCCGGCATCGTGCTCGACCCGGCCCGGCGCGAGGTGCACCGGGACGGCCGGTACGTGCCGCTGTCCCGCAAGGAGTTCGCCGTGCTGGTCGAGCTGCTGCGCGGCGACGGCGCGGTGGTCTCGGCCGAGGAGCTGCTGGAACGCGCCTGGGACGAGCACATCGACCCGTTCACCAACGTGGTCCGGGTGACGGTCATGAAGCTGCGCCGCAAGCTGGGCGAACCGCAGGTGGTCGAGACCGTGCCCGGTGTGGGATACCGGATACCGTGAAGCGCTTCTCGCTGCGGGCCCGGCTCACCCTCATCTACGGCGGCCTCTTCCTCTGCGCCGGTCTGGTCCTGCTCGCCGTCACCTACGTGCTGGTCGACCAGCGCACCGTGCAGCCGTTCGGGGTGGCGTTGCGCGACGTGAAGCCGGTGGTCCCGAGCATCGAGGGGAAGCTCACCGGTGACCAGGCCGAGCAGTTGCGCCTGATCGTCAACAAGGCCCAGGACGACGCCCGGGACCAGACGCTCGACTCGCTGCTCACCCAGGGCGGGATCGCGCTGGGCCTGGTCTCGGTGGTGGCCATCGCGTTCGGTTGGCTGGTCACCGGTCGGGCGCTGCAACCGCTACACCGGATCACCGGGACGGCCCGGCGGATCGCCGGCGCCGACGTGGCCGGGCGCGGCCTGCACGAACGGATCTCGCTCTCCGGGCCGGGCGACGAGGTACGCGAGCTGGCCGACACCTTCGACGAGATGCTGGAACGGCTGGACCGTTCCTTCGACGGGCAGCGCCGATTCGTGGCGAACGCCTCGCACGAGCTGCGTACGCCGCTGGCGCTGAACCGGTCGCTGATCGAGCTGGCGGTCACCCGGGCCGACGCCTCCGAGGACGTACGCCGGTTGGGCGAGTCGCTGCTCGCGGTGAACGAGCGGCACGAGCGGCTGATCGACGGGCTGCTCACCCTGGCCGACTCGGAGAACGAGCTGACCGCCCGATCCCGGGTGGACCTGGCCGATATCGCCGACCACGTGCTGGACCAGGCCGTGGCGGGGACGGGCGGGCCGGCGGTGACCCGGGAACTCGCGCCGGCGCAGGTGGTGGGCGACCCGGTGCTGCTGGAACGGCTCACCACCAACCTGGTGGAGAACGCGGTCCGGCACAACCTGTCGGCCGGCGGCTGGGTGGCGGTCGGCACCGAGCTGCGGGACGGCCGGCCGACGCTGGTCGTGAGCAACACCGGCCCGGTGGTGCCGAGCTACGACGTGGAGACCATCTTCGAGCCCTTCCGCCGGCTCACCGGCGAGCGGGTCGCCGGCGGGCGCGGGTTCGGGCTGGGGCTCTCCATCGTGCGGGCGGTGGCCCGGGCGCACGGCGGCACGGTGACCGCCCGGCCGCGCGACGGCGGCGGCCTGGTCGTCACGGTCAGCCTGCCCCCCGCCTGACCCGAAGCCCCGCCGAGCCACTCGCCCCTGTGGCTCAGCGGAAGAAGGCGCGGAGCAGGGCGGCGCTCTCGTTCGCCAGCACCCCGGAGTAGACCTCGGGCCGGTGGTTGAGCCGCCGGTCCCGCACCACGTCCCAGAGCGACCCGACCGCGCCGGTCTTCGGCTCCCAGGCGCCGAAGACCACGGTCGAGACGCGGGCCAGCACCAGCGCGCCGGCGCACATCGTGCACGGTTCCAGGGTCACCACCAGCGTGCAGCCGTCCAGCCGCCACCGGCCCAGCCGTTCGGCGGCCCGGCGCAGGGCCAGCACCTCGGCGTGCGCGGTCGGGTCACCGGTCAGCTCCCGTTCGTTACGGCCGATCGCCAACTCGGTGCCGTCCGGGCCGTAGACCACGGCGCCCACCGGAATGTCCTCGACCGCCGTGCCGCCGCCCTCGACCGCCGTGCCGCCGGCTTCGACCAGGGTGCCGATCTCCTCGACGGCCGCGCCGTCGCCCTCGGCCGGCGTCCCGGCGCTCGCCGGCCCGGTCACCGCGACCTCCAGCGCCCGGCGCATCCACAGCTCGTGCCGCTGCCGGCGCCCGAGGTCACCCACGTCGGCCAGGCCTTCGTCGGCGCCCGGGCCGACCCGCTGGATCCGGCCGGGCGTCGGCTGGCCGGGCCGGACGGTCTCCAGCGCCGGATCGGTGACGTCGGCCGGCTCGCCGCCCAACGGCGGCAACGGCTCGCCACCAGCCGCGTCAGACCTCACGCAGCTCCTCGACCTCGTCGGCGCAGCCCAGCACCTGGCAGATCTCGGCGGTCACGTCCGCCGGCAGCATGCCCTCCTCGGCGCAGAGGGAGAGCAGCTTCTGGGCCGAGATGCCCAGGTCGGCGAGGAGATCGGCGTCGCCGACCGGGTCGGCCTCCGGGTCGACGGCGGGCTGCTCGCTCTCCTCGTCGCCCCCGGCCGCCGGCCGGGGCTCGTCGGTGTCGTCCAGCCCGGTGACCGAGGTCTTCAGGTCACCGACCAGCAGCGCGCCCAACCGGGACTCCTCGGCGTACGCCGAATCCGAGCCGAAGATCCGCAGGTCCTCACCCTCGTCGAGGCGCAGGATCACCAGGTACGTGTCGTCGGCCTCGACGAAGAGCAGCGACAGGTCGGCGTCCTGGTCAACGTCCCGCAGCCGGTCGGCGACCTCGTCGATGTCGGCGGCACCCCGCAGGTTCACCTCGGCTGCCGTCCAGCCGGCCTCATCGCGCACCACGGCCGCCGCGAAGTACGACACGGTCCCCCCAATTACTCGGCACAGCACGCCGACTCGTTACGCGTGCACGTTAGCCGGTCGGGTCGGCGGGCGACCGGTCAACGCCCCGACGGACCGGTCATTCCTGACAAACTAGTCGGCCGGTCAGCCGGCGATCCGCCGACGGGTGGCAATCAGGTGTCGAAGCTGTTCGCTGCGGAGCCGCTGTGGCCTCTCGCGCTTGCGTACCGTCCGGGCCCCCGCCAACTCGGCGAGAAGTTGCAGGCGGCGGCGGCTGCGTTCGGGATCGAGCCGCGGGGCGGTCCAGGCCATAGTGCCGAGAGTGCCGAGTCGCGGGGCCCACGTCAAGACGGGCTTCGCTGCGCAGCCGGCCGGCCACGCGACGCAGTCACCAGAGCGGCCAGTCGCCGCCGCTCGCCCACCGTGCCACGACGATCGCGGCCGCGATGCTCCACCCGCCGGCGGTGACGATCGCGATGCCGGTGGCCACCCCCCGGTCGCCGTGGCGGACCAGCACCAGGGCGGCGACCCAGGCCACCAGCCCGGCGAACAGCGTCCACCAGGCGTAGGTCGCCACGTCGGTGCCGAGCAGCCCGAACAGCAGCAGCCAGCCGACGGCCGCGCCGCCGCCCGAGGCGACACCGGCCCCGGTGACGGGGTGCGGTTCGCGGTAGGTGGGCCGGGTCGGTGGCCCGGCGGGAAAGAGCCCCGAGGGCGTACGCGGCATCGGGCGGAACCCGGAACCGGGATCGTAGGGAGAGGGTGCCTGCCCGAGCGTCACCGTCGCCTCCCCTCACCCCGAACCACTCGTCCCCACCGTACCGACTCTGCCAGGATGACCGGATGCCCTCGCCGACGATCGGACGCCGCGCGTACCCGATCCTGCTGCTGCTCACCGCGACGCTCGCCGCCGGCTGCGCCACGACCCGGCCCGGCGCCCCGGCCGGCTGGTCCGCGCCGACCCCGTCGGGCGTCCCGGCCAGCGCGGACCAGCCGGCGCCCGGCACCGCCCGGCCGACGACCCCCGCGCCGACCAGCGCCCCGCCCGCGACCCCCACGCGCACCGACCTGCGGCACGTCTTCCCGGTCCGCGCCGGCAACGTGGCCTACCACCCGACGCACTCCGGCTATCCGGGGACGGACATCTTCGCCGACTGCGGTGAGCCGGTCGTCGCGGTCACCGACGGCACGATCCTCGAGGTGAGCCGGGTGGACCGGTTCGACAAGCGGGGGCCGCTCGGGCCGAACAACGGGGGTCTCTCGGTGTCGCTGCTCGGCGACGACGGGGTTCGTTACTACGGTTCGCACCTGTCCGAGATCGCCGGCGGCGTCGACGCCGGCGTCCGGGTCCGGGCCGGGCAGAAGCTCGGCGAGGTGGGCCGGACCGGCAACGCGAACAACGTCTGCCACCTGCACTTCGGCATCTCCCCGGCGTGTGCCGGCCACGACGGCTGGTGGATCCGGCGGGGCGTGGTCTGGCCCGCGCGCTACCTCGACTCGTGGCGGAAGGGCGGCAACCGGGCGCCGGCCGCCGAGGTCAGCGCGTGGCAGCGCAAACACGGCTGCCCGAAGGCTCCCTGACGACCGGCGCAGCGGCTAGGTTCGGTGGGATGAAGGCCCGGGACCCCATCGCCGACCTACGGCGGATCGCGTTCCTGTTGGAGCGGGCGAACGAGGCGACCTACCGGGTGCGGGCGTTCCGCTCCGCCGCCAAGGCGCTCGCCGGACTGCCGGCCGCCGAGTTGTCCGGGCGGGCGGCCGCCGGCACGCTCACCGACCTGAGCGGCGTCGGCGACGTCACCGCCCGCTGCGTGGCCGAGTCGCTCGCCGGTGAGGAGCCCGTCTACCTGCGCCGCCTGGTCGCCACCGAGGGCAGCGACCTGGACGCCGAGGCGACCGCGCTGCGGACCGCGCTGCGCGGTGACTGCCACACCCACTCGGACTGGTCCGACGGCGGCTCGCCGATCGAGGAGATGGCACTGGCCGCGGTCGAGCTGGGGCACGAGTACCTGGTGCTGACCGACCACTCGCCGCGGTTGACGGTCGCCAGGGGGCTGACCGCCGACCGGCTGCGCCGCCAACTCGACTACGTCGAGAAGGTCAACGCGGCCCTGCCCGAGGGTTTCCGCATCCTCACCGGCATCGAGGTGGACATCCTCGCCGACGGTTCGCTCGACCAGGACGAGGGCCTGCTGGCCCGCCTCGACGTGGTGGTCGGCTCGGTGCACAGCGGGCTGAGCGACGAGAAGTCGAAGATGACCCGACGGATGCTGGCCGCGATCGCCAACCCGCACCTCGACATCCTCGGCCACTGCACCGGCCGGATGGTGTCGTCCCGCCCGGTGGGCGTCACCGGGCCGGGCGACCGGGGGCATCGGGCGCGCACCCGGAAGGAGAGCGACTTCGACGCGGACGCGGTCTTCGCGGCCTGCGCCGAGCACGACGTCGCCGTCGAGATCAACTCACGGCCGGAGCGGCAGGACCCGCCGAAGCGGCTGATCCGCCGCGCCCTGGAGGCAGGTTGCCGCTTCGCCATCAACACCGACGCGCACGCGCCCGGGCAGCTGGACTGGCAGCGGTTCGGCTGCGAACGCGCCGCCCTGTGCGGCGTCCCCGCCGACCGGGTTGTCAACACCTGGTCGGCGGGGGAACTGCTCGACTGGGCCGGCAAGGCCTCCTGACGGGCGCACTCAGCGACGGCTGGCCGGCTCCGCGGCGGGGACGGCGGGTGCGCCGACGCTGACCGGCGCCGGGCGTCGCCGGCCGACCAGACCCTGCGAGACGGCGACGCCGATCAGCACGATCAGCGCGCCGACGGGCTGGTGCCAGTTGAGCCGCTCGCCCAGCACCACCGCGCCGATCAGCACCGCGAAGACCGGGATCAGGTAGGTCACGGTGGAGGCGGTGCTCGCGCCGGCGATCCGGATGTTGCGCATGTTGATGACGAACGCCAGCCCGGTGCCGAGCGCGCCGAGCGCGAGCACGCTGGCGACCACCCGGAGCGACAGCTCGGTCGGCACCGGCGGCGCCCCGGCCACCAGCGGGGTGACGATCGCGAGCTGTGCGGTGGCGAGCAGCAACTGGGCGGCGGAGAGCGACACCCCGGAGTGCGTGCTGCCGGCGACGAACCGCTTCTGGTAGGGGATGGCCACGCCATAGCAGGCGGCCGCACCGAAGCACATGAGCTGCCCGATGAAGTGCGCCCCGCCGATGCCCTCCCACACGCCGAGCACCACCAGGACGCCGGCGAAGCCGAGCGCGAGACCGACCGCCCGACGCGTGGTGAGCCGCTCGGTGCGGAAGACCAGCACCGCCAGCGGCAGCACGATCAGCGGAGTGGTGGCGTTCCAGATGCCGGCGAGCATCGACTCGACCCGCTGCTCGCCGTAGCCGAAGAGGGTGAACGGGATGGCGACGCCGAACGCGGCGACCACCGTGAGGTGCGCCCACACCCGGGGCTCGCGGGGCAGCCGGTCACGGAGCACGGCGAGCACGACGAGCAGCGTCAGCGCCCCGGTGGTGACCCGGTAGAGGGTGAGCTGGAGCGGGTGCAGCTCCTCGACGCCGACCTTGATGAACAGGAAGCTGGAGCCCCAGATCGCGGCCAGCGCGACGAAGCCGGGCAGCCAACTGCGAAGCGCTGCCCTGTCAGGAGTGATAGCGGCTGTCACCCCTGACACTCTGCCGCAGCCGTACGACAATGTCCCGCGACTTTCGGACCTGGTTACGCCCACGAACTGTCATGACGGTCACAGTCGTGCGTCTCGCGGCGCCGCTGCCGCCAACACGGCAAACGCAGTCGACACGGGAGCGGGTCGGTCACGTAGGGTCGCATCGTGGGACGAATCGACGAACTCGCTAACCGCTACGTGGCCGAGTGGGCGCCGCTGAGCCCGACCGGTGCGACCTACGTCGGCATCGCCGGCTACGACGACCAGCTCGACGACCTGTCGCCCGACGGATACGCGGCCCGGGCCGACCTGACCCGCCGCACCCTGGCCGACCTCGACGTGACGGAGCCGGAGACCGAGGCGGAACGCACCGCCCAGGAGGCCATGCAGGAGCGGCTCGGCCTCGATCTCGCCCGCTACGAGGCGGGCGAGTCGACCAGCGAGGTCAACGTGATCGCCAGCGGACTGCACGACATCCGCATGGTCTTCGACCTGATGCCCACCGAGGGCGAGGACGCGAAGGCGAACATCGCCGCCCGGTTGAACGGGCTCGCTGGCGCGCTGGAGGGCTACAAGACGACGCTGCGCGAGGCGGCCGCCGCCGGGCACGTCAGCTCGAAGGTGCAGCTGGTCGAGGTCGCCAAGCAGTGCGACGTCTGGATCGACCCGAACGGCGACAACTTCTTCCACGGGCTGGTCGAGCGGCTGGGTCCGGACGGCAGCGTCGGCGCGGACCTGCGCCGGGGCGCGGCGGCGGCGACCGCGGCCACCGCCGAGTTCGGCCAGTTCCTCCGCACCGAACTGGCCCCGCTCGGGCGGGACAAGCAGGCCGCCGGCCGGGAGCGCTACGAGCTGGCGTCCCAGTACTTCCTCGGCGCCAGGATCGACCTGGACGAGACCTACGCCTGGGGCTTCGCGGAGCTGGCCCGCCTGGAGGGCGAGATGCGGGCGGTGGCCGCGCGGATCGTCGGTCCGGGCGCGACCATCGACGACGCCGTCAACGCGCTCGACGCCGACCCGGCCCGGACCATCAAGGGCAAGGAGGCGTTCCGGGACTGGATGCAGGCGCTCGCCGACAAGGCGATCAGCGAGCTGCACGGCACCCACTTCGACATCCCGGAGCAGGTTCGCCGCATCGAGTGCTGCCTGGCCCCGACCAGCGACGGCGCGATCTACTACACCGGTCCGAGCGAGGACTTCTCCCGCCCCGGCCGGATGTGGTGGGCGGTGCCGCAGGGCATCACCGACTTCTCCACCTGGCGCGAGGTGACCACCGTCTACCACGAGGGCGTGCCGGGTCACCACCTCCAGGTCGCGCAGACCGCGGTCCGGGCCGACCTGCTCAACCGCTGGCAGCGGCTGCTCTGCTGGGTCTCCGGGCACGGCGAGGGCTGGGCGCTCTACTCGGAGCGGCTGATGGACGACCTGGGCTACCTGGAGGATCCGGGCGACAAGCTCGGCATGCTCGACGCCCAGGCGATGCGGGCGGCCCGGGTGATCGTCGACATCGGCATGCACCTGGAGCTGGAGATCCCGCGGGACAACCCGTTCGGCTTCCACCCGGGTGAGCGGTGGACGCCGGAGCTGGGCTGGGAGTTCATGCGCGCGCACTGCCGGGTGCCGGACGAGAACCTGCGTTTCGAGCTGAACCGCTACCTGGGCTGGCCGGGGCAGGCGCCGTCGTACAAGGTCGGCGAGCGGATCTGGCTCCAGGCGCGGGACGAGGCAAAGACCCGTAAGGGCGCCGACTTCGACCTGAAGGAGTTCCACCGTCAGGCGCTCGACCTGGGCGCGCTCGGGCTCGACCCGCTCCGCCGGGCGCTCGCCCGCCTCTGACCGCCGGCCGCCCCGAGCCGGCCACGAACAACCGTTCCGGGCCGGCCGAGGGGTGGCACACATACTCGCGAGCGTTATGACTCTGCGGCATATTTATGCCGCAGAGTCACCACGCTGGTGGGGGTAGGTGCCCGGTGCGCCCGTCAACGGTTGGCCGGCCGGCGGGTCGGGCCAAGCGGTGCGCCGCGCCTGGCCGGGCCGAGCCGGCAGCGACCGGTCCGGCGACAGCGCGGGTGCGGGCGTCAGCCGATGGAGAGCGCCAGCGCGGGGCGGGCGGTCAGCGTGTCGGTGGTGACGTACGCGAGGTCGATCGCCGGGTCGGTGAAGGTGACCGGGATCGGCGAGGTGATCGGGATGCCGTCCGGGAACGGCAGGTCCGGGGTCAACGTGATCTTGAGGCCGAGCAGCCGGCCGACGAACCGGGTGGTGTAGAAGGCCACGTCGCCCTGCACGGTGAGCCGGTCGGTCGCGTACCGCTGGTTCAACCCCTGCGGGCCGTCGGCCCGCAGCAGGAAGTCGTCGGTGACCGCCTTCCGCATGCTGAACTTCAGCACCTTCAGGCTGCCGCCCTCGGTCGGCAGGTCGGTGATGCCCTCGAACCGCAGCCCGCTCATCATCAGCGAGGAACCGGTGAGCTTGGACGGAGTCTGCGCCACCTTCGGCTGGCCGGGGTCGGCGGCGATCCGCGGGAGAAGCTTGCCCGCCTCGACCTTGCCCGGCCGGGCCGGAGTCGGCGTCGCGCTCGGGCAGGCGGCCGGGCCTGGCCGGCCGGCCGGCGGGGCGGCCGTCGCGGTGACGCTCGAGGTGGCGCTCGGCGCGGCGGTCGGCGTCGCCGACGGGGTCGGGGTGGGCCTGCTCCGGCGTCCGCCGGTGAGCAGGTCGCCGAGCCCCTCCAGGATGTCGGTGATGATGTTGCCGCCCGACGTACGTTCCGGCGCGGGGCTCGGGCTCGCCGTCGGCGTCGCCGCCGGTCCGCTCGGACCCGGCGAGGCGGGCGGCGTGACCGGCTTGGACCGGGTCGGGCACGGCACCGGGGCCGACCGCCCCGGCAGCCCGGGCGCGGCCTGCGCAGGTCGCGGAGGGACGGCGACCAGCCCGGCGGCCGAGAGGCCGAGGAGCACCAGCACGAGCGCGAAGTAGTGGGGGTCACCGGAGCCGGCGCCGGCCTCGGGCGATGCCTCCGGGTCGGCCGGGTGCGCCGCCGCGTCGCGCTGCCGCGGCACGGCGTCTCCGGGATGGTTCGGCGGCGCGGCGGGCTCGGGTCGGGCGACCGGTGTCCAGGCGAACGCGAGCGCGCTGCCCACCATGCCGAGCAGCAGGCCGAGGAAGAAGCCGCCGAGGTTGAGCCCGATCAGCGAGTAGACCGAGGTGACCGCCGCCACGACCGAATAGAACAGCCGCTGCGCCGGGGTGAGCCAGAGCAGCAGCCCGCAGGTGACCAGGACGACCGGGATCAGGAGCGCCTGCAGACCGGTCGCTCCGCTGGAGAAGCTCAGGCCGTTGAGCGTCATCCGGGTCGAGGCGAACATCTCGATCCCGGCCAGGGCGATGACCAGGCCACCCCAGAACGGCCGGGTCCGCCGCCAGCGGCGGAAGGCCCGCCACGTACGTGCCGCGCCGGCGCACCGGACGGGCGACGGGTTCGCGGTTGTCACGTACTCCTCCTGCCGGGAGTGGTCGGGGGCCTGGGCGCGGTCCGCGGCGGGTGACCGACGCGGACCACGGCTCAGCTCAGAAGCACTCCTTGCCCTTCGCGTCGGCGCCGACGTTCACCTTCAGGCGAAGACCGGTGAGGTTGAAGGTGGCGGCGGTGGTGTAGCGGGACACCTGCTGGAGGTCGGTGATGGTGACGTGGTCGGAGTTCTGCCCGAACGAGCCGGCCTGCGCGGTGGGGTTCAGGTCGGTGGCGTCCCGGCCGATCCGGATGTTCGTGAAGGTCGCGTTGCCACCGAGGGTGTCCATCGCGATCATCAGGTCCTTGGCCCGGGCCGGCTCCTTGCCCTGGCCGGCGTTGATGGTCAGCACCACGGGCAGGCCGGGCAGGTCGGCGCGGACCGACTGGCAGAGGTCGTACAGCTCGGCGCTGCTGATCTCGGAGAGGGCGACCGGGTGGACCTTGCCGGACTTGCCGTCCTTGGCCTTCTCGCGGACGATGCCGCCGTACTGCTTGAAGCCGTCGCCCTCCAGGCGCTCGGCGCCGATCTTGAAGGTCTGGCCGGAGACGGTGATGTCGGACGCGATCGCGCCGGTCGACATGCCGAACAGGATGGCGCCGACGGCGGCCGTCGCGGGCACCATCATCGCGGCGAACCGCCGCCAGCGGGTACGACCGGGGGCGTCGAACCGTTCCTGCACGGCTACCTCCTCAGGCGGGTACGCGCGGGCACCGGCCCCGACGTGGCGGCCCGCACCGGGACCGCCACCGTTACCGGCGGGTAACGAACGAGCTCGATGGTGCACCTCTCTCGGCGCGGCCCACAAGCCCTTCATTACCCGGCGGTAACTGATGGTCTTCGCTGTGACGCCACGTGTTCACCGAGCGTCGACGCGTCTCGCCGACGAGGGATACCAATCACCCAGAAACCCGGCAAAGCTTCCAGGTTGAACACGAAGAGTGATCGACGCATCGACAGATTACAATCCCGTAACGGGCGGACGATTCGGCTGGCCGCCGAGGCGTGCGGCGGCCGCCGGGCGGACGCTTCGGCCGACCAACCAGGTGTACGACTCGTGGATCCCGGCCGAGCCCCGCGATGTCCTACTGTTTGCGAATGAGTCTCAACGACGTGCGACGCGACTGGACCAAGCTGGGCGCGGACGACCCGCTCTGGGCCGTGCTCGTGCAGCCCGGGAAGCGCGGCGGCCGGTGGGACGTCGAGGAGTTCCTGGCCACCGGCCGCGCCGACGTCGAGGAGACGAGCGCCTGGCTCCGCCAGCTCGGCCTGCCGACCCGCTGGGAGCGGGTGCTCGACTTCGGCTGCGGCGCCGGACGGCTGTCACAGGCCCTCGCCCCCCACGCAGACGAGGTCGTCGGCCTCGACATCGCGCCGTCGATGCTGGAGACCGCGCGGAAGCTCGACCGCAGCGGCGGGAACATCCGTTTCGTCCTCAACGA
Source organism: Micromonospora sp. WMMD812 (assembly GCF_027497215.1). NCBI lineage: Bacteria > Bacillati > Actinomycetota > Actinomycetes > Micromonosporales > Micromonosporaceae > Micromonospora > Micromonospora sp. WMMD812. The sequence continues at coordinate 4,873,696 of NZ_CP114904.1, read as the reverse complement.
CGCGGCCGACCTGAACCAGTTCCCCGACGGGCACTTCGATCTGGTCTACAGCGCCCTGGTGCTGCAACACCTGCCGCGCACCGTCATCGACCGCTACCTGGCCGAGTTCCTGCGGGTCCTCCGGCCCGGCGGGGTCGCCGTCGTCGGCCTGCCGACCGAGCCCGCGCGTACGGCCAAGGGCCTCATCTGGCAGGTGGCACCGTTCCGCCTGATCAGCTGGGCGCAGCGTCACCTGCTCAAGTACCCGGCGCCGATGCGCATGACCCCGGTGCCGCACGACGACATGGTGCGCCTGGTAGCGGCGAACGGCGGCGAGATCGTCGGCCAGCGACCCGACCTGCCGTACACCGAGGACTGGCAGTGCAGCCGGTACGCGCTGCGCCGCCGCTAGGCGCCCCTGGGCCTCCCCGCAAGAGTCCGGGCCGGCCGCCCCGAGGGACGACCGGCCCGGACGGGTCGGGTGGTGCGCCGTCACCGCTCGACGGAGTGTCGCCCTCCGGCCGGCACGGTCGGCTCGTCGGCCGGGTCCGCCGCCTCGGACGGGCGGTCGTCGTTCGGCCCGCCGTCGGTGGCGACCGACGCACCGGACGCGCCCCGGCGCGAGCCGCGGAGGAGGAAGAGCGCGCCGAGCGCGACCAGGATCAGACCGAGGACACCGACCGCGAGCGGCACGATCAGCGTCAACAGGTTGATCTGCTGACTCGCGTCCCGGGCGGCCTTGGCCTGCTGCTGCTGGGTCTTCTCGTCGAACGCGAGGGTGGCGTCGATGATCTTGATCTTGTCAGCCCCCGACGCGTCGCGGAGCGTCTGCAGCTGCTTCTCCTGGCCCTTGACGATGACGCCGCTCGCGGGCTCCACCCACAGGGTGCGGGTGTTGGCGTAGTAGCGTCCCGCGTCCACCGTCTGCTCGGTCGAGCCGAGCAGGTGACCGGGGACCTTGATCTCGCTGACCTTGACCGGCTCGACCGTCATCTCGAACCGGTAGACGGTCAGCCCCTGGAGCTGCTCGGTGCCGACGTACTTGGCGGGGTACGCCTTCAGCGCGGTGTTGTCGAAGTACTGGTAGGTCTTCTTCTCCGTGCCGAAGGGGAAGGTGTACGTCAGGCCCTGGTGCTTGGCGGGCGTGCCGTTGACGTCCTCGGCGCAGCACGCGACCGCCTCGGCGGTCCGGCGGTCGAGGGCCACCCGGTCCCGGCTGACGGTGATCTCCTTGCCGGCGTCGTCGGTCACCCGGACGCCGACGTTGAAGACCGCCCGGTCGGCCTTCTGGCCGGCCTCGACGTCACCCCGTACCGCGCGGATGGCGGTCAGGTTGACGCCGCTCCGCTCAGAGAGGGTGCCGAAGTCGAGGACGGTCGCGTTCTCCGCCCTCGAAACCGTTTCCGAGCTCTGGTCGAGAGGCACCTTGACGAGAGATGGCGCGACGTACAGCGGCATCGCCAAGGCGCCGACGATCAGGAACGTGCCTACCGCCACCAAGGCGGCACCTGGCGCAGGTCGCATGTAACTCCTCCCCTTGTAGTTAGTCGACTGGCGGCTGACAGTACATGACGGGACCGATTTCGGATATGGTCCGTCGCGGCCTCCTGAGCCGGACCGACACCGGTCACGGGCAGCCGTCCGGCTGCCACAACAAATGGGATGTCGAGGGACTGTGAGCCGAGCTGTTACACCCGTCAGGATCGGCGGGGAAGACCCGCCGACCAGGCCGAATATCGGCCGTTCGGACGGGTGGCTACCCGCCCTGGAAGGGCTCCGCGCGGTGGCGGTGCTCTGCGTGCTCGTCCACCACGTCTCCTTCCTGAGCGGGATGACGACCTCGCTCGGACACCTCGGCGGGTTGATGTCCCGGTTGGACGTGGGCGTTGCGATCTTCTTCGCGCTCTCCGGGTTCCTCCTCTACCGACCATTCGTCGTGGCCGCCATTCATTCGCGGCCGAAGCCGTCCGTCCGGAGATACCTCTGGCACCGGGCGCTGCGCATTATGCCCGGGTACTGGGCAATGGCAGCCATCGCGCTGGCCTGGCTCAACATCGATTACCTCCGGTCACTCTGGGACTGGGCAATCCCACTGCTGTTGGCGCACATTTACCTGCCATTACGGCTGCCCGTCGGTATGGAACAGACCTGGAGCCTCGCCACCGAGGCGTCGTTCTACCTGGCGCTGCCGCTGATCGCGGTGCTCGCCGGACGCCTGGGCGGCCGGACCCCCCGGGCGCGCGCCCGCCGACACCTCGCACTCGGCATCGCGCTCGTCCTGGCCGGCCTCGCGTGGAACGCGTACACGCACGGGCCCGACTCGCCGCTGCCCGGGCTCGCGGTGCTCTGGCTGCCCGCCTTCCTGGACTGGTTCGGCATCGGGATCGTGCTCGCGGTGCTGGCGTCCTGGCCTACCGGACCCGCTCCGTCCGCGTTCCTCACCGCGCTGGAGCCGTCGCCGAACGGTGCCACACCGCACGACGACCCGTGGTCGGCGACCCCCCGCGGGCTGCGCGTCTTCACGTTTGCCCCCGGGACGTCCTGGCTCATCGCCGGAGCCCTGCTCTGGATCGCCAGCACGCCCATCGCCGGCCCCCGCGCGCTGGAACCCGCGAGCGCGGTCGAGTCGATCACCGAGCACCTGGTGTTCCTGCTGGTCGCCTGGTGTCTGATCGCCCCGCTCGTCGGCCCGCGCCCGGGTGGGCTACCGCACACGCTCCTCACTCATCCCATGGTCCGATTCCTCGGTCGAATCTCCTACGGCACGTTCCTCTGGCATCTCCTCGCCCTCGAAGCCTGTTTCCGACTGCTCGGGTTCACCCGGATGAACACCTCCTTCTGGCTGCTGCTCCCGCTGACCCTGGCCCTCACCCTGCCGGCCGCGACCGCCACCTACTACCTCGTCGAGCGGCCGGCGCAGCGACTGCGCAGGTTCGTCGACGGGCGGGCCGGGTCGCGCCCGGCCGGGCGCTCGACGGGGCGCCGGCACGAGCCCGCTCCGCCCGTCGGTGCCGGACGCCGGATCGAGCCCGTCGGGCTGCCGGCTCCACCGACTTCCGGGTTGGGCGCGGCCGAGCAGTCTGCCCCGCCGATTGGCCTCGTACTTGCCGCGGACCCGCCGGTGCCGCAGCGCCAGCGCGGAGATCGCGACGAGGAGCAGGGCGGTCGGGAGCGCGTCGAGCAGCCGCAGGACTGACTCGGGGCCGTCGCCCGGCAGCCACCACCGCTCGGTCCCGTACGCCGTCAGTCCCGGAACGGCCGGCACCCAGATCCACGCCGGAGCGGGCGCCCGGCGGCGGTTCAGCGCCACGACCAGCACCGCGCAGGCGAGACCCACCCAGCCTCCGAGCAGGGCCGGCACGCCGACCGCGATCAGCGGAGCGGTCGGCATCGACATCGGGACCACCGGATACGACGGCCGCCGGCGCGCCGGAAGCAGGGCCGCCACGACCAGCAGCGCGAGCAGGCCGACGGCGATGCGCAGCGCGAGCTGGTACTGCGTCCCCGGTGTGAAGACGAGTTCGACCCGCCCACCGGCTCCGGCCGGCACGACCCAGGCCTGTTTCCACCCGTCCAACCGGGTCGGTTCGAGCCGGACACCGTCGAGCGTGGCCCGCCAGCCGGTGTTGGCGTTCTCCGGCACGACGAGGTAGCTCTCACCGCCCGGCCCCACCCTGAGCTGCCGGCGCTGGTCGTCCCAGCGGACCACGTTCACCGACCGCCGGTCCGCCAGCTTCTCCTCGGCCGTGGCGGCGGGCGGGCGGCTCGCGGTCAGGATCACGCTGTCGACGACGAACCGGTCCGGCGGGGCGGCGACCTCGTTCGGTCCGGCCGGCAGCCGGACCAGGTCGGCGCCCGCCGCCGGCCGCGCCTTCGGCTGCGCGTCCGTCGCACACGCGCGGTACCGCAGCGGCCGCAGGTCGCGGATGTCCCGCAGCGTGCCGGACGCCGTCGTCGCCACGGTCACCCCGTTGACCACGACGTTCGGCCCGGCGCCGCAGGGCAGCGTCACCAGCTGGTTGAGATCGTGGGGCTGGTTGGCCTCGGGCACACCGTCGACGTCCACCCCGCTGAGACCGACCGGTAGGGACTGCGGCTCGAACAGCGCCGTCGACCGGCTGACCCGTGGCACGGACGTGGTCACCGCAACGTACAGGTTGCGGGTGCGCAGCGGTGCGAACCGCGCCACCCCGTCCAGGCCGGTCGTCGCCTCCCGGACGCCGTCGTCCCCCGTGATGCGTACGGTCTGGGGCGGCGCCGCGACCAGGCTCGCCGCGAACCGGAGCCGCACCCAGCTCACCTTCCGGGCCTTGGACCAGTGCAGCTCCACGGTGGGCTGCCGGTCGTCCGGGCTCGCCCACCACGCGGTGCCGTCGTCGCCGTCGCCCAGGGCCCGCGACGAGGCGACCGGGTCGGCGAACCACTCACTCGACGTGGCGAACGCCGGGCCGCCCACCAACTCGTCGTAGAGGGCCCGCGCGGTGGCCGGAGTCGGGCGGGCCAGGCCGGTGAGGTTGAGGGCGGAGGCGGCCGGCAGGTCGAAGCGCCGAGACGTCAGGCCGGACTCCTCGCCGCGCACGATCAGGTCCGGCGAACAGACGTAGTGGTCATCCGCGAGCGTGCACGCGGGTCGGTCCACGGCCCGGCGGGCGAGCGACACGACCTCCGGCGCGCCGGCGGTGTCGGGCAGTTCGGGCAGCCGCAGGTACCGCTCGGGGTCGACGCCGCGCACCCGCAACTCGCGGATCCCGACCCGGCGCCCCGGCACGTCGTGCTGCGCGACGCCGTCGATCGTCACCCGGAGCCAGCTCGTGAGGCCGGAGGGGAGCGTCAGCCGCGTGGGGGCCCGCCCGGCGTCGGCCACCCAGTGCACGAACGACCCGCCCTCGGTGCTGACCTTGATCCGGGTCAGCGGATCGCCGAGGAGTTCGTCGTCGACCACCTGGAGGTCCACCGAGTCGGCGCGGATCTTGCCGGAGAACCGGACCTCCAGCCACTGGCCCACCGGCTTGCGCGCGCCGTCCGACAGCCAGGCCGTACCGCCGTCGCCGTCCACGGCGGCGAACGGGCCGGCGGAGGGGTCGCGCAGACCGGCCGGGCCGGCCACGTCGGCCGCGCTGGAGGAGGCCCGCACGTCGGCCACCCCGGCGTACCCGGCGGAGGTCACCGACGAAGCCCAGGCCGGGTCGATGATGTCGTTGACGGGACGCGACTGCTTCGGTTCGTCCGTGGCGGTGAAGGTCCGCGAGATGTTTCCCCGGACCAGTCCGAAGTCGACCTCGCGGCGACGCAGGCTGTCGGCGAGGGCGGCCCCGGCGCCGGCCGGCGCGGGGGCGTCACCGTGGAGGATCACCGGCCGGTCGTCGAGGACACCGGCGTCGCTCAGGTCCAGCAGCGTCTCCGGCGCGCCGACCAGGTCGAGCGGCTCGGACGCGTCCACCAGCGCGGCCCGCGGGGTCGGTCGGTCCACCAGATAGATCTCCACCGCCGGGTACGGCTCGTGCAGCCCGTAGTCCCAGGCCCCGCCCAGGTCCGGCCGGGCGCCCACCGGTGGCCCGAACTCCGCGACCTTCGCCAGACCGGGGCTGCTGTCCAGCGTCCGGTGCACGAGGGCGGGCCAGGCGGTGGCGCCGACGGCCGGCCGGAGGTCGTTTCGGACGAGCAGGTAACGCACGCCGAGCCGGCCGAGCACGTCGGCCAGCCCCGGCGCGGCCGCCCCCGAGGCGAGCCGCTCGTCGATCGCGGAGAGCAGCCGGGCGTTGCCCGCCGACCCGGCCGGCACCAGCGACCGCACCGCCCAGCGCGACCGCAGCAGGGGCTGGACGGGCTCGTCCAGCGAGCGCCCCCAGTTGTACTCGGCGAAGTTCGAGCCGGGCACCAGCAGCGTGGTGCCGGGGCCGGCCCGCTGGTCGAGCCACGCGGCCGCCTGCCGCCAGTGCTCGGGCAGGGCCGGGAACCCGCCGCCCGCGGCGAGCCCCGCCGTGCCCGCGCCCGTCGCGACCGCGACCAGCGCGATGGCGGTGGCGCCCAGCGCCGCGCGGCGCGGCGCCATGTTCGGCGGACGCGGGACGCGGCGGATCGCGGCGATCCGGCCGACGCTGTCCAGCATGTGCGCGGTGGCCAGGGCCAGCGGCAGGCGGAGGACCACGTCGAACTTGTGCAGGTTGCGCAGCGCGGCGGCCGGGCCGTCGAGGAGGTCCCGCACCGTCGATCCGAAGGCCGCCCCGCCGTCCGACACGTTTCCGGCCGTCAGGGCGACAAGCCCGACGAGGGCCCCGACCAACAGGAACCGCCGCTCCGGCAGGTCCCGGCGGGCCAGGCTGGCCAGCCCGAGGCAGGCGATGAGGCTGGTGAGCAGCGTCAGCCAGGGCGACGTGGCCAGCGCCCAGCCCGACCGCCACCAGGGCACCCCGTCGACAGCCAGGTAACCGACCCACTGCGTGGCACCGCGGAGCGCCGCCGGGAGCGTGGTCACGCTCGTCGTCACCGACGCGCTCTCGGTGTACGGCAGGAACGGGAAGCCGTACCGCTGCAGAAGCAGCAGCGGCAACAGCCACCAGAACGTCGCGGCGACGAGCGCCGCCGCCCACCAGATCAGCAGCCGGACCCGCCGCCAGCCGGACGGCCGGGTCAGCACGAAGAGGAACGCCGGCAGCACGCCGCAGGCGGCGGCCGCCCCGTTCGCGCCGCCCATGCAGACCACCGCCAGCCCGCTCAGCGCCGCCGCCCGCCGGAGCGAGCCGCCGGCGGCCCCCCGGACCAGCGGCAGCACCACCCACGGGGCGACGCAGTAGGGCAGCAGCTCCAACGACACCGTGCCGACCAGGGTCAGGGCCCGCGGCGAGAGGGCGAACACCGCGCCCGCGATCAGGCGGGACGCCGGCCCGCCCAGATCGAGGGCGCGGGCCAGGCGGACGACGCCGGTGAAGGCCACGCAGAGCAGCGCGGCCATCCACAGGCGCTGGACGAGCCACGCCGGTAGTCCCAGCGCCTCACCCAGCAGGAAGAACGGCCCCATCGGGAAGAAGTAGCCGGCGGCCTGATTCTGCAGGGTGCCGAACTGCCACTCCCCGGTCCAGAGTCCGGCGGCCCGGGCAAGGAAGCCGCCGGGATCGACGGCCATGTCCAGCTTGGTGTCGGGCACGATCAGCCCGGGCTCTTGCGTGACGCAGAGGCCGACCAGGGCGAGGCAGACCAGCACCTCGCGCAGGCGCCACACCGCGGTGGACACCGTCGCCGCCGGGGTGCCGGGGGAACGCCGGACGGTCGACCAGGTGCTCAGCACTGCCGGCCCGGGACTCCGGTGAGCAGTTCCTCACCGGTCGCGTCCCGCTCGCTCACGTCGGCGGCCGGAACACCGGCCCGGACCAGCACCTGGCGGACCGCCTCCGGAGCCGCGCCGGGCACCAGGATCCACAGCCCGTCCGGGCCGGTCGACAGGTGCCGGCAGTGCGGAAGAAGGGGCGCCACGCGGGCTGCGAGGTCCTCCGGCCGGTCCGTCCGGACCACGAAACAGGCGTTACCCGCCGCCCAGGGCAGCGCCCGGGGGGCGAGCAGGTCGCCCAGCACTGCCCGGACCCGGTGACCGGTGTCGGCCCACCGGAACGACTCGCTCCACCGTCGGCACTCGGCGGCCATCCGGCCGGCGGCCGAGGGCTCGGCGAGGACGTCGAGCGCGCGGTCCAGCCCGGCTGCCAGGTGCTCGACCGGGGCCGTCCCCTCGGTCACGAGCCACCCCGTCCTGCCCGGTCGGACCGCGTCGCGCAGCCCGTCCACGTCGAAGGCGACCGTGGGGAGCCCGGCGGCGGCCGCCTCGACGACCACCAGGCCCCACCCCTCTCCCCAGGAACCGGCGACGTGCAGCCAGGCGGCGTCGAGCAGGGCGTCCCGCTCCGCGGCGGGCAGGTGGCCGTGGACGGTGACGACGCCGGCCAAGCCCCGTGCCGCCACCTGCCCACGGATCGCCTCCACGTCCGGGCCGCCACCCACGACGTCCAGCCGCAGGCCGGGCCGGTGCCCGCGGAGCCGGTCGACGGCGTCGAGCACCAGGTCGACCCGCTTGTGCCGGGTCACCCGGCCGACGCACACGAGTCGGGGTGCGCCGTCCCGCGGCCCGGCGCCGGGGCCCCCCGCCGTCGCGGCGGGAGCGCCGTTGGGGACCACCACGACCGGGCCGGCCCAGCGGAGCCGGTCCCGCACGGCCTGGGCGGTGGACGGCGACACCGCGAGTGTCACGCCCCGCCGGTAGACCCGGCGGGCGACCGGTCCCTCCAGCCACGCGCCGAACCGGCCGAGGAGCGGGCCGAAGTACAACCGGAACTGGCGGTCGTGCACATGGTGGATCACGCAGATCACCGGGACGTCCCGTGGCAGGACCACCGGGCTGAAGAACGGGATGCCGTTCTGGCAGTCGACGACCGCGTCGAACCGACGCCGGTGCCGCCACAACCAACCGAGGACGCGGGGGTAGATGGTCCACCGCCCGCCGACCCGGACGATTCGGATGCCGTCCCGCGTCTCGTCGCCGGGCTGCCCGGCCGGCCGGGCTGTCACGAAGGTGACCTCGGCGCCGGCGGTCACCAGATCACGCGCCACCTGCCAGGCGTAGACCTCCGCGCCGCCCGCGTCGGGGTGCCACGGGTCCTTCCAGTTGAGCACGGCGACCCGCCGGCCCTCGACCGTGACCTCGGTGCTGGTGGGAGCCGTCGGCGCGGAACGGGCACTCACGGTCGCAGACCCGCCGGCGCGGTCGCGCCGGTCACGTCCGGTGCGACCGGCAGACCGACGATCGGCATCGGCGCCACGGGTACGGCCTCGTGCCGCAGCTGCCGGCGGATCGACGCGACGTCGAGGAAACTGCGCCAGCCGTGGCGCACCGGGGAGAAGCGCGAGCCGGGCACGTCCACCCAGTTCACCGGGATCTCCACCAGCCGGGCGCCGGCGCGCTCGGCGCGGCCCAGCACCTCCACGTCGAACGCGAACCCGCCGCACCGCAGTGGCGCGAAGGCCCGCCGGGCGACGTCACCCCGGAAGAACTTGAACCCGCACTGGGTCTCGCCGACTCCGCGCACCACCTGCCGGACGGCGGCCCGGAACGCCACCGCGCCCCAGCGTCGGAGCAGGCTGTGCCGTTCCTCCACCACCGACTCCGGGTGGGCACGGGAACCGACGACCGCGTCGGCGCCGTCGACCAGGAGCCACAGCACGTGCCCGAGATTGTCGGGAGCCGTGGCCAGGTCGGCGTCGCAGAAGCCGACGTAGCGCGCGTCGCTCGCCAGCACACCGGCGCGAACCGCGAACCCCTTGCCGCGGTCGGCGCAGTGCAGCAGACGGACCGGCACCGGCCCGGCGGGGACGCCGGCCACCACGTCGGCGGTGCCGTCCGTGCTCGCGTTGTCCACCACGGTCACCCGGCAGGGCACGCCCAGGTCGGCGAGCGCCTGCCGCAGCAGGACCAGGGTGTCGGGCAGGCGGAGCGCCTCGTTGTAGGCGGGCACCACGACATCGAGGACGAGCGCGTCTGACGACACGTCAGGAGGTGGGACCTCCATGAAGCGCCGTCAGCGCTCGCCGTACACGATGATCGGCTGGTCGACCTTGGTCGGCGTGCTGGTGTTGCTCACGGCGATCGACGTCCCGAGCGAAACGACCAGAATGCCCAGCACGGCACCCACTGCCGCCGCCATGACGGCGGTCAGGAGGGGATTGAAGGATGCCTTCATTGACGATCCCTTCGAGTTAAGTGACCGGACAGTAGCATGTGTCGGCGGCGAGCGGTGGGGTGCAGAAGGGTGATCAACAGGGTGGCCCCGAGTACCGAATAACCCAGGACGGGAAGAATCCCGACAGTCGGCGCGGATGCCGAGGAAAGGCGGTCGGGCAGACGCAGCAACGTCAATGTCCCGTCCTGCCGGACGAGTTCCGCGCCCGGGAAGCGACCCCGCAGCTCCGCGCCGCCGGGCTGGTCGGTCTGGATGAGCAGGTATCGCACGCCGAGCCGGCGCAGCCCGGGCGTCGGGTCGCCGGGCACCGCCAGCGCGGCGGCCACCCGGTCCGCCTCGGGACTCTCCCCACGGATCCGCTCCTGGCCGACGAGCACGTCCTGGTCGCCGACCACCGGCCGGCGGAACGCGCGCGGCGCCGGGTCGAGCACCGGCACGTCGCCCGCCCAGCGGTAGGCGCGGAACGACGACCAGGGCAGCGAGACCAGGCTGCCCGGGGTGCGGTCGTCGTTCACCACCGCCCGCACCGCCGCCCACTCGGCCGGGTACCGCACCGTGTCGAGTTGCCCGCCCAGGCCCCAGGCCAGGCCGGGGACCAGCACGACCGGGGCCAGCGTCACCAGCGGAGCGAGCGCGCGGGCACCCGACGTCGCCAGCGACTGCACGAGCACACCCAGCCCGACCGCCTGCACCAACGCCAGCGGGGCGAGCAGCCGGGTGCCGTCCCGGACAGCGCCGGCGAGCGGAAGGTGGTCCACCAACGCCGCCATCAACCGCTCGCCCGGCGGCCAGGCCGGGACCACGGCGATCACGGTGCAGACGACCGCGCCCAGGAGCAGCCCCCACCAGGCCGCCGCCGGCCACTGCCGGCGGGCGAGCACGAACCCCCAGGCCGCCGCCGCCGCGAGCAGCAGCGCGAGCAGGGCCACCGCCCACTGGTCCCGCCCGACCGGCACGGCCAGCCGGCTCCAGATCCCGCCGAGCGAGGCGACGCTGCCCAGCACGCCGAGCGGCGTGTCCGCGCGGGCCGCGAAGGCCGCGACACCCCGCTCGTCGACCTCGACCGGGTCCCCACGGTTGGCCAGCGCCAGCAGCCAGGGCGCGGTGAGGCCCGCCGCCACCGCGGCGGCCGCGACCAGGGCCCGCCACCGCCGGGCCAGGGCGAGCGCCGGACCGCAGGTCAGCACCGCGGCCAGCATCAGCGCGGGACCACCCATGACCACCGGGAGACCCGCGGCGAGCACACCGCGCCGTGCGGGGGCGGTCCCGTCGGCCGGGCCCCGGAGCACGCCGAGGACCCAGGCGTACGCCCACGGCAGTGCGCCGTACCCGACGATGACCGCCCACTGCCCGAGGTGCAGGCGCCCGTACACCCAGGGGTTCCACACGTAGCAGAGCCCGGCCGCGATGCGCGCCAACGGATGGCCGACCGGAGCCAGTCGGGCGGCGCCCACGGCGGCGAGGACCAGACAGCCGGCGAGGAGCACCTTCTCGGCCACGTCCGCCGGCATCAGCTGTGCCAGGCCCACCGCCACGAGCTCGCTGGGCACGGCGCGTGGCAACTCGGCGCCGCTGCCCCAGACCATCCCGCCGAACGGGGGGTCGGGCACGAACACCAGGTCGTACCGGAGCACGTAGCCGGGACCGAGCACCGGTCCCAGGATCACGAGGACGACGCCCAGACCGAGCACCACCTCCGGCCAGGTGCGCCGGAGCGCGAGGATGGCGCCGCGCGGCACCGGAGCGGACTCCGCTGACGGTCGGCGCACAGGACCCCCGCAACCTCGACGTGGCGCGGGCCCGACGTCGCACCCGGCGTTCCGGTCAGCACTCTAGGCACAGCTCATCGCCGGCGGTAGGTTGCCCTGACGACGTCGACGGGCGACACCGCGACGACGGGCGATGCTCCACGCGACGGCCGTTCCCGCACGGCGCAACCCGGTGAGGCGCGATGACAGAGACGACGGCCGGGCCCGGTCAGGGCCGGCTGGGCACAGCGGGCGCGGCCGTGGCGGTCGCCGCGATGGCGACCAACGGGCTGGCCTATCTCCTGCCGATGCTCGGGGCCCGGTACCTCCGGGTCGAGGAGCTGAGTGTCCTGGCCACGGTGCTGGCGCTCGTCGCGATCGCCGGCGTCGCGGGGGTGGGCCTCCAGATGGCCGTCGCCGTGCACCGCGCCCGCCATCCCGCCGCTCCCACCATGCGGGTCGCCCTCCTCACGACGGCCGTGACCGGTGGGGTCGTCGTCGCGGCCGCGCCGCTGGTCATGACCACCCTGCGCCTGCCGGTGACGGTCGTGGCGCTGGTCGCCGGCATGACGGTCGCGGTCGTCCTGGCCGGGGTGTGGCTCGGCGAGGTGCAGGGCGCGCAGCGTTTCGTCCGCCTCGCGTGGGCGATGGGGGTGCTGGCCGTCGGCCGCTACGCCGGCATGATCGTGGGGCTGGTTCTCGGCTACGGCGTCGTCGACACGCTCCTCGCCGGCCTGGTGACCGTGTACCTCGCGCTGCCGGTCGTGGCGTGGATCGCCCGTCCGGACGCCGGACGGTCGACCGTCGACGGCGGGGCCCGGACGGTGCTGCGGGTCCGGCAGGTTGCCAGCGCCGGCACGGCGGCCCTGGCGATGCTCGTGGTGTCGTACGCCGACCTGATCCTCGCCCGGCAACTGCTGCCGCCCGCCGACTCGGGGACGTACGCCGTCGGGACCGTGCTCACCAAGGGCGCGCTCTGGGCACCGCAGGTGGTCACGGTGCTGGCCCTGCCCCGCCTCGCAGTGGGGGACAACCGGGTCCGGACGGCGGTGCTCGCCGTGGTCGGCGCCTGCGGCGCCCTGCTCGTCGCCGCCTCGACGCTGGCCGGCGGGTTCGCGTTCCGGCTGGCGGGCGGCGCGCAGTACGAGTCGCTGGGCCGGTACGCCCCGGTGTTCGCCGCGACCGGCGCCCTCTACGCGCTGGTCTTCGCGGTCGTCAACGCCAAGATCGCGGCGGGCACCCGGTGGCCGTCCGCCCCGCTCTGGGTCGCCACGGGCGGCCTCGTCGTCCTCACGACGGCCGTCGTGCCACGCACCTTCGCCGGCATCATGTGGAGCGCCCTCGCCACCGCCGCGGTGACCGCGCTGGTCATGGTGGTCAGGATGCCGAGAGCCACCGCCCGAGGAGATGGTGGTCGATCGAGTCGATCCGACCCAGCGGCCGACCCGCGGCCACCCGAGCGCGCAGCTCGTCCCGGGTGAACCAGCGCGCCTCCAGCAGCTCGACGCCGTCCACCCGCACCTCGTCGGACGCGGCGGTCGCCCGGAAGCCGACCATCAGCCCGGCCGGGAACGGCCACGCCTGCGATCCCTGGTACGACAGCTCGGTCACCGTCACGCCGGCCTCCTCGGCCATCTCCCGCCGGACCGCGTCCTCCAGGCTCTCGCCCACCTCGACGAACCCGGCCAGCGTCGAGTACGCGTCCTCCGCCGCGCCGGCGTGCCGGGCCAGCAGGCAGCGGTCGGGTGCGCCCGGCGCCACGACCAGCACGATGATCGCCGGCTCGATCCGGGGGAAGAGCAGCCGCCCGCAGCCGGCCCCCGAGCACTCCCGGACGTGCCCGCTGTCGCGGGCGGTCGTGAGCGCACCGCAGCTGCCGCACCAGTGCTGCTGCCGGTGCCAGTGCAGCAGCCCGCGCGCGTACGCCTGCGTGGCCGCCTCGGCCGGGTCGAGCCGGCCGGCCAGCCGCCGCACGTCCACGGTCGAGGCCGCGCCGGCCAGCGCGACCGCGTCCGCCTCGGCCTGGCCGGAGAGGTCGGCCGCGAAGACCGCCACCCCGGCGTCCAGGCCGAGGAAGACGGTCTCGTTCGCGGCGGCGAGCACCGGCCGCGCCGCGTCGCCGGCCAACCGGACCGGCACGTCGTCCGCCGTCACGAGGCAGCGGTCCCGCCACAGCGGCAGCACCGTGGCCCGCGCGTCGGCCCGCAACGCCGCCATCCGCTCCGCGTCGGCGCGCAGCGCGCCCGCCCGGTCCAGCCATCCGCCGCCGTACGCCAGCACCTGCTCGTCGGTCCGCATGCCGCTACCGTGCCACGGCCGCCGCCGCGACCGCGCACCGGTCGGCGCCCGTTCGACACGCCGGGCGACACGCCGCGACCGGGCGGCCGGGGCGGCGGCTGCCCGCACGGCCGAGCGTTGGTTACCGTAGGTGTCCTCCGCCCGGGGAGTGCCCCCGCTTGGCACGTCGCGATAGAGGTTGCTGTGACGCTGTACGGCGAGAACCGCCCGCCCGCCGATGACCGGCCCACCGTGCAGGTCGCTGCGGTCACCTGGCCCGGCGACGACCCGGAGCCACCGGTCGCCCCGGCGGCCCGACCCCGGCCCCGCCGGCTCCGGCTACTGCTCGCCGCCGGCGTCACCACCGCGGTCGTGGCCGGCGCGACGGGCGTCGGCGCCTACGCGTACGCGGGTGACGTGCCCCGGGGCACCAGCGTGCTCGGCGCCGAACTCGGCGGCCGCAGCCGCACGGACGCCGCCCGGGAGCTGCGCGCGGAGCTGGACCGGCGGGCGGCCGAGCTGGGTGCCCCGCTGCCGGTTCGGGTCGGGGAGCGGACCGCCGAGATCAAGCCGGCCGACGTCGGCCTGACGGTCGACGTGGAGGCGACGGTGGCCGCCGCCGCGGCGGCCGACGCCCACCCGGTGAGCCGGCTGGTCGGCTCCCGCTCGGTGCAGCCGGTGGTCACGGTCGACGTCGACCGGCTGCACGCCGCGCTCGGGGCGGCGGTCGGTGACCAGGGCAAGAAGATGACCATGCCGGCGATCACCTTCGCCGGCACCACGCCGAAGGCCGTCCACCCGAAGCCGAGCCTGGCGCTCGACCCCCAGCGGTCCGCGGAGGTGGTCCGGGCCGGGTGGTTGGCGGATCAGCCGATCACCGTGCCGCTGGTCGAGTCGCACCCGGCGACCACCGCCGAAGAGGTGGACCGGCTGGTCGACGAGCTGGCGAAGCCGGCCGTGGCCGCGCCGGTGAAGCTGACCACGGACAAGGGGTCGGTCAGCATCCCGCCGAAGGCGATCGCCAAGAGTCTCCGCTTCACCTCAGACGAGGCCGGCAAGCTGTCCCCGCAGGTGGACGTGAAGCGGCTGCGCGCCGCGCTCGGCGACGGCCTGGCGGCCATCGAGGTGGAGCCGCGGAACGCGCGGATGACCATCGCCGGCGGCAAGCCGAAGGTGCTGGACGCGGGCCGGCCCGGCCAGCAGCTCGACAGCGCGGCACTCGGCCGGGACCTGCTGGCCGTTCTGCCGAAGGCCGACGGCCGGGTGGTCACCGCGACGCTGAAGCCGGCGGAGCCGGAGGTGACCCCGGAGAAGCTGGGCGGCCTGGGCATCAAGGAGAAGGTCTCCTCGTTCACCACCCGGTTCACCGGCGGGCTCTCCTCGCCGCGCAGCCAGAACATCATGACCATCGCCAAGGAGGTCGACGGCACGGTGGTGCTGCCCGGCGAGACGTTCTCGCTCAACGGGCACACCGGTGAGCGGGGCTACCAGCAGGGCTACCGCGACGCCCCGGTCATCCTCGACGGCAAGCTGGTCCCGGGCGTCGGCGGCGGCACCTCGCAGTTCACCACCACACTCTTCAACGCCACCTATTACGCCGGCCTCGAGGACGTGGAGCACAAGCCGCACTCGTACTGGTTCGACCGGTACCCGGCGGTCATCGAGTCGACCATCTTCTGGCCGGACCTCGACTTCAAGTTCCGCAACAACACCCCGCACGGGGTCCTGATCGACACCTCGTACACGTCGAGCACGGTGACCGTGTCGATCTGGAGCACGAAGATCTACGACAGCGTCAAGACGGAGTACAGCCCGCGCCGCAACATCACCAAGCCGCGGACCATCTACCTGACGCCCGGCCCGTCGTGCATCCCCGCCAACGGCATCGACGGCTTCACCCAGGACGCGTACCGGGTCATCCGCAAGGGCGGCACGGTGGTGAAGCGGGAGAAGTTCACCTGGCGCTACGACGCCGAGCCGCGCTACATCTGCGGCGCCGAGCCCTCCTGACGCCCGTCGGGCTCCGGCCCGCTCCCGCCCCGCCGGCTCCGTCGCCGGCGGGGCTCTCTTCACGCGTACGACCTCAGCGCCGCGCCTCGACGAGTCCCTTCCGCACGCCGTCGGCGTCCCGGTCGGCGAGGTAGATCGGGGTACCGGGCTCCTGACGCCAGCTGTCGTCCAGGGTGCCGCCGTCGATCGGGTCGAAGCCGAGCGCGTCGACCAGGTCCATCACCACCTGCTTGGCGTCCGGGTCGTCGCTCGCGACCGGCAGGGCGATCCGGCCGGCGGTGCCGGGCGGACGGCCGTTCTCCAGCAGGTGGGGTGCCGCGATGGTGTTGAACGCCTTCACCAGCCGGGCCCCGCGGAGGTGCTCGGCGGTCCACCTACTGGACGACGTGCCGTCCATCAGTTCCGGGATGTCGCCGTCGCGGTCCGGGTAGTAGTTGTCGGCGTCGACCACGATCTTCCCGGCGAATATGCCGGGCGGCAGGTCGGGTACGGCCATCAGCGGTACCGCGACCACCACCAGGTCGGCGTCCTGGACGGCCTGCTCGACCGTGCCCGTCTCCGCGCCGGTCTCCCCGCCGAGGTCCCGCAGCGTCTGCGGGCCACGCGAGTTGGCCACGGTGACGTCGTGTCCGATCGCGCGGAACCGACGGGTCAGGTTGCCGCCGATGTGTCCCGAGCCGATGATGCCGATCCTCATGCCCGCCCCCCGGTCAGTCGACCCCTCGTCGAAGCAGCTCCGATGCCGACGCTACCGAGGACGGGATTCGGATCGGCGGAAACGACGGACGGCGTCCGGGTCGCCCCGGATACGGGGTGGGAAACGCGTCAGGGCCACCCTCGAAGAGGGTGGCCCTGACGGGAAGATTGTCCGGCGGTGTCCTACTCTCCCACACCCTCCCGAGTGCAGTACCATCGGCGCTGGAGGGCTTAGCTTCCGGGTTCGGAATGTGACCGGGCGTTTCCCCTCCGCCATGACCGCCGTAACTCTATCGACATATCAAACAACACCCAACGGGTCTGTTGTTCGTTTGTCGGGAGTTGCACAGTGGACGCGTAGCAGCTTAGTAGTCAAGTCCTCGGCCTATTAGTACCGGTCAACTGAACCCGTTACCGGGCTTACATTTCCGGCCTATCAACCCAGTCGTCTAGCTGGGGGCCTTACCCCACAATGTGGGTGGGATACCTCATCTTGAAGCGAGCTTCCCGCTTAGATGCTTTCAGCGGTTATCCCTTCCGAACGTAGCTAACCAGCCGTGCCCCTGGCGGGACAACTGGCACACCAGAGGTTCGTCCGTCCCGGTCCTCTCGTACTAGGGACAGCCCTTCTCAAGTATCCTACGCGCACGGCGGATAGGGACCGAACTGTCTCACGACGTTCTAAACCCAGCTCGCGTACCGCTTTAATGGGCGAACAGCCCAACCCTTGGGACCTGCTACAGCCCCAGGATGCGACGAGCCGACATCGAGGTGCCAAACCATCCCGTCGATATGGACTCTTGGGGAAGATCAGCCTGTTATCCCCGGGGTACCTTTTATCCGTTGAGCGACACCGCTTCCACACGCAAGTGCCGGATCACTAGTCCCGACTTTCGTCCCTGCTCGACCTGTCAGTCTCACAGTCAAGCTCCCTTGTGTACTTGCACTCAACACCTGATTGCCAACCAGGCTGAGGGAACCTTTGGGCGCCTCCGTTACCTTTTAGGAGGCAACCGCCCCAGTTAAACTACCCACCAGACACTGTCCCTGAACCGGATAACGGTCCGAAGTTAGATACCCAAATCAACCAGAGTGGTATTTCAAGATTGCCTCCACCCATACTGGCGTATGGACTTCACCGGCTCCCACCTATCCTACACAAGCTAATTCGGATACCAATGTCAAGCTATAGTAAAGGTCCCGGGGTCTTTCCGTCCTGCCGCGCGTAACGAGCATCTTTACTCGTAATGCAATTTCGCCGGGCCTGTGGTTGAGACAGTGGGGAAGTCGTTACGCCATTCGTGCAGGTCGGAACTTACCCGACAAGGAATTTCGCTACCTTAGGATGGTTATAGTTACCACCGCCGTTTACTGGCGCTTAAGTTCTCCGCTTCGCCCCCGAAAGAGCTAACAGGTCCCCTTAACGTTCCAGCACCGGGCAGGCGTCAGTCCATATACATCGAATTACTTCTTCGCATGGACCTGTGTTTTTAGTAAACAGTCGCTTCCCCCTGCTCTCTGCGGCCATACAACGCTCCACCCGCGCGGGGCTTCACGTCTCCGGCCCCCCTTCTCCCTAAGTTACGGGGGCAATTTGCCGAGTTCCTTAACCACAGTTCGCCCGATCGCCTCGGTATTCTCTACCTGACCACCTGTGTCGGTTTGGGGTACGGGCCGCTCGGAACTCGCTAGAGGCTTTTCTCGACAGCATAGGATCACTGACTTCACCTGAATCGGCTCGGCATCACGTCTCAGCCTTCATGTGCCACGGATTTGCCTATGACACGGCCTACACGCTTACCCCGGCACAACCACCGGCCGGGCTCAGCTACCTTCCTGCGTCACCCCATCGCTTGACTACTACCCGCCAGGTTCCCACGCTCCCCACCATTGACCCGAAGGTCGCCGGCAGTTCGGGTGGTTAGCACAACGAGGTTCATCAGGGTCGCTCCTTCGCGGGTACGGGAATATCAACCCGTTGTCCATCGACTACGCCTCTCGGCCTCGCCTTAGGTCCCGACTCACCCAGGGCGGATTAGCCTGGCCCTGGAACCCTTGGTCATCCGGCGGAAGGGTTTCTCACCCTTCTTTCGCTACTCATGCCTGCATTCTCACTCGTGCCGCGTCCACAACTGGGTCACCCCGCTGCTTCACCCCCGGCACGACGCTCCCCTACCCATCCACACACCTGCACAAGGAATCACGTCCAAGCGAGGTAAAAATGTGAATGCCACAGCTTCGGCGGTGTGCTTGAGCCCCGCTAC